>DASWNR010000244.1:0-3195 GCA_036399155.1 Pyrinomonadaceae bacterium
CTCGAAGCGCTCCTCTGGCGCGCGGGGTCGGGCCGCCGCAGCGCGCCGGCGGTCGCGGACCAGCGCTCGGAGATAGACAACTTCCTCTTCCTGCTCGACGCGGTCGGCGCGGACGCGCGGCGCGGACGGGAAGGCTCGCTCGCGCTCGTCGAGGCCGACGGCGGCGCGCTCGCCGACGCCCACGGCTTTCTGAAACTCAACCTGCGGCGCGTGGACGCGGTCGCCTTCTACGGGCCGGCGACGCTCGTCGTCTACCTCCCCGGCGCGGACGCTTCGGCGGCGCGCGCGACCCTCTCGCGTCTCCGCGAAGAGTTCGCGGGCGCGGGCGGCGACCTCTCGGTCGGCGTCTCGTCCTTCCCCGCGCACGGCACGGAGGTCGAGCGTCTGGTCGAACAGGCCGAGGCCGCCCTCGGCGAGGCGCGCGGCGCGAACTCGGCGGCGCGCGTCGTCGTTTACGGCTTCGCGGAAGCGGTGGCGGACGCGGGCGACGCGGAGCAGCGTCGCCCGGCGGCGAGAGTAATCGTGAACGAACCCCCGGCCATCTCGGCCAAAGCCCCGGCCGGCGCCGCGCGTGCGGGCGGGAGGCTGAGGCGCGTGATGCTCGTCGTCTCGGACGCGGCGCGGATGGCGCAGGTCAACCTGCTGATGCGCTCGGCCGCCTACGAGGTGCGGGCCGCCTTCGACGGCCAGCACGCGCTGAGCCTACTGCGCATCGACCGCCCCGACGCGCTCGTCGTCGATTACGAGCTGCGCGAGATGGACGGCGTCGAGATGCTCAGGCGTCTACACAAGCAGTCGCGCGCGGGCGCCGCGCCCCCGACGCTGCTGCTCCTGCCCGCCGGCCGCGAAGGGCTCCGCGCCGAGGCTTTGGGCGCGGGCGCGCGCGGCGTGGTCGAAGTGCCCTACGACGCGGTCGAGCTGCTCGACACGCTGCGCGAACTCTGTGAGACGGAGTGAGGACTCGATGGATAACTGTCCAGACTGCGGCACGCGCCTGACGCCGGGCGCGCGCTTCTGCGCCGCCTGCGGCGCGCCCACCGACTCGGAGGAGACGCGCTACGCGCCCGGCCTCCAGAACGAAGAGACGCGCGTCGCCGCCAGCCCGCGGCCGCGCCCGACACCGCCCCCGCGACCCGTCGAGCCTTTACAAGTACGCCCGCTCGCGCCGCCGCCCGAGCGCCGCGAGCCCGCCCCGCGCGACGCGGGCGATGTCGAGGAGAAGACGGTCTTCACAGTCCGCCCCACGCTCCTCTTCGTCAAGCTCGGCTACGCGCTGGCCACGCTCGGCGCGTTCCTCGTCATCGCGCTGCTCGCGTGGCAGCCGTGGCTGACGATTTCGTTCTACGTCTCTCTGCCGCTCTCGCTCCTCGTCTTCCTGCTCCCGGCCTACAAGCACCTGATGCGCAACTCCGTGAGCTACACGCTCACCGACGCGAAGATCGAGATCGACGAGGGCTTCATCTCGCGCACGACCCGCAACATCCCGCTGCGCAACATCCAGGACGTGTCGGTGACGACGACCATCCCGCAGCGGCTTCTGCGCTTCGGCAACGTCATCGTGGACAACGCGAGCGACGCGGCCGGCGCGACCGTCCTGCGCGACATCCCCGACCCGCGCCGCCACGCAGACCTCATCCTGCGCGAGTTGCGCCGCTGGCGCTGAACGCTCGGCGCGGCTTATCATTCCCGGGGCGGAACTAACACAACGGCGCCGTTGTCTAACTCATCAAAACGCTTTACCGGGGCGTGATTTTTGCGCCCGCGTGTAGGGGCTTGAGACGCGCCGTCTCCGCCGGGAAGGTTCAAACGTGCGTATTCCGTTCCTGTCGAAACTGTCTTTCGCGCTGTCGCTCGTACTGCTCCTCTGCGCCTCGGCCGCGGCGCAGACCGTGCCCGGCGGGGCGGCCAAACTTCTCCCCGAACAGCTCGGCGCTTTCCGCGCGCAGTCCGCGCCCGTCAGGCCGTCGAAGGGAATTTTCGAGACGACCCCGCCGGAGGACTATGAGGTTACGTCCGACGCATGGCGCGTCTACACCTCCGCCGACGGCAAGTCTTTCGGCGTCCACCTCGTCCGCGCGAGCAGCGAGTCGGCCGCCTACTCGCTCTTCACGCATCGCGCGGGGTCTACGCGGCAGGCGGCCGTCAGGCTCGGCGAAGTCGGGACGGTGAGCGCCTCGACCCCGAAGGAGATTCTTTTCGCCAGGGGGCGCGCCTTCGCCGCCGTGAGCGACATGAGCCAGGGCGCGGCCAACCCGCAGGCTTTGACCGATTTCGCGCGCGCCTTCGCCGGGACGCTTGAGGGCGGCGAGAGCGGCCTGCCGGTGCTCGTCTCGCACCTGCCCGACTGGGAGAAGACATACGACCGGGCCGCTTACGCCGTCACACTCCCGGCGCTGCAAACGGCGGCCGGGAGACGCCCCGTGCTCGACGCCGTCGCCCTCGAAGGCGGCGCGGAGGCCGTCGCCGCCCACTACGGCGGGGCGCTGCTCGTCGTCGTCGAGTTCACCACGCCGCAGCACGCCTTCGACGCCGACGCCGCCGTCAACCAGCGCATCGCCGAGCTGAAGGCCGCCGGCCAGCCCGCCCCTTCCTCGTACAAGCGCGTCGGCAACTACGCGGTCTTCGTCTTCGACGCGCCGGACGCGGAGGCGGCGGAGAATCTGGTCGCGGGCGTGAAGTGGGAGAAGGACGTGCGCTGGCTCGGCCACAACCCGTACGCGGAGGAGAAAGCAGTCCGCGCCTACACCTCGACGATGGGCGGCGTCATCAAGACGACGCTCATCACGACGGGGCTCGCCATCCTGCTCTGCCTCGGCGTCGGCGGCCTCATCGGCGGCGGACTCTTCCTACGCAGGCGCGCGCGGCAGGCCGAACAGGAGATATACACCGACGCGGGCGGCATGGTGCGGCTCAACATCGAAGACCTCAACACCCCGTCGCCTTCGACGAAGATGCTCAAGCCGGCGGAAGAGTGAGAATTTTAAGACCCGTGGACGAACGCCCCGGACTTTCATGCGGACAGCAAAAAAGCGCCGTGAGCCAAATCTCACGGCGCTTTTTTGTTAACGGAGTAACCGGAAACAAATTTGCGGGTTACTGATTTTTAACTGCGGGGCTCCCCCAAACCCCTACAGAAACGAAATCAGTAACCCGCTAATTGATGGCTTTTTGACGACTATTGCTGACAACCACTCT
>DASWNR010000245.1:0-4466 GCA_036399155.1 Pyrinomonadaceae bacterium
GCAGTACGAGATTTCCAACTTCTGTCTGCCGGGGCGCGAGTCGCGTCACAACGTGAAGTACTGGACGGGCGCTCCCTACTTCGGCTTCGGCTGCTCCGCGCACTCGTTCGACGGGGCGCGGACGCGCTGGTCGAACGAGCGCGACGCGCTCGCCTACGTCAAGTTAATCGAGGAGGAGGGGCGCGCCGTCGTCACGCTCGACGAGCTGGACGAGCGCGGCGCGAGCGCCGAGGCGCTCTTCCTCGGGCTGCGGCTGCTCGGGCGCGGCGTAGACCTCGCGGAGCACCGAGCGCGCTACCGGCTCGACGTGCGCGCCGAGTACGCCGAAGACCTCGCGCGCTTCGGCGAGGCCGGCCTCCTGAGCTTCGACGGCGACGTGCTCCGGCTCACGCCCGAGGGCGCGCTGCTCTCGAACGAAGTCTTTTCCGCATTCGTCTGAGAGCCGCTAGCTGTTAGCTATCAGCTCCGGACTGTCATCAGCAGTTAGGGTTTCCTTAAGGCGACGCGAAACGTAACCGGCGAAAAGCCAACAGCCAACAGCTAACAGCCGACAGCTTCTTATGATCGACTTTCGCAGCGACACCGTGACACGGCCGACGCCCGCCATGCGGCGCGCGATGGCCGAGGCAGAGGTCGGCGACGACGTGTACGGCGAAGACCCGACAATCAACCGCCTGCAAGAGCGCGCCGCCGAAATCTTCGAGAAGGAAGCGGCGCTCTTCGTCCCCACCGGCTCGATGGGCAACCAGATCGCCGTCAAGCTCCACACGCGCCCCGGCGATGAGGTCGTCATCGAGGAGCGCGGCCACATCTACAACTACGAGATGGCCGCGATGTCCGCCATCTCGGGCGCGCTCGCCCGACCCGTCAGGAGCGGCGACGGGACGGGGCTGCTGACTTGGGACGAGGTGAAGGCCGCGGTTCACGCCAACGACGCGCCCTACTACGTCGCGCGCACGGGGCTCGTCGCGCTTGAGAACTCGCACAACCTCGCGGGCGGCTCGGTGCTCGCGCGCGAGCGCACCGAAGAGATTTGCGACGGCGCGCACGCGCTGGGCCTGCGCGTCCACCTCGACGGCGCGCGCATCTTCAACGCGGCCGAGGCGCTCGGCGAATCGGTCGCCGCCCTCGCGCGCCCCGCCGACTCAGTGATGTTCTGCCTGTCGAAGGGGCTGGGCGCGCCCGTCGGCTCGATTCTTCTGGGCGGGCGCGGCTTCATCGACGAGGCGCGCCGCTGGCGCAAGCTCCTCGGCGGCGGGATGCGGCAGGCGGGCGTGCTCGCCGCCGCCGGCCTCGTCGCGCTCGAAGAGACGCCGCCGCGGCTCGCCGAAGACCACGCCAACGCGCGCCGGCTCGCCGAAGGCGTGGCCGAGCTGCCCGGCGTGAAGATCGACCCCGAGACCGTGCGCACCAACATCGTCATCTTCGACGTGTCGGGCGCGCGGCTCCCGGCCGACGAAATCTGCGCGCGCGCGCGCGAGACGCGCGGCGTGCTCTGCTCCGGCTTCGGCGCCTCCATACGCATGGTCACACACTACGACGTGTCGCGCGCAGACGTGGAGACGGCGCTCGGGGCGCTGAAAGAAGTAGTCAGTAGTCAGTAGGCTCCGCCCGCCGGCACTGACACCGACACGCGGACAATGCGATTACCGAAAGCTTTTCTGCTGACTACTGTCTACTGTCTACTACCTACCGACTACTTATGACGAAACCTTTCATCGTCGCCATCGACGGCCCTTCGGGCGCTGGCAAGTCCACGCTGGGGCGGCGTCTGGCGCGCGAGCTCGGGCTGCTCTACATCGACACCGGCGCGATGTACCGCGCCGTGGCGCTGGCCGCTTCGGCCGCGGGCGTAAACGAGTCGGACGCCGACGCGCTGACCGAGGTCGCGCACCGCGCCCGCGTCAGGCTCGAAGGCGACCCCGACTCGCTGCGCGTCTACCTCGACGGGCGCGACGTGTCGGAGGAGATACGCGGCGAGGGCGTGGGGCGCGTCGCGTCAATCGTCTCGGCCGTGCCGGGCGTACGGCGCGAGCTGGTGCGCCGGCAGCGCGAGCTGGGCGAGGCGGGCGAGGGCTGCGTGCTCGACGGGCGCGACGTGGGCACGGTCGTCTTCCCCGAGGCCGACGTGAAGTTCTTCCTGACGGCGGTGCCCGAGGCTCGCGCGCGCCGCCGGCTCGACGAGGAGAGCGCGCGCGACCGCGCCCAGACCTTCGAGGCGACGCTCGCCGACATCAACGAGCGTGACCTGCGCGACGCCACGCGCGACGACTCGCCGCTCCGCATCGCCGACGACGCCGTCGTCATCGACACCACAGAGCTATCCGCCGAGGAGGTCTTCCAACGCATGCTCCAGACCGTCCGCGACCGACACCCCGGCGGCGAAGTCCCGGGGGAGATTCAGCCTTGAGCGCTTCCGAGGGCGGCTCATAATCCCGCCGGGGGAATACGCCGTGGAGCTTGCCGCCGAGTCCGCCCGTGATGCTCTCACGGGCGGACTCAAATTTTTGTAGGCGAGGCTCTTGTTCACAGGCGACACGCTCCGGCCCGGCCCGCACCCTTCCCGCGCAGGGCATTTTTATGGTATCTATTTAATAACGACGCTTCGTCCGGCCCGGACGAGGCCGCCGCGTCACTCGCCGCTCTGTTTAGGCTTACGCCTAAGTCTACCGCTTCATTAAAGGGCGCGGACAGCCCGACCGTTCGGACGGGGCTGCGCGCACGCCACGACACACCGAGTCATGCTCAAAGGGATAAAAAAGACTGTGCTGCGGTCGCTCAGGGCGCTCGGCGCGTTCAGCGTCGTGCGCGACAGTCGCTGGCGGCGGCGCCGGCTTTTGATTCTCGCCTACCACGGCGTCTCGCTCGACGACGAGCACCTGTGGGACGACTCGCTCTACATGTCGCCCGACTGCTTCGGGTCGAAGATGCGGGCGCTCGAAGAGTCGGGCGCGGCGGTGCTGCCGCTGGGCGAGGCGGTCGAGCGGCTGTACGCGGGAGACCTGCCCGAAAGGAGCGTCGCCCTCACGTTCGACGACGGCCATTATGACTTCTACGCGCGGGCGTTCCCCGTCATCCGCGAGTTCGGATTCCCCGTAACGCTCTACCTGACGACTTTCTACTCGAACTTCAACCGCCCCGTGTTCGACACGTTCTGCTCTTACCTGCTCTGGAAAGGGCGGGGACGCCGCCTCGACGCCGGAGAGTGGGCGGGACGGCCGCTGACGCTCGACCTTTCGTCGGCCGCCGGGCGTGCGGGCGCGTGCGAGTTGTTGCGGCGCTCCGCGCGCGAGCGGCGGCTCTCGGCCGAGGAGAAGGACGCGACGCTCGTCCGGCTGGCGGGGCGTCTCGGCGTCGACTACGGGGAACTCGCGGCGCGGCGCGTCCTGCACATACTGAAGCCGGAGGAGGGGAGGCAACTGGCGGACGCGGGCGTTGACGTGCAACTGCACACGCACCGCCACCGCACCCCCCGCGACCGCGAACTCTTCCGCCGCGAGATCATAGACAACGGCGAGTGCATACGCGCGATGACCGGGGGCGCGGCCTCGCACTTCTGCTACCCGAGCGGGTCTTACGACGGCTCGTTCCTGCCGTGGCTCGAAGAGCTGGGCGTCACCTCCGCGGTGACGTGTGACGTGGGCTACGCGTCGCCCGACTCCGAGAGGCTGCTGCTGCCGCGCCTGCTCGACGTGTCGTCACTCTCGCGTCTGGAGTTCGAGGCGTGGCTGACGGGCGTGGCCGCCGCGTTGCCGCGCCGCCGCGTGGCGGGCGGGGCCGCCGCCGCCGCGGTCGGGCTCACGCCCGCGGGGACTTGAGTGCCGCCGCCCGGCAGGTGCTACACTCTCCGTAAGTCGTATTTATCGAACTCATGTTCACAGGCATCATCGAAGAGTTGGGGCGCGTGCGGTCTTTGGAGCGGCGCGGCGAGGGCGTGCGGATGACGGTGGAGGCGCGCGCGGTGACGGAGGGGACGCGCGAGGGCGACTCCGTAGCCGTCAACGGCGTGTGCCTGACGGCGCTGGACGTGCGCGCCGACTCGTTCGCGGCCGACGGCTCGCGCGAGACCTTGCAGCGCTCGACGCTCGGACAGCTCCGCGCGGGGTCGCCCGTCAACCTCGAACGCGCGGCGACGCCCTCGACGCGGCTCGGCGGCCACATCGTGCAGGGGCACGTGGACGCGCGCGGCCGCTTCCTCTCGGCCGAAGAGCACGGCGGCTCCTGGACGCTGCGCGTCGGCTTCCCGCCCGAAGTCGCGCGCTACTTCGTCTTCAAGGGCTCGGTCGCGGTCGAGGGCATCAGCCTCACAATCGCGGCGCTCCACCAGGAGCACTTCGAGGTCGCCGTCATCCCGAAGACGTGGGCGGTGACGAACCTCTCGACCCTGCGCCCCGGCGACCCCGTCAACCTCGAAGTGGACATCATCGCCAAGTACGTCGAGCGCATCCTCTCGCACGGCGGGGGGC
>DASWNR010000246.1:0-36255 GCA_036399155.1 Pyrinomonadaceae bacterium
GCAGGAGGCGCAGGCCGAGGGGCGGCAGTACGAGTACAGCCCTCTGCAGGAGGTGCAGAGGTGGGCCGGGGTGGGAGGGGGCGGGCGACTCTTCGAGAGCCTCGTCGTCTTTGAAAACTACCCGGTCGAGAGCTTGCTTGAAGAACAGGCGGGCAGTTTGCAGATTGATGACGTGCGGCTGACCGAGCACACCAACTATCCGCTGACGGTCGTCGCCGAATTGAGAGACCGCCTCGTTGTCCGCCTCAAATACGACGCCTCGCAATACGACGAAGCGACGGTCGACACGCTGCTCGATTACCTCTCGCGCATCGTCACGCAGATGGCGGCCGGCGCGAACCGGAAGTTGGCGGACATTACGCTGCTCGACGCGGCCCAGCGCGAGAAGATTTTAGTCGGGTGGAACGCGACCGACGCGGCCTACCCGCGGCACCTCTACATACACGAGTTGATTACCGCCCGGGCCGCGCGACAGCCCGAAGCCGTCGCGCTCGTCTGCGAATCCGCAGAGGTGACTTATCAAGAACTGAACCGGCGCGCCAACCAGTTAGCGCATTACCTGCGGGGTCTCGGCGTCGGCCCCGAGTCGAGGGTCGGCGTCCTGCTCGAACGCTCCGCCGAAATGGTCGTCTCGCTGCTGGCGGTGCTCAAGGCCGGCGCGGCTTACGTGCCGCTCGACCCCGGCTACCCGCAGGAGCGTTTGCGATACATGATCGAGGACGCGTCGCCGGCCGTCTTGTTGACGAAGGCGACGCTGTTCGGAGACGGCGAGCCGTGCGGGGCGCGGGTCGTTGATGTCGAGCAGGAGTGGGAGCGGGTCGGCGCGTGCGAGGAGGGCGAGCCCGAGTCGCGGGTGAGCGTCGAGTCGCTGGCATACCTCATCTACACCTCCGGCTCGACGGGGCGGCCGAAGGGCGCGATGAACACACACGCGGGGATTCTCAACCGCCTCTGGTGGATGCAGGAGACTTACCAGTTGACGCCCGCCGACAGGGTCTTGCAGAAGACGCCCTTCAGCTTCGACGTTTCGGTCTGGGAGTTCTTCTGGCCGCTGATGTTCGGCGCGCGGCTCGTGCTGGCGAAGCCGGGCGGGCATCAGGACGGCGGCTACCTGCGAGACCTGATTCGGGAGACGGGCGTTACCGTGCTGCACTTCGTGCCGTCCATGCTTCAGGTGTTTGTCGAAGAGGGCGGGGTCGAGCGGTGCGACAGCATCCGCCAGATCATCAGCAGCGGCGAGGCCCTGAGCGCGAGCCTGCAACAGCGCGTGCAGGAACTTCTGCCGCGCGCGGAATTGGACAACCTGTACGGGCCGACCGAGGCGGCCGTGGACGTTACGCGCTGGCGCTGCGTGCGCGCGGGCGGGCGCGCGTGCGTCCCCATCGGGCGGCCGATTGCCAACGTGCAAATGTACGTCCTCGACGAGCGCATGGAGCCGGTGCCGGCGGGCATCCTCGGCGAACTCTACATCGGCGGGGTGAACGTCGGACGCGGTTACTGGCGGCGCGCGGCCCTGACGGCCGAGCGCTTCGTCCCGCACCCGCACAGCGCGCGCGCGGGCGAGCGCCTCTACCGCACGGGCGACCTGGGCCGCTACCTGAGCGACGGCGAGATAGAGTACGTCGGGCGCGTCGACCAGCAGGTGAAGGTGCGCGGCAACCGCATCGAGCTGGGCGACATCGAGGCCGCGCTCTCGGCCCACCAAGGCATCCGCGAGGCGGTCGTGAGCGTGTCCGATGGTCAGGGGCTCGGCCCGCAGCTCGTCGCCTATCTGGTGGCGCGCGGTGCGCCGGGCCCGGCCGTCGAGGAGCTGCGCGAGCACCTGCGCGCGAGGGTGCCGGAATACATGATCCCGGCCCTCTTCGTCGAGCTGCCGGAGATGCCCCTGACGCCGAACGGAAAAATTGACCGGCGCAGGCTGCCCGAGCCCGGCCCGGCCCGGCCCGAGCTGGCGCAAGCCTTCGTCGCGCCGAGCACGGAGGGCGAGCGCGCGCTGGCGGAAATCTGGTCGCAGGTCTTGAGGCTGGAGCGCGTCGGCGTCCACGACAACTTCTTCGCCCTCGGCGGCGATTCTATCCGCAGCATTCAGGTGCGCTCGCTGGCGCGCAAGCGCGGCCTCGACTTCACACTGCCGCAGTTGTTCCAGTCGCCGACGATTCACGCTCTGGCGAAGCTGGCCGCGAGCGGCGACGGGCAGGAGGCGCCGGCCCGCGGCGTCCGACCCTTCGAGCTGATCTCGGCGGCCGACCGCGAACTCCTGCCCGCCTCCGTCGAGGACGCTTACCCGCTGGCGATGTTGCAGTCCGGGATGCTCTTTCACAGTGAGTTCAACCAGGGCACGGCGGCTTATCACAACGTCACGAGCTACCACCTGCGGGCCCCGTTCGACCTTGAGAAGATGCAGGCGGCCGTCGGGCAGGTTCTGGCGCGTCACCCGGCGCTGCGCACCTCCTTCGACCTCTTCAGCTACAGCCAGCCGCTGCAACTCGTCCACCGCGAGGTGTTCGCGCCCGTTCAGGTCGAAGACATCAGGCACCTCCCCGAGCCGGAGCAGAAGGAGGTCATCCTCCGCTGGAAGGAGGCCGAGAAGGCGACGCCGTTCGACTGGTCGCGCCCGCCGCTCATCAGGTTCCGTATTCACCTGCGCGGCGAACAAACTTTCCAATTCTCCTTCTCCGAGCATCACGCCATCGTTGACGGTTGGAGCGTGGCGACGATGCTCACCGAGCTGTTCTCCCTCTACTTCGCCGCGGTCGGCCTGAAGGCGGCCCCGCCGCCGCCCCCGCCGCCGCCGAGCCTCGCTTACCGCGACTTCGTCGCGCTGGAGCAGGCGGCGCTCGCCTCCGAGGCGACCGAGCAGTTCTGGCTCGGCAAGCTGAAAGAGAGCAGCGCGACGACCGTCCCGCGCTGGCCCGCGCGCTACCGTGAGCGGGAGCGGAAGGGCAACCGCTCGTTGAGCGTCTCCGTGTCGCCGCACACCACGCAGGGCTTGAAGCGTTTGGCGCAGGCCACGGGCGCGCCGCTCAAGAGCGTGCTGCTGGCGGCGCACCTGCGCGTCCTCAGCCTGCTCAGCGGTCAGGCGGACGTGCTGACCGGGCTGGTCGCCAACGGGCGACTGGAGGAGGAGGGCGGCGAGCGCGTGCTCGGGCTGTTCCTGAACACGCTGCCCTTCGGCCTCGGCCTGCGCGGCGGGAGCTGGGAAGAGCTGGTCGCCGCCGCCTTCGCCGCCGAGCGGGAACTGTTGCCGCACCGCCGCTACCCGATGGCCCAGCTACAGAGGCGTGTCCGGCGCTCGCAACTCTTCGACACCTCTTTCGACTTCACGCACTTTCACGTCTACCAGAGCCTGATCGAGATGAAAGAGGTGCTGCTCGAATACGACGGCTACGAGGAGACCAACTTCACGCTGACGGCCAACTTCGCCCTGAGCCTTGAGACGGATCAGGTCTGGCTCAGCCTCTACTACCTGCCGCGAGAGCTGGCCGCCGAGCAGGTCGAAGCCATCAGCGGCTACTACCTCAACGTCCTCACGGAGATGGCCGAGCGCCCCCACGGACGTTACGAACACTTCTCGCCGCTCAACGAGGCGGAGCGCGAAGAGCTTCTACTGAAGTGGAACGACACCGCGCGCGGCGACGCGCACGGGCGCTTGATACACGAATGGGTCGCCGCGCAAGCCGCGCGGCAGCCCGAGGCCGTCGCACTCGTCTGCCCGCCCCAACGTCTTACCTACGCCGAACTGAACCGGCGCGCCAACCAGTTAGCGCACTACCTGCGCGGCCTCGGCGTCGGCCCCGAGTCGAGGGTCGGCGTCCTGCTCGAACGCTCCGCGGAGATGGTCGTCTCGCTGCTCGCCGTCTTGAAGGCGGGCGCGGCTTACGTGCCGCTCGACCCGGAGTATCCGCGCGAGCGCCTGCGCTTCATGATCGAGGACGCGGGACTCTCGGTCTTGTTGACGAAGGGCGTGGCGGGCGGGCTCGCCGACGAGAGCGGGGCGCGGGTCATTGACGTGGTGGAGGAGTGGGAGCGGGTCGGCGCGTGCGACGAGGGCGAGCCCGAGTCGCGGGTGAGCGTCGAGTCTCTGGCCTACCTCATCTACACCTCCGGCTCGACGGGGCGGCCGAAGGGCGTGCAGGTCTCGCACGGCGCTTTAATCAACTTCCTCCATTCCATGCGGCGCGAGCCCGGCTTCGAGGCGGGCGATTCGCTGATGGCCGTCACCTCTCTGTCTTTCGACATCGCGGGGCTGGAGTTGTACCTGCCGCTGCTCGCCGGCGGCAGCGTCGTCCTCGTCGGCCGTCAAACCGTGACCGACGCCGTGGCGCTGGCGCAGGCTTTAGAGGAGCACCGCGTCACCGTCATGCAGGCGACGCCGACCACCTGGCGGATGCTGGTCGAGGCGGGTTGGGCCGGCGACCCCGGTCTGAAAATACTCTGCGGCGGCGAGGCGCTCAGTCTCGACCTGGCCGAAGAGCTGCTCACGCGCGGGGCGAGCGTCTGGAACATGTACGGCCCGACCGAGACGACCATCTGGTCAACGGTGCACCGGATTGAGAAGCAGGGGGGCGGGGTCGCCATCGGGCGGCCGATTGCCAACACGCAGGTCTTCATCGTTGACGAGCGGATGAACCCTCTGCCGGCGGGCGCGCCCGGCGAGCTGCTCATCGGCGGCGAGGGGCTCGCGCGCGGCTACCGGAACCGGCCGGACATCACGGCCGAGAAGTTCATCCCGAACCCTTTCGGCGGCGCGGGCGGCGCGCGCCTGTATCGCACAGGCGACCTCGCGCGCTACCACCCGGACGGACGTATCGAATGCCTCGGCCGCCTCGACAATCAGGTCAAGGTACACGGCTACCGCATCGAGCTGGGCGAGATAGAGACCGTGCTGATGAGGCACGAGAGAGTCCGCGAGGCCGTCGTCGTGGCGCGCGCCGACGAGCGCGCGGGGCCGGAACAGGATGAGCTCAAGCGGCTCGTGGCCTACGTCATCCTCGACGAGCAGGCGCCGCCCGACACGAGCGAGCTGCACCTCTATCTGAAAGAGCGTCTGCCCGATTACATGCTGCCGACGGCCTTCGTGAGCCTCGACGCGTGGCCCCTGACGCCGAACGGCAAAGTCGACCGCAAAGCCTTACCGGCGCCGGAACAGTCGCGGCCCGCGCTCGCCGCGCCGCCCGTCGCCCCGCGCAACGCGCTCGAAGAGAGCCTGGCGGGGCTGTGGTCGCAAGTGCTGGGCGTCGCGGAGGTCGGGGTGTTCGACAACTTCTTCGAGCTCGGCGGCGACTCCATCCTCAGCCTGCAAATCACTGCACGCGCCCGACAGCAAGGGCTGCAACTGCGCCCCGCGCAGATTTTCGCGCACCCGAACATCGCCTCTCTGGCTTCGGCCATCCACGCGGCGGGGGCGACGGAGGGCGCGGGCGACGAGCGGGCCGCGGCCGGGACGGAGGAGCCGCGTTTCTCGCTGGCGCGGCTCGACCCGCGGCAACTGGCGCGCTTGAGAAGCGAGTACGAACCCGTCGAGGACATCTACCCTCTGTCGCCGATGCAGCAGGGGATGTTCTTCAACCACCTCTACGAGCCGGCTCTCGGCAGGGGCATCGAGCAGATCGGTTGTCGCCTGGAGGGCGCGCTCGACGTAGCGTCCCTGCGAAATGCTTGGGAGCACGTCGTCGCGCGTCACGACGTGTTGCGGACTGCGGTCGCGTGGGAGGGGCTGAAGAGTCCCGTGCAGGTGGTGGCCGAGCGCGTCGAGCTGACTTGGAACGAACTGGACTGGGCCGACCTGCCCGCGCCGGAGCAGGACTCGCGTCTCGCGCAATTCCTCGCCGAAGACCGCGAGCGCGGTTTCGACATCACGAGAGCGCCTTTGATGCGGCTGCATCTGATACGGCTGGGCGAGGGGCTGCATCACTTCGTCTGGAGCCACCACCACCTGCTGCTCGACGGCTGGTCTGTGCCGCTCGTGATGCGCGAAGTGCTGACCGGCTACGAGTCGTTGCGGCGCGGGGCGGCGCCCGTATGGCCCGAGGCGCGACCCTACCGGGATTACATCGCGTGGCTGGGGCGGCGGGACATGGCGGCGGCGCGCGGCTACTGGGAGCGGACGCTGGCGGGCGTCTCGGGCGCGACCCGACTCGGCAACCCCGTACCGCACACCGACGGCATCGAGCGCGCGGGCGAGCGGCAGGTGAGGCTGACGGCGGAGGAGAGCGAGGGCGTGCGGCGCGCGGCCCAAGCCATGCAGGTCACCGTCAACACACTCGTGCAGGGCGCCTGGGCGGTAGTCCTGGGACGCCACAAGGGTGAGCGCGAAGCCGTCTACGGGGTGACGGTGAGCGGGCGGCCTGCGGAGCTGGAAGGCGTGGGCGAGATGGTCGGCCTCTTCATCAACAGCCTGCCGGCGCGGGTGCGTGTCGAGCCCGACTGGGGGGTGGGCGAATGGCTGCGCGGGGTGCAGGAGGCGCAGGCCGAGGGGCGGCAGTACGAGTACAGCCCTCTGCAGGAGGTGCAGAGGTGGGCCGGGGTGGGAGGGGGCGGGCGGCTCTTCGAGAGCCTCGTCGTCTTTGAAAACTACCCGGTGGAAGAGTCGCTCGGCGGCGGCGAGTGGAGCCTCAAGATTTCGCACGTCAGCTACGTCGACCCGCCGCAGGCCGAGCTGATGCTGATGGTCGTCCCCGGCGAGCAGACCCTCATCCGCCTGATGTACCACAAGGGCTTCTTCGCCGACGAGACCGGCGAACAACTTCTCGAACACTTCAGGACGGTGCTGTTGTCCATCTGCCGGCACACCTCCGGGCGCGTGCGCGACCTGGAGTTCCCGGCCGGCATTGAGCCGCGCCCCCCCGCCCCCGCGATGGGCAAGTCTTTCGCCGCAGACGAGTTCTCCTTCGAGGCCGGGTGAAGGACGCGCGCGCCGAGACAGCTTGACCGGGCCGCACAGACAAACATAGAAAGGTGACGCCTCGTGATTAAAAAGAGCCGCCTCTTACCCTCGATCTTCGCCCTCCTCATCTGCCTCTGTTCCGGCGCGCAGGCCGCGCCGCAGGCCGGGGGGACCAAGCTCCGGGTCGAGTACACGGTGAAGGTCGAGAGTCCGGCCGAGCAGGTCTACCGGGCCACGACCGTCGTCAGAAACGTCAACACGCCGCGGCTGCGTCTGGAGCTGCCCGTGTACCGGCACGGCATCTACGCGGCCCACTTTTTCGTCAGCAACATCTTCGACCTCAAGGTCACGGACGGGGCCGGCAACCCTCTGATGTTCTTCATGACACACAAGCAGACCTGGGAGGTCGAGGCGAACCGCGCCCCGGAGGTCAGGTTCTCTTACAGCTACCGCGCGCCGGTGCTCTCCGCCAGTCAGGCTTACCTCGACGGCGAACTCGGCTTCTTCACCGGCGTACACTTCTTCCCGATGGTGCAGAACCGGCGCGACCTCCCCGCCGCGGTGCGGTTCGAGGTGCCCGCGGGCTGGGCCGTCCTCTCGACGCTGAAGGAGACCGGCGACCCGGCGGCTTACACCTCGGCCGACTACGACGCGCTCGCCGATTCACAGACGATGGTCGGCCGCTTCGACCTCACGAAGTTCGAGGTGGACGGGCAGCCGCGCTACTTCGCGGCCACGCCCGCCGGCAAATACTCCAAGGCCCGCACCGACGAGTTGATAGAAATCCTGACCCGCATCGACAAGGTGCAGACGGCCATCTTCGGCGAGCGCCCCTTCGACAAGTACACCTACTTCTACATCTTCAAGCAGCGCGTCGAGGGGCCGGGGCCCGACGGGCTCTACACGCTCCCCGAGATTCAGACGATGAACTCGCACATGCACATCGTCCGCCCGAACGAAGAAGACTCGCAGCCGGCCCGCCTGCTCGCCTCGGCCAACCATAACTTCTTCCACGCCTGGAACCTGATGCGGATGCGGCCGGCCGAGTACTGGCCGATTGATTACTCGCGCGAGGTCGAGACGCCGCTCCTGTGGCTGGCGGAGGGCGTGACCCGCTACTACATGACCGTCACGCGGCTGCGCGCGCGCTACGGGACGCGCGACGACTTTATGATGCGGCTCAACGAGGCCGTCACCGACATCGAGCGGCGGCCGGCGCGCGCCTACCTCTCGATGGCGAACGCCTCCGTGCTCGCGGCCGTCCGCTACCAGGGGACGCTCGCGGCTGACTACTCCTACATCATGGGCGGGCACATCGTCGGGGCGCTGCTCGACCTCTCCATCCGGCGCGACACGGACAGCCGCGCCTCGCTCGACGACGTGATGCGCCTGCTCTACCAGCAGTCGTACAAGAAGGGGCGCGGCTACACGACGGACGACCTCATCCGCGTCGTCAATCAGGTCACGGGGCGCGACTACCGCGGCTTCTTCAGGCGCCACGTGTGGGGGACGGAGGTGCCGCCCTACGACGAGATTCTGGGTTACGCCGGCTACCGGCTGGAGAAGGTCGTCAACGAGCGCCCGAGCCTCGGGCTGGGGCTCGAACAGAAGCCGGAGGGCGTCACGCTGTCGGGCGTGACTCCGGGCTCGTCCGCCGCCGCCGCGGGACTGGAGCGCGGCGACATTCTGTTGAAGCTGGGCGACCTCGACATCGCCAAGAGCGGTCTGGCGGGGGTGCGCGAGCTGGTGACGAGCCGCAAGGGCCAGAAGATTCCGGTCGAGGTCAGGCGCGGCGCGGAGGTCAAGCAGACCGAGATGACGATCAGCGTGTTGCGTGACGTTGACTACAGGGTGATCGAAGTGTCGAACCCGACCCCGGAACAGCTCAGGCTCCGCGACGCGTGGCTCAAACAGTGACGCGCGGCCCGAACGTTGACCCGCCCGCCGGGCTGCGGGGCCGAAGCCTTCCAGCCAGAAAATTTACCGGAGACAAGCTCATGGCAATCAGGAAAACACTCGCCGCCTCGCTGATCGCGGTCCAACTCTTCGCCGCCGCACCGGCGATGGCGGACGAGGGGCTCTGGGGGCTCAACGGCGTGCCGGTCGGGGAGATCGAGAAGCGCCACCGCGTCAAGCTCGACGACGCGCTGTTGCAGCGCCTGCGCCGCGCGACCGTGCGTCTCGCCAACGGCGGGACCGGGGCTTTCGTCTCGGCCGAAGGGCTCCTGCTGACCAACCAGCACGTCGCGCAGGACTACGTCCAGAAGATCAGCTCGGCGAAGGACAACTACGTGCGCGACGGCTACCTCGCGCGCGAGCCGGGCGCGGAGCTGAAGCTGCCCGAGATCGAGGTGCGCGTCCTCGAACGGCAGGAGGATGTCACGGCGCGCGTCAACGGCGCGGTCAAGGAGGGGATGCCGGCGGGCGAGGCGAACAACGCGCGGCGGCGCGAGAGCGTCCGCATCGTGCAGGAGCGGGACAAGGCCGACGGCCTGACCAGCGACGTGGTCTCGCACTTCAAAGGGCTCAAGCACACGCTCCACTCTTACAAAGTCTACAGGGACGTGCGGCTCGTCTTCATCCCGGAGAGCGAGGTCGCCAACTTCGGCGGCGACGAGGACAACTACCGCTTCCCGAGGTACTGGATGGACGCGGCACTGCTGCGCGTCTACGAGAACGACAAGCCGCTGCGCACGGAGAGTCATCTCGCGCCGGCCGAAGGGGGCGTGCGGGCGAACGCGCCCGTCATCGTCGCCGGCTACCCGCTGACGACGGAGAGGTATCTGACCGCCGCGCACCTCGAATACCTGACGCGCACCGAGCTGCCGCTCGTCATCAAGCGCTTTAACAGCCAGCTCGCCGCGCTCCGCGCCTTCGGCGCGCTGGGCGAGGCCGAGGCGGTGAGCGTGCAGACGCAAATCTTCGACACGCAGAACACGCTCAAGGCGCTGTCGGGCCGCGTGCAGGGGCTCACGCGCAAGGGCGTCCTCGAAGGCCGGCGCAGGAGCGAGCAGGCGTGGCGCCGGAAGGTCGCCGGCCATCCCGGCGGCGAGCGCTTCGAGCGCGCCTTCGCCGCCATCGAAAAGGCCCGCCAGGATTTGAACACCTACGAGGCAGAGCGGCGCATGCTCGACGAGACGTGGGGTTTCGAGACGAATCTCTTCCGCGCGGCGCGCGAGCACGTGCGGCTGGCGCAGGAGAAGGCCAAGCCCCCGCGGGAACGCCTCGCGGGCTTCGACGACGCCTTCCTCGCCCGCCTCGAAAGTCAGGTGGTCTCGGGCGCGCCGAAGAAGAGCAAGTTCGACGAGCTGAGGCTGGCGAACTCGCTGGCGCTCTTGAGGGAGGCGCTGGGCGACGCGCACCCGGGCGTGAAGCTGGCGCTGGCCGGCAAGCCGCCCGCGGAGAGGGCCGCCGAGCTGATGTCGCAGACGCGGCTCGACGACGTGGACTTCCGCAAGAGTCTGGTCGCGGAAGGCCTGCGCGGGCTGGAGGCGAGCACCGACCCCCTGATCGTCATCGCGCGCTGGGCCGACGCCGAGGCGCTGCGGCTGCGCCGCCGTTACCAGGCGGAGGTCGTGGAGGTCGAGAGTGAGAACTACCCGCTCGTCGAGCAGTCCCTCAACAAGCTGCTCGGCGAGGGGCGCTACCCGGACGCCAACTTCACGCTGCGGCTCAGCGTCGGGCAGGTGGCGGGCTACTCCGAGGGCGGTAAAAAATTACCGCCCTTCACTTACCTCGCGGGGCTCTTCGAGAGGGCGCGGCAGAAGGGCAACAAGTCGCCCTTCCAACTCCCCGAGCGCTGGCTCTCGAAGCGCGCGGAACTCAAGCTTGAGACGCCCTTCAACTTCGTCACCACCAACGACGTGGTCGGCGGCAGCAGCGGCTCCCCCGTCGTCAACGAGCGCGGCGAGCTGGTGGGCATGGTCTTCGACTCGAACCAGCACGCCCTCGTCGGCCGGTACCTGTATGACGGCGAGCGCGGGCGCGCCATCGTCCTGGACGTGCGCGCTCTGCTCGTCGCGCTGCGGCAGGTGTACGGGGCGGGGCCGCTGCTGGCCGAGCTGGGGCGCGGCTGAAGATTCTTCTCAGGGAGCCTGTCGCCCGAGACCCGAGGGCACGCGGAGACGCAAGTATGAGTGCGGCGAATCACGAGACGATGGTGTACGACCCCGAATTAATCGAGGAGAAGCTCTACTGGCTGGAGAAGCTGTCGGGGGAGCTTGAGGAGACCTTCCTGCCTCTGGACTACCCGCGCCACCCGATCTACCTGGGCGCGGTCGGGAGCCTGCGCGCGGAATTCCCCGGCGCGCTCTACGCGCGGCTCAAAGCCCTGACCAAAGGCTCGCCCTCTCTGCTCTACGTCACGCTGCTCGCGGCCTACAAGGTTTGTCTCTTCAAGTATTCCGGGCGGAGGAAAATCCCCGTCGGCAGCCCGGCCGCGCTCGAAGGCGAGTCGCCGGAGGCCGTGACGCCGAACGTGCTCGTCGTCGTCGACGAGCTAGACCCGCGGGCGAGCTTCGGGCAGCTCCTCGTGCAAGTCCGCGCCACCCTCGCGGAGGCTTACCGGAGACAGAGGTACCCCTTCGGCTCGCTCGTCGCGGACATGAAGCGCGAAGGCACGCTGGAGAGGTCGCCGTTCTTCGACAGCGCGCTGCGGCTCGAAGGCATCCACGCGCCGCTGCCCGAGCTGCGTAACGACCTGACCTTGCAATTCGAAGACGCGGGCGGGGGCCTGAGCGTCACGGCGCTCTACAACCAGCAGCTCTTCGAGCCTGAGTCGGTCGAGCGTCTAATCGGCCACCTCCGGAGAGTTCTGGAACAGGCCGCGGAACAGCCGGGCGTCGCCGTCTCGCGGCTGGCGCTGCTCACGCCGTCCGAGCGCGAGCGGATGCTCGTCGAGTGGAACCAGACGGCCGCCGCGCGCGCGTCTTCGAGCCTGTTCCCGCAGCTCTTCGAGGCGCAGGTCGAGCGCAGCCCCGAAGCGCACGCCGTCTCCTACGGCGAGCTGCGGCTGACTTACGGCGGGCTGAACGAGAGGGCGAATCGGCTGGCGCACCACCTGCGCGCGCGTGGCGTCGGGCCGGATGTCAACGTCGGGCTGCTGCTTGAGCGGTCGCCCGAGATGCTGGTCGCCGTCGTCGCCGTCATGAAGGCCGGCGGCGCGTACGTCCCGCTCGACCCGCAGTCGCCGCCGGCGCGGCTGTCGGACGTTCTGGAGGACGCGCGCGTCAAGCTGCTCCTCACGCAGCAGAGGTTGCGCGAGCGCGTGCCGCAGGGGCTCGACGGCGTGCTGTATCTCGACGCGGACGGGGAGCAGTTCGCGCGCGAGGGCGGCGAGAACCCGGAGCCGCTGGCGGGGCCGGACAATCTGGCCTACATGATCTACACGTCGGGCTCGACGGGTCGGCCGAAGGGCGTGATGGTGACGCAGGGCGGGCTGCTCAACTACCTCCTCTGGGCGCGGCAGGCGTACCCGGTGGCGGGCGGCGAGGCGACGCTCGTCCACACGCCGCTGAGCTTCGACCTGACGGTGACGAGTCTCTTCCCGGCGCTCATCTCGGGCGGGACGGTCGAGCTGGTTCCCGACCTGCCCGGCGTGGACGGACTTCTCGAAGCCCTCTCGTCCCCGCGCCGCTACAGCTTAATCAAGCTCACGCCCTCACACCTGCAACTGCTGAACCGGCAGGTCGCGGAGCGGCGCGTGATGGCGCAGTGCTGCGCGCTGGTCGTCGGCGGCGAGGCCCTCACGGGCGAGATGGTCGAGCCGTGGCAGCGCGAGTTCCCGCAGACGCAAATCTTCAACGAGTACGGCCCGACGGAGACGGTCGTCGGCTGCTGCGTCCACGAGGTCTCGTTCGCGCAGGCCCTCGACGGGCCGGTGCCCATCGGCCGCCCCATCGCCGACACGCGGCTCTACATCCTTGACGAGTTCGGCGACCCCGTGCCGGTCGGCGTGGCCGGCGAACTCCACATCGGCGGGGCCGGGCTGGCGCACGGCTACTGGCGGCGTCCCGGTCTGACGGCGGCGAGCTTCGTCCCCGACGCGTTGAGCGGGCTGGCGGGCGCGCGGCTTTACCGGACGGGCGACCGCGCGCTCTATCTGCCCGACGGCCAACTCGTCTACCTGGGGCGCGCCGACTCACAGCTCAAGCTGCGCGGCTTCCGCGTCGAGCCGGGCGAGATCGAATACCACCTGCGGCAGTCGGCGGGCGTCGGCGAGGCCAGCGTCGCGCTGAGGAAAGACCAGTACGGGCATGACAGGCTGGTCGCCTACGTCGTCACGGAAGACGGGCAGGCCGCCCCGTCCATGCGCGAGCTGCGACAGTTCTTACAGACGCGGCTGCCCGCGTACATGATTCCGGCCAAGCTCGTGGCCTGCGCGAGCCTGCCGCTGACGACGCACGGCAAAGTAGACACGCGCGCGCTGCCCGAGCCCGACTGGGGCGAGGCGGTCTACGGCGCGGAACAGTCGGCCAACCCCACCGAAGAACTGCTGCTCGGCATCTGGCACGATGTCCTTGAGGTCGAAGACATCGGCCTCGACGACAGCTTCTTCGACGTGGGCGGCCACTCGCTGCTGGCGACGCAGGTGATGTCGCGCGTGCACGAGGTGTGGGGCGTCGAGATCGAGCTGCGGACGCTGTTCGAGCAGCCGACCGTCCGCCAGCTCGGGCAGTGGCTCGACGAGCGGCCCGGCCGGCGCGGCGAGAAGCCTCCGCTGCCGCCGATTGAGCCGCGCCGACAGACGGGCGGCGGCTCGCCCCTCTCGTACGGACAGTACCGTCTCTGGTTCCTCGAACAGCTCGCCCCCGGCGGCTCGCTCTACAACGTCCAGCTCGCCATACGCCTCCACGGCCCGCTGCGGCCGGAGGCGCTTGAGTGGAGCCTGAACCGCATCGTCGAGCGCCACGAGGTTCTGCGCTCGCGCTTCGAGTTGGAGGAGGCGGGGCCGGTGCAGGTCGTCGAGGAGGTGCGGCCGCTCGGCTTGGAGTTGGAGGACGTGGGCGAGCTGGACGCGGAGGCCGCGGAGGCGGCGGCCGTCGAGGCCATCGCGCGCGAGGCCCGGCGCGGCTTCGACTTGCAGGGCGGGCAGTTGCTCCGCGCGCTGGCCGTGCGCTTCTCAGACGAAGACCACCTCGTCTGCCTCACCATGCACCACATCGTCTGCGACGGCTGGTCGACGGCCATCTTCGTCAGCGAAGTCAATCAACTCTACACGGCTTACGTGCGCGGCGAGGCCGCGCCGCTCGCGGAGCTGCCGATTCAGTACGCCGACTACGCCGCCTGGCAGCGCGAGTGGATGAGCGGCGAGCGCCTGACGGCGGAGCTCGACTACTGGCGTCGCCAACTGGCCGACGCGCCCGCGCGCCTTGAACTGCCGACCGACCGGCCGCGCCCGGCCGTCCAGACGGCGCGCGGGGCCGTCGTGCGCGAGGTGTGGGACGCAGGGCTCGTACAGTCCGCGCGCGAACTGAGCCAGCGGCACGGCGCGACGCAGTTCATGACGCTCCTGACCGTCCTCAAAATCCTCCTCCACCGCTACAGCGGCCAGGAAGACATCGTCGTCGGCAGCCCCATCGCCGGGCGCAACCGCCGCGAGACCGAAGGGCTCATCGGCTTCTTCCTCAACACGCTGGCCCTGCGCAGCCGCGTCGGCGCGGGGGCGAGCTTCGCGGAGCTGGTGCGGCAGGAGCGGGAGGTGTGTCTCGGCGCTTACGCGCATCAGGACGTGCCCTTCGAGAAGCTGGTCGAGGAGCTGAACCCGGGACGCGAGCTGAGCCACGCCCCAATCTTTCAGGTGATGCTCACGCTGCACAACATGCCCATCGGGACGCTGGAGATGGCCGACCTCACCTTCAGCCCCGTGGACATCCCCGTCCAGGGGGCCAAGTACGATCTGACCGTCCGGCTGGTCGAGGTCGGCGGCGCGATGACCTGCTCGGTGGAGTACAACGCAGACCTCTTTGAACAGGAGACGGTCGAAAGGTTCACGAAACACTTCCGCCGCGTGCTCGGGGCCGTCGTCGTGGAGCCCGACGCCCCGGTCTCACGCCTGCCCCTGCTCGACGAGGGCGAGCGTCGCCAAATCCTCTTCGACTGGAACCGGACGGCCGCCGACTATCCGCGACACGCCTCCATCCAGCATCTCTTCGAGGAGCAGGCGCGGCGCAGGCCCGACGCCGTCGCCGTCAGGTTCGGCGGGCAGAGCCTGACCTATCAGGAGTTGAACGCGCGCGCCAACCGGCTGGCCTCAAAGCTGGCGGCGCACGGCGTCGGCCCGGAAGTCAGGGTCGGGCTGCTCGTCGAGCGCTCGCTGGAGATGGCGGTCGGCCTCGTCGCGATTCTCAAGGCCGGCGGCGTCTACGTCCCGCTCGACCCGCAGTACCCGCGCGAGCGCCTCGCGTTCATGGCGCGCGACGCCGGCCTCGCGCTGACGCTGACACAGGAAAAGCTGTCAACCGACCTCACGCAGCAGGGGGCGCGCTGGTTGGCGATTGACGGGGACGGGGCGCCCGGCCCCGAGGCCCCGACACGCGACCCCGCCCCGCCGCTCGCGGGCGAGAATCTGGCCTACATGATCTACACGTCGGGCTCGACGGGGCAGCCGAAGGGCGTGATGGTCTCGCACCGCAATCTGGTGCACTCGACGGCGGCGCGCGACCTCTTCTACCGCGAGCCCGTCAAGTCGTTCCTGCTGCTCTCGTCCTTCGCCTTCGACAGCTCGGTGGCCGGCATCTTCTGGACGCTCGGCGGCGGCGGGACGCTGGTGCTGCCGTCGCGCGACTTCGAGCGCGACCTCGCGGGCCTGACCGGACTCATACAGGAGCAGGAGGTGACGCACATGCTCTGCCTGCCGTCGCTCTACTCCTTCCTCCTGCAGCAGCCGGAGGTCGAGCGGCTGCGGACGCTTGAGACGGTCATCGTCGCGGGCGAGGCTTGCCCGCCCGCGCTCGTCACACGCCACGGCGAACTGCTGCCGCGCGCGAAGCTGTTCAACGAGTACGGCCCGACCGAGGCGACGGTGTGGAGCACCGCCCTTGAGCTTAGCGACGGCGTGGAGCGGGCCACCGTGCCCATCGGCCGGCCGATACCGAACGGACAGATTTACATCCTCGACGAGCACGGCGAGGTCGCGCCCGTCGGCGTGGCCGGCGAAATCTACATCGGCGGCGAGGGCGTCGCGCGCGGCTACCACCTGCGTCCCGGTTTAACGGCCGGCAAGTTCGTCCCGCACCCCTTCGGCCGCGAGCCCGGCGCGAGGCTCTATCGCAGCGGTGACCTCGGGCGCTTCCTCGCCGACGGCAACGTCGAATTCCTCGGCCGCGCCGACAACCAGCTCAAGCTCAGGGGCTACCGCATCGAGTTGGGCGAGATCGAGTCCGCGCTGGCGGCGCACCCGTCCGTCGCCGCGGCGGGCGTCATCAGCCGCGAGGACGAGCCCGGCAACGCGCGCCTCGTCGCCTATTACGTCGCGGCCGGCGAAGACGGCGCGGCCTCGCCCGGCGAGCTGCGCGCGTACCTGCGCGAGCGTCTGCCCGACTACATGGTGCCGTCCGTCCTGATGCCCGTGCCGGCGCTGCCGCGCACGCCGAACGGGAAGTTAGACCGGCGCGCGCTGCCCGAGCCGACCGTCGGGCGCGAGGGGCTGGCGACCGACTTCGCGCCGCCCGCCAACCGGCTTGAGTCTCTAATCGCCGAGACCTGGTCCGAGCTGCTACAGGTCAAAGAGGTCGGCGCCAACGACAACTTCTTCGAGCTGGGCGGCCACTCGTTCCTCATCATTCGCGTCCACGACAGGCTGCAAAAGAGCCTCGAACGCACGTTCCCGCTCATCAGCGTCTTCGAGCACCCGACGGTGCGGGCCCTCGCACGCTTCCTACAGGACAAAGCCGCGCCCGAGGAGCCGTCGGAGCTTCCCGAAGAATGGGCGAGCAGGCGCAAAGACGCCCTCCGCCGTCGCCGTCAGAGCCAACGCGACGGCGCCGGCTCGGGCCTCGAATGACGAACCGCGGCGCACGGCTTTGATTGACGTTCTCAGCCCGGAGCTTTGATTGACGAACCCCGATATGCCCGACGAAAGCCGCCGGCCGCACGACTTCGCCGCGAGAATCCTCGCGCTGCCGCCGGAGAGGCGCGCGCTGCTGCTGCAAAAACTCCCGCCGCTCTCCTTCAGCCAGCAGCGCCTGCGCGAACTGGAGTCACGCCGCGACGCGGCCGCCAACGTGACGGCGCTGCCCGTGCGGCTCAGCGGCCCGCTCGATCAGGACGCCCTCGCGCGGAGCCTGGGCGAGCTGTCCCGCCGTCACGAGGTCTTACGCACCATCTTCCCAGAGATCGACGGCCGCGCCGTGCCCGTCGTGCTGCCGCCGACGCCGCACGCCCTGCCCGTCCGCGACCTGAGCGCGTCCGAGCACGCGGGGCGGGGGGCGGAGGTCGAGCGCCTCATCGCGCGGGCCGGTCAGGAGCGTTTCGATCTGGAGCGCGGTCCGCTCTGGCGGACCGAGTTGCTGAGGCTCGGCCCGGAGGAGCACGTCATCTTGCTCAGCGCCCATCACATGATATTCGACGGCTGGTCGACAGGAGTTTTGTTGCGCGAGGTCGGCCTCCTCTACGACGCCTTCTGCCGCGGGGGCGAGCCGAGCCTGCCGGAGTTGCCGGCGCAGTACGGCGATTACGCGCGTTGGCAGCGCGAGCTGGCGGGGGGCGAGTCGTGGGCGCGGCAGGTCGAGTACTGCCGCGCTCAGTTACGCGACGCGCCGCCGCTGCCCGAGCTGCCGACCGACTTCCCGCGGCCGTCCGCGTGGCGGACTTCACGCGCCGCGAGCCTGCCCCTGCACTTCGACGAGGGGGCTTCGCAGGCGATTAGGAACCTCTGCGCGCGCGAGGGCGTGACGCTGTTCATGGCGGGCGTCGCGGCGCTCGCCGCCTTCCTGCACGCGCGCACGGGCCGGCGAGATTTCGTCGTCGGCGTCCCGCTGGCGGGGCGGACTCTGGCGGCGACCGAGGGCCTGATCGGGAGCTTCGTCAACCTCGCGCTGCTCCGCCTGCGGCTCTCGGAAGAGACGCGCGGCGCGGACTTGCTGGCCCGCGCGCGCGACGCGACGCTGGCCGCCTACGAGCATCAGGAGCTGCCCTTCGCACGGCTGCTCGAAGAACTCTTCCCCGGAGAGCAGTACGACAGCTACGGCGTGCGCGGCGGCGAGCCGCTCTTCCGCGTGGTCTTCGACTTCAAGAACACTTCGGCGGCCGCGGCTTTGGAGTTGCCGGGCCTGAAGGTTAGTCTGGTCGAGACGGAAGAGAAGATGACCGGCTGCGACCTGTACTTCAAACTCTGGGAGGAGCAACCATCTGTCGCCGGCTCGGTTCTATACAACCGTGAGTTGTTCTCCGAGCAGACGGCCGCGCGGATGTCGGACGAGTACCGGCACGTTCTGGTGCGGCTCGCGGCGCAGCCAAGTCTGAGGCTGTCGGAACTGAACGCGCCATCCGGGAGGAAGTTGGAATGTTAAAAACGTCGAGCTTACTTTGGTACCATTCTATCGTGGTCGCCCTTGCCGCCTTCTCTCTCTTCAGCTGCGTCTCGAAGACCAGCGGCGAGCCGGCCGGCCCCGCCGAGCCGGCCGCCGGCGCCATCGCCGACGCGAGCCAGATGAGCGTCGCGCGCTCCGTACACACCTCCACGCTGCTCCGCAACGGGCAGGTGCTCATCACGGGCGGGATGCAGAGGGACAACGTCTACCTCGACACGGCCGAGCTTTACGACCCGCGCGCCGGGGGCTTCAAGCCTACGGGCAGGATGAACGCCAAGCGCGTCGGCCCCGTGGCCCTGCTGCTCGGCGACGGGCGGGTGCTGCTGACCGGCGGCATCAACGAAAGCGGCAGCCTCCGGAGCGCGGAAATCTACGACCCGGCGACCGGCAGATTCACCCCCACGGGCGAGATGGTCAAGGGGCGCGAGGGGCACGCGCTCGTGCCGCTCAAGAATGGCCTCGTCCTCGTGGCCGGCGGGCTCGACGGCCGCCGCGGCGTCGCGGAGGCGGAGCTATACAATCCGGCCGACGGGACTTTCAGGCTCACCGGGAGCATGACGACGCCCCGCGGCTCGGTCGCCGCCGCCCCGCTGCCCGACGGTCGCGTGCTCGTCTGCGGCGGCACGTCCGACCTACGGACGGTGCTCGACACGGCCGAGATTTACGACCCCTCGACGGGAACCTTCGCCCCGCCCCTGAAGATGAACCAGCCGCGCTTCAAGTTCGCGGCCAACGCGCTCGCGGACGGGCGCGTGCTGTTGACGGGCGGGGCCGTCAACAACGAGTGGAGCGGCCGCCGCCCGTCGGCCGAACTCTTCGACCCGCGGACGGGGAGATTCTCCCCCGCGCGGGAGATGCAGCAGGCGCGCTTCAAACACACGACGGCGACGGCACTGCTGCCCGACGGGCGAGTCTTAATCGCCGGCGGCAACAGCAAGGTTGAAGTCTTCGACCCGCGGGCCGGGACTTTCAGTCTGCTGCGTGGCGAATTGGGCGACGAGTTTTTCTTCGGCTCCGTGACGGTGCTCGCGGACGGCAAAGTCCTGCTCACAGGGGGCTACTACCCCTCGCGGCAGGGGCCGCCGACGCCGTCGGCGAAGGCGTGGGTGATTACGGTCTCTTGAAGGGGAGGTGAAGGCTGTGAGTGTGACGACGGACGCGCCCATCAGGGCCAAATGTTTGCGGCCCGACGGCCTGCTGCCGCTGGTCGTCGAGCCGAGCCGCGGCGGCGTGAACCTCGTCGCGTGGGCGCTCGAAAATCGTGAGTTCCTGCGGCAGCGCCTCCTGCGGCACGGGGCCATCCTGCTGCGCAACTTCGGCGTCGCCGAGGTCGAAGACTTCGCGGGGTTCACGGCGGCGGCGGCGGACGAGGTCATGGAGTACCGCGAGCGCTCGTCGCCGCGCCACGCCGTCGGCACGAACATCTACACCTCGACCGACTACCCGGCGAGCCAGAAAATCTTCCCGCACAACGAGCACTCCTACTCGCAACACCTGCCGCTGACGCTCTTCTTCTGCTGCCTGACGCCGGCGCAGCGCGGGGGCGAGACGCCGCTGGCGGACTGCCGCAAAGTCCTCGGACGGATCGCGCCCGAGGTGCGCGAGAAGTTCAGGCGCAAGAAGTGGATGTACGTCCGAAACTTCGGCGACGGGTTCGGGCTCTCCTGGCAGACGGTCTTTCAGACGACCGAGCGCGGCGAGGTCGAAGCCTACTGCCGGCGCAACGCCATCGAGGTCGAGTGGAAGGAGGGCGACGGCCTGCGGACGCGGCAGGTGCGCCCGGCCGTCGCCACGCACCCGACGAGCGGGGAAGAGGTCTGGTTCAATCACCTGACCTTCTTCCACGTCTCGACGCTGGAGCCGATGATCCGCGACGTGATGCTCGAATCGTTCGCCGAAGAGGACTTGCCCAACAACACCTACTACGGCGACGGCACGCCGGTCGAGCCGGACGTGATGGAGCATCTGCGCGAAGCGTACCTGAAGGAGCTGGTCTCGTTCGACTGGCAGCAGGGCGATGTCGTGATGCTCGACAACATGCTGACGGCGCACGCGCGCGCGGCTTACGCGGGCCCGCGCCGCGTCCTGTTCGCGATGGCCGACCCGTACACGCGGCGAGACATCTAGCGGCGGAGGAGCCCGGGATGAGAATCAGCGGAGAGATCGAGAGAATCAGCAACCCTTCGCCCGAGGGGTTTCGGGCGGCCTCGGCCAACTACACGCGCCCCGTGGTCGTCACCGGAGTCGTCGACCGCTGGCCGGCGCAGAAACTCCTCACGCCCGAGGCCATCAAGTCCATGTTCGGCCCCGTCGTGGTCACGGTGCGCGAGAGCGACGACGAGTTCCAATACTTCTGGCAGGGCGGCGCGAAGAGGGAGGTGCCGCTGGGCGAGTACATCGATTTAATCAGCGCACCCGCGCAGGCGCAGCGGCGCCCGCCCTACCTCGGCAACCTGCCCTTCGACCACCCCGGCGTCGCCCGCTACCTCGGCTCGCTGAAGCCGCTCTTCAAGTTCCCGAACTATTTCCCGGGACTCCGCTACGGGGAGTTCCGACTGTGGATGGGCGGGGGCGGGCAGCGCTCGACGATTCACAACGACAACTACCACAACCTGAACGCGCAGCTCTACGGCTCGAAGCGGTTCCTGCTTTTCTCCCCCGAACAGTGGGAACGCCTCTACGCCAAAGAGTTGAACCCGACCTGCTGGGCCAGCCCCGTCGACCCCGACGATTTCGACGCCGGGCAGTACGCGCGCTTCGCCGAGGCCGAGGCCGTCGAGGCCACGCTGCAACGGGGCGAGATGCTCTACATCCCGATCTTCTGGTGGCACCAGGTCGCGGCCCGAGAGCTTTCCATCAGCATCAGCATGTTCATGCACACGGCCGTCGAAAGGTACTGGGGCGCGGAGAACGCCGCCGCGCCGAACGTCGCCCCCTAGCGTCTCCGCGTTCCCCACGAGTCCCGCCTTAAACCCAACGACTTCATTCCGCCGCGACGGGCGACTTCTGACGACATGACCTCGAACACTACCGAGCGGAAAAATTCCGTCAACGACCTCATCTCGCGCATCGCGGCCATGACGCCCGAGAAGCGGAAGCTTCTGCTCGGGCGACTGCCGCCGCTCTCTTTCGGGCAGCAGCGCCTCTGGTTCTTTCAGCAGATGGAGCCGGACGGCGCGCTGAACGTCATCGGGCTGCCGGTGCGTTTGCAGGGGCCGCTCGACGTGCCGGCGCTCGAACGCAGCCTGAGCGAGGTCGTGCGCCGTCACGAAGTCCTGCGCACGTGCTTCCCCGTCTTCGAGGGCCGGCCCGTCCAGCTCGTGCTCCCGCCGCAGCCGCTCCCCCTGCCCGCGGACGATCTCACGGGCCTGACGCCGGAGGCGCGCGAGGCGGAGGTTCAGCGCCTCATCGGCCTTGAGGTCAACCGCGCCTTCGACCTGCAACAGGGGCCGGTCTTCCGCGCGCGCCTGCTGCGCCTCGGCGCGGAAGACCACGTCGTCGTCCTGACCGTCCACCACATCGTCTTCGACGGCTGGTCGAGCGGCGTCCTCATCCGCGAAGTCGGGACGCTGTACGCCGCCTTCGCCGGCGGCGCGGCGTCGCCGCTGGCGGAGTTGAGTTTTCAGTACGGCGACTACGCGCGCTGGCAGCGCGAGTGGTTGCAGGACGAGTCGGTCGAAGAGCATCTGGACTTCTGGCGGCGCCGCCTTTCGGGGCTGCCGCCGCTGTTGGAGCTGCCGTGGGATCGCCCGCGCCCGGCCGTCCAGACCTTCCGCGGCGGGCACGAGACCGTCGAACTCGACGGCGCGCTGGCCGACGCCCTCAAGGCGCTGAGCCGCGGCGAGGGCGCGACGCTCTTCATGACGCTGCTCGCGGCCCTACAGACTTTGCTCTACCGCTACACGGGGCAGTCGGACATCCCCGTCGGCAGCCCCGTCTCCGGGCGCACGACCGCCGAGACCGAAAACCTCATCGGCTTCTTCGTCAACACGAGCGTCTTCAGCTCGCAGCTTTCGGGCCGGCTCAGCTTCCGCGACCTGCTGCGGCAGGTGCGCGAAGACGTGCTCGAATCCCACGCGCATCAGGCCCTCCCGTTCGAGCGGCTGGTCGAGGCGCTGCAACCGGAGCGCAACCTCTCCTACTCGCCCTTGTTCCAGGTGATGTTCGCGTTGCAGAACTCGCCCACGCAGACCGGACGCCTGCCGGGCGTCGGCCTCTCCATCCTCGAATACGAGACCGACCGCACGCAGGGCTTCGACCTGACGCTCATCCTCATCGAGACCGACCGCGGGCTCATCGGGACTTTTGAATACGATTCGAGCCTCTTCGAGGCGGGCACCGTCAGACGCTTCATCGGCCACCTCAAGTCGCTGCTGCAAACAGTCGCCGCGTCGCCGGACGCGCGGCTCGCGGAGATAGACTTCCTCGGCCGCGCCGAGCGCGAGCAGTTGCTCTTCGACTGGAACCGGACGCGCGCCGAATACCCGCGCGACTCTCTCTTCCACCGGCTCTTCGAGGAGCAGGCGGCGCGCACGCCCGACGCCGCGGCCGTGAGCCGCGCGGGGCGCGAGCTGAGCTACCGGCAGTTGAACGGGCGCGCGAACCTTCTGGCGCGCACGCTGGTCGCGGACGGCGTCGGCCCCGAGAGCGTCGTGGCTTTGCTGGCCGAGCGCGGCGTCGAGTTGCTGACGGCCATCATCGCGGTCTTCAAAGCCGGCGCGGCCTACCTGCCGCTCGACCCCGTCGCCCCGCCCGCGCGGCAGGCCCAGATCATCGCGCAGAGCCGGGCGTCCCTGCTCCTCGCCGCCGAAGAGTTCGACCGGCCGCTGGCGCAGTCGCTCGAACTGCTGCCGGAGGCCGAGCGCCCGCCGTTCCGGCCCATCGCCCCCGCCCTCTCGGAAGAGACGCCGGCGGAGAACCTTCCGGCGCGCAGCGGCCCGCGCAACCTCGCCTACGTCATCTACACGTCGGGCTCGACGGGCGTGCCGAAGGGGGCCATGATCGAGCAGCGCGGCATGGTCAACCACCTCTACGCGAAGGTTCACGAGCTGAACCTGTCGGCCGGCGACGTGGTCGCCGAGACGGCCTCGCAGTGTTTCGACATCTCCGTGTGGCAGTTCCTCGCGGCCCTGCTCGTCGGCGGCCGGGTCGAGGTTTTCCCGGACGAGGTGGCGCACGACGGGCCGCGCCTTTTGGAAGCGACCGAAGAGCGCGCGGTGACGATTCTGGAGACGGTGCCCTCTCTGCTGCGCGCAATGCTCGACGGGGGCGTGCGCCCGGGCGGCCTCTCGCTGGAGGCGCTGCGCTGGATGATTCTGACCGGCGAAGCCCTTCCGCCGGAGCTGTGCCGCCGCTGGCTGGAACTGTACCCGCGCATTCCCGTCCTCAACGCCTACGGCCCGACGGAGTGCTCGGACGACGTGACGCACCACGTTGCCTCCGAGCCGCCGCCGCCGGAGGTCGTCCACATGCCCATCGGGCGGCCCATCATTAACACGCAGCTTTACATCCTCGACCGGCACCTGCGGCCGCTCGCAAGGGGTTGCCGCGGCGAGCTGTACGTGGGCGGCGACGGCGTCGGGCGCGGCTACCTGCACGACCCCGCGCGCACGGCCGAACTCTTCGTGCCGGACGCCCTGAGCGGCGAGGCGGGCGCGCGGCTCTACCGCACGGGCGACGCGACGCGCTTCCTGCCGGGCGGGACTATCGAGTATCTGGGGCGCGTCGATAATCAGGTCAAGCTGCGAGGCTTCCGCATCGAGCCGGGCGAGATCGAGGCCGCGCTCGCGCAGCACCCGGAGGTGCGCGAGGCGGTCGTCGTGGCCCACGAGGGCGAGGCGGGCGACGCGCATCTGGTGGCATACGTCGTCCCGACGCTCGGCGGCGCGGCCGACCGCGACGACGCCTCCCCGGCGGCGGCGGATTTCGAGGCGAGGCAGGTCGAGAGCTGGCAGGCCGTCTACAACGACGTGTACAGCGAGCAGGCGCGCTCGGAGCTTGACGAGGCGGTGAGCCTGCGCGTCTGGATCAACAGCTACACGGGGCAGCCTTTCCCCGAGGAGGAGATTCTCGAATCGGTCGAGGACGCGGCGCAGCGCATCCTGTCCTTGCAGCCTTCGCGCGTGCTGGAAGTCGGCTGCGGGACGGGGCTCATCATGTTCCGCGTCGCCCCTTACTGCGACTACTACTTCGGGACGGACATCTCGAAGGAGGCGCTCCGCCTGCTCGGCCAGCAGATCGAAAAGAGCCGGCAGACGTTGCCCGAGATCAAGCTTGAGGCGCGCGCGGCCGACGACTTCGCGGACATCCCGCCCGACTCTTTCGACGTGGTCGTCATCAACGAAGTCTCGCAGTACCTGCCGAGCGGCGATTACCTGCGGCGCGTCGTCGAAGGCGCGCTGCGGGTGGTGCGGCCGCGCGGGGCGGTCTTCGTCGGCGGGGTGCGGAGCCTGCCGCTGCTCGAAGCCTTCCACGCCTCGGTGCAGTTGGCCGAAGAGCCCGCGTCGCACACCGTCGCGCAGTTCCGCCAGCAGGTTCTTAAACGGAGCTTGCAGGAGAAGGAGCTGCTGCTGTCCCCCGACTTCTTCCTCGACCTGCCCGCGCGCCTGCCGCAAATCACACACGTCCACTGCGAGCTGAAAGGCGGCCGCCACCTCAACGAGTTCACGAAGTTTCGCTATGACGCGGTGCTGCGCGTGGGCGCCGAGTTCGAGGACGGGGAGGAGGCCGTCTGGCGCGACTGGCAGGCGGAAGGCATGACCGCGGACTCCTTGAGTCGGGTGCTGCGCGAGGAGGCGCCGGAGCTGCTCTGCTTCGCCAACGTCCCGAACGCGCGGCTCACGGAAGACCTCGCGCTCGTGCGGCTGCTCGACGGTTTCGATAAGCGCGCGACGGTCGGCGAGTTGCGGCAGGCCGTGCGCGAAGAGGCGGAGGCCGCGCGCGGCGGGGTTGACCCGGCCGAGCTGTGGGCCTTGCAGCGGGAGCTGCCTTACGTGGTCAACGTGAGCGCGTTCGGGTTGGACGAGGGCGGGAGTTTCGCGGTGGTCTTCCGCAAGACCTCGGACGCGCGGAAGGTCGTGCCGCTGAGCCCGCCGCGGGAAAAGCGTGCGGGCGGGCGGCGGAAGGGCGCGGCGCACGCCAACGACCCTTCGCGCTGGGCGACGGTCGAGCGGCTCGGCCCGCAGTTGCGCGAGCATCTGCGCGAGCGCGTGCCCGAATACATGCTTCCCGCGGCCTTCGTCTTCCTCCCGCAGATGCCGCTCACGGCGAACGGCAAGCTCGACCGTCGCGCCCTGCCCGAGCCGGTCTTCGCGTCGGCCGAGAGCGACGGCGCGGCCACGGCCATGCCGCTCTCGATGACGGAGGAGCTGCTGGCTGAGATTTGGACCGAGGTGTTAGGGCAAACCAGAGTCGGGCGCGGCGACAACTTCTTCGCGCTCGGCGGACACTCGCTGCTGGCGACGCAAGTCCTCTCGCGCATCCGCGTCCTCTGGCAAGTCGAACTCCCCTTGCGCGCGATCTTCGACGCCCCGACGATTGAGCGGCTGGCCGTGCAGATCGAGTCCGCGCAGCGTCGCGGGCAGGGCTTCGCCGTCAGGCCGCCGCTTCTGCCCGCGGGGCGCGAGGCGGGACTGCCGCTTTCGTTCGCGCAACAGCGCCTATGGTTTCTGGATCAGTTAGAGCCGGGCAGCTCGCTCTATAACATCCCGGTCGCGCTGCGCCTGAGCGGGCAACTCCGTGTGCCGGAGTTTGAGGCGGCGCTCGGTGAGCTGGCGCGGCGGCACGAGACGCTGCGAACGCGCTTCGTGGTCGAGGACGAAGAGCCGCGGCAGGAAATCATGGACGCCGGCCCGGTCGTGGCGAGGCTCTACGACCTGCGCGAGCGGCCCGCGCACGAACGCGAGGCGGAGGCGCGGCGCGTCATGGCGGGAGAGGCCGTCGCGCCTTTCGACTTGCAGGCCGGCGGGCTTTTGCGCGTGTGCCTGATTCGTCTGACCGAGGAGGAGCACGTCATCGTCCTCACCGTCCATCACATCGTCAGCGACGGCTGGTCGATGGGCGTGCTCGTGCGCGAGGTGACGGAACTCTACAGGGCGCAGGTCGAGGGGCGTCCGCCGGCCCTTAAAGAACTGCCCGTGCAGTACGCCGACTTCGCCGTGTGGCAGCGCCGTTGGCTGGCCGAGGGGATGGCCGCGGAGGTCGCCTACTGGCGCGAGCAACTGGCGGGCGTGCCGCCGCTGTTGGAGCTGCCGACGAGCCGGCCGCGCCCCGCGGTGCAGAGTTTCCGCGGCGCGCTCGAAGGCTTCGAGGTGAGCGGGGAAGTGCGCGAGGGGCTCAGACGTTTGAGCCGGCGCGAGGGCGCGACGCTCTTCATGGTTCTGCTCGCGGCCTTCAAGACACTCCTCTGGCGTTACACGGGTCAGACCGAGCTGGTCGTCGGGACTCCCGTCGCCGGCCGGACGAGCGCCGAGCTGGAAGGCTTGATCGGCTTCTTCGTCAACACGCTGCCGCTGCGAACGTCTCTGCGCGCGGCGGAAAGTTTCTCGGAGCTGATCGGGCGCGTGCGCGAGACGAGCCTCGGGGCGTACGCGCACCAGGATTTGCCGTTCGAGAAGCTGGTGGAGGAATTGAACCCGCCGCGCGACCTGAGCTACGCGCCGATCTTTCAGGTCGTCTTCGGGTTGCAGAACGCGCCGATGCCGGAGGCGAGCCTCCCCGAGTTGACCCTGAGCCCCGTGGATGTCGAGCCGGAGACTTCCAAGTTCGACGTCACACTCTTCATGGTGGCGACGGGCTCGCGTCTGGTCGGGACGGTGGAATACAACTCAGACCTCTTCGACGCCGCTTCGGTCAAGCGGATGGTCGGCCACTTCCAGAACGTCCTCGAAGCCGCCGCGGCGCAGCCTTCGCTGCCGCTCTCTTCGCTGCCGCTGCTCAGCCCCGAGGAGCGGCGTCAACTGCTGGTCGGCTGGAACGAGACGGCCGTGGACTACCCGCGCGAGACCCGCGTGCACGAGCTTTTCCAGGCGCAGGCGGCGGAGTCGCCCGAGCGCGCGGCGCTTGTGTTCGGGGAAGAGGAGCTGAGCTACGGCGAGCTGAACGCGCGTGCCAACCGTCTGGCGCGTCTCCTGCAAGGTCTCGGCGTCGGCCCGGAGACGCGGGTCGCGCTGCTGGTCGAGCGCTCGCCGGCTTCGGTCGTCGGGCTGCTCGCCATCTGGAAGGCGGGCGGGTGCTACCTGCCGCTCGACGCGCAAACTCCCGACGAGCGGCTGGCCTTCATGATCGAAGACTCGGGCGCGGAGGTGATTCTCACGCAGTCCTCTCTGGCCGCGGGGCTGCGGCCCGAAAGGGCGCGCGTCGTCGAGCTTGAGCGCGTCGAAGACGACCTCGCCGCCGGGCGCGCGGACGACCCGCCCGCGCGCGCCCGCCCCGACGAGGCGGCTTACATGATCTACACCTCCGGCACGACGGGCCGGCCGAAGGCCGTCGTCGTCGAGCACGGCCACCTCGTCAACACGCTCCTGTGCAGCCGGCGCCGGCACGGAGCGGGGCCGGAGGACGTGATGCCCGTCCTCGCCTCGTTCTCCTTCGACATCTCTCTGTTTGAACTCTTCCTGCCGCTCCTCTCGGGCGGCAAGAGCGTGCTCTACACGGCGGAGGCGATGCTCGACGTGGGGGCGTTCACGCGCGGCTTGCAGGAGATGACGCTGCTGCACGTCGTCCCGAGCCTGATGCGGCAGGTGGCCGAAGCGCACCGCGGCGGCGAGGCCGACGGCGGCTACGAACGTCTGCGCCAGGTCTTCATCGGCGGCGACTGGGTGCCGCCGGATTTGTTGGAGCAGATGCGCGAGATTTTCCCGGGCGCGGAGATACACGTCCTCTACGGCCCGACCGAGGGGACGATCATCTGCACCAGCTATCAGGTGCCGCGCGGGCAGCCGCTTGAGCGCAACCTAATCGGGCGTCCGCTGGGGAACGTGCAGTTGCGCCTGCTCGACGCACACGGCAACCCCGTGCCCGTCGGCGTGGCGGGCGAAATCTACCTCGGCGGCGCGAGCGTGGCGCGCGGCTACTTGAACCGCGACGAGCTGACGCGCGAGCGGTTCGTGGCCGTCGACGGCGGGCGCTTCTACCGGACGGGCGATCTGGCGCGCTACATGGCCGACGGCCAGATCGAGTTCATCGGGCGCACGGACGAACAGGTCAAGGTCAGGGGCTTCCGCATCGAGCTGGGCGAGATCGAGTCCGTGCTGACGCAGCACCCGGGCGTGCGCGAGGCCGCCGTCCTCGCCGCGGCCGACGCGTCACAGGAGAAGCGCCTGGACGCCTACGTCGTGCCGGAGCCGGGCGCCGTCCCGACGGGCGGCGAGCTGCGCGGCTTCCTCCAGCCGAAGCTGCCGGAGTACATGATCCCTTCGAGCTTCAAGCTGCTCGACGCGCTGCCGCTGACCCCGCACGGCAAAGTCAACCGCCGCGCCCTCGCCGGCTTGAGCGCCGCGCAGTTGACGACCGGCGCGGAGTTCGTCGCGCCGCGCACCGAGACGGAGAAGGCCATCGCGGAGGTCTGGCAAGAGGTGCTCAGGGTCGAGAGGGTCGGCGCGCACGATAACTTCTTCGCGCTCGGCGGCCACTCGCTTCTGCTCGTCCAACTGCTCAGGAGGTTGCAGGCCGTCCTCAAGCGCGAGCTTTCGGTCGTCGACCTCTTCAGGTATCCGAGCGTGGGCGCGCTGGCCGCCTACCTCGGCCGGGAGGAGACGGCCGAGCCCACCTTCGAGAAGGTGGACGAGAGGGCGCGGCGGCAGAAGCAGGCGCTTAATCAGAACCGACGGCGCCCGCCGAGGGAGGCCAGAATGTCCTGACTTTTCGCGCGCGTCGAAAAGAGTTGGAAAGAGAGTCGGCGCTATGTATGATAGGAAGCCTGTCGTGAAGAAACGGGCGCTTCCGGCCAGTTTCAATCTCCCTACCATGTCGGGACTGAAGTCGGTTTTGCGGCGCTCCGCCCCGCCCCCGACGTGCGGTAGCTCTGCCCTCAACACGCCAAAACTAACAAGTGAGCTAAAGCCATGAGTCAGGCGCACGCCGCACTGCCGGACGCGGCGACCGACGAGGTCGTCAGGCTCGGATACGGGGCCGCGACGATTGAGTTCGGTTACGACCCGCAACGCTTCGAGGTGCTGGCGGCGCGCGACGCGCACGCCGAGCCCATGACGGATGAAGCCCTCTCGGCCGCGATAGACGCGCCCGTCAACTCGCCGCGGCTCGCGGACGTGGTGAGTAAGAATGATCGGGTCGTGTGCGTTATCCCGGACGCGACGCGCGCGGCCGGCGTCGAGCGCGTGCTCGCACAAGTCTACGCGCGCCTGCGCGGGCGGGGCGTCGCGCCGGAGCGCATCTCCTGTCTGGTCGGGGGCGGCATCCACCGCCCGCCGACCGCGCCGGAGATTCGGCAACTGCTCGGCGAAGAGTTAGCCGCGCGCGTCACGGTTCACGCGCACCACGCGAGCGAGCCCGGCGAGTGCGTCACGCTCGGCACGACGAGCCGCGGCACGCCCGTCGCGCTCAACCGCAGGCTGCTGGAGGCGGATCACGTCGTCGTCATCGGCGGCATCACGTTCCACTACTTCGCGGGATTCTCTGGCGGGCGCAAGGGCGTCCTGCCGGGCTGCGCGGCCGAGCCGTCAATCCAGCGCAACCACAAACTCTCTTTCGACGAGCAAACGATGGACAAGCGCGCGGGGGTGACTTCCGGCCGTCTGGAGGGCAACCCGGTGCACGAGGACATGGTCGAGGCCGTGAGCCTTTTCGGCCCGTCGTTCCTGGTGAACACGGTGCTGAACGGCGACAACGAGATCGTCGCGGCCTACGCCGGCCACTGGCGCGACGCGCACCTGCAAGGCTGCGCCGAGTACGCGGCGGCGCACACGGTGCCCTTCGAGTCGCGGCGTCCGCTCGTAGTCGTCAGCGCGGGCGGCTCCCCGCGCGACCTCAACCTGATTCAATCCCACAAGGCCATGGAGCACGCCTCGCACCTGCTGGCCGAAGGCGGCACGATGATCGCCCTCGCCGAGTGCTCGCAGGGGTTGGGCCGCGATGATTTTCTGGACTGGTTCGTCCCCGGCGGCTCGCGCGCGACGGCCCTCAGGCTGATGGAGAACTACAAGGTCAACGGTCAGACCGCGTGGGGCTTGAGGCGCAAGGCGGAACGCTTCCGCCTGATGCTGGTCTCGAAGCTCGACCGCGAGGTGGTTCGTCACATGGGGCTTGAGCCGCACGACTCTCTGGCCTCGGCGCTGGCGGCGGCCGGAGACGCGCCGGGCTTCATCATGCCGAGCGGCCTCTCGACGCTGCCGCAACTGCGAACGGCCGCCGCCGGCCCGCAGTAATTTAAAGCCGCGAAAATCTTCGTCACCCCGCGCGGCCGTCCGGCCCGCCTGTCCGCCCGTCGGTCTCGGGCACACACTCTCCGCGTTTCGGAATCGCATTCAGAACCGCATTCAGATCGGAGTCGTTGTCGTCGTGATTATAGAGAACATCATGTCGCTGATCGGTAAGACCCCGCTGGTCAGGCTCGGCCGGGTCATGGGGGACGTGGACGTCCGCCTCTACGCGAAGTTGGAGGGGTTCAACCCGGGCGGCAGCCTCAAAGACCGCCCGGCGTTGAAGCTCATCGAGCGGGGCTTCGAGAGCGGGGAGATAGACTCCGAGACGACCATCGTCGAGTCCAGCTCGGGCAACCTGGGCATCGGGCTGGCGCAGGTCTGCGCCTTCTACGGGCTGCGCTTCATCTGCGTCGTCGACACCAAGACGACCCGCAGCAACCTCGACATCCTGCGCGCCTTCGGGGCCGAGGTCAGCGTCGTGACGGAGGAAGACGCGCTCGGCGGGGAGCTGTTGGAGGCCCGCATCGCCCGCGTGCAGACGATCCGCGAGCAGATTCCGAACAGCTACTGGCCCAACCAGTACGCCAACTCCAATAACGCGCTCGCGCACCACGCCACCATGCGCGAGATTTTAGAGGAGCTGGACGACGGCGTTGACTACCTCTTCTGCGCGACCAGCTCGTGCGGGACGCTCAGGGGCTGCGCCGAGTACGCCCTCGACCACAGCCCGCGGACGAAGATCATCGCCGTGGACGCGGCCGGCAGCGCCATCTTCGGGTCCCCGCCGCGGAAGCGCCTGCTCCCCGGCCACGGCTCGGCCATCATCCCGAAGCTGCTCTGCCCCGAGCTGGTTCATCGGTGCGTGCACGTCACGGACTGGGAGTGCGTCGTCGCCTGCCGCCAGCTCGTGCGTCACGAGAGCCTGCTGGTCGGCGGCTCTTCGGGGGCCGTCCTGACGGCCGTCCGCCGCATGGCCCCGCAGCTCCCGCCGGGCGCGACCTGCGCGATGATCTTCCCCGACCGCGGCGAGCGCTACCTCGACACAATCTATTCGGACGAGTGGGTGCTCAAGCACTGGGGAGCCCTGCCGGTCATCGCCGCCGCCCAGCAAGTCGGAGTCGAAGCGTGAACAAAGCACAAGACCAGCGCGGGATTTCCATCCTCAAAGGCGAAGAGATAGCCTCGCTCCTCGGGGGCCGCGAGCAAGAGATTATGGGGCTGGTGCGGGCGGCCTACGAGGCGCACCGCAAAGAGGACAGCTCGCTGCCGCACTCGCTCTTCCTCTCCTTCCCGAAGCAGCCGCGCGACCGCATCATCGCGCTGCCGGCCTATCTCGGCGACGGGTTCGAGGTCGCGGGCCTCAAGTGGATAGCCTCGTTCCCGAACAACCTTGAGCTGGGGATGGATCGCGCCTCGGCCGTCTTCATCCTCAACTCGGCGCGGACCGGCCACCCCGAGGCCATCCTTGAGGGCTCCGTCATCAGCGCCAAGCGGACGGCCGCGAGCGCCGCGTTGGCGGCCGGGCACCTGTGCGGCGAGCGTGAGGTGAGCGACGCCGCCTTCGTCGGGTGCGGGCTCATCAACTTCGAGATCGCGCGCTTCCTCCTCGCGCGGTTCCCCGCGCTGAAGACCTTCACGCTCTACGACCGCGAGCCGGAGAACGCCGCGCTCTTCGCCGAGAAGTGTCGCGCGCTGTCCCCGCGGGTCGAGGTCGTCACGGCCGGGGGGCTCGAAGAGACGTTGGCCGCGAGCCGGCTGATCTCTTTCGCGACGACGGCGCTGGAGCCCTTCGTCCACAGCCTTGAGCCGTGCCGGCCGGGCAGCGTCATCCTCCACATCTCACTGCGCGACCTGCTGCCCGAAGTCATCCTCAAGTGTGTCAACGTCGTGGACGACGTTGACCACGTGTGCCGCGCGCGCACCTCGGTCAACCTCGCCGAACAGATGGTCGGACACCGCGACTTCATCAGCTGCACGCTGGCCGACATCACGAGCGGCGCTGTCGCGTCGCCGCACGCCGCGGATTCCGTCACGGTCTTCAGCCCCTTCGGCCTCGGCGTGCTGGACCTCGCCCTCGCCAAGTACGTCAGCGGGCTGGCGCGCGAACACGAGACGGGGCTCGTGCTCAGAGACTTTCTCCCGACCGCGTGGAGAAGTCACAACCCTTAACCATCAACCGACACCACGAAGGAGAACACAGACATGGACGAGCGGGAAGACACAACCATCTACAAAGTCGTCGTCAACCACGAGGAGCAGTACTCGATCTGGCCGGCGGACCGCGAGAACGCGCTCGGCTGGAACGACGCCGGCAAGTCGGGGCCGAAGGCGGAGTGCCTCGCCTACATCGAGGAGGTCTGGACGGACATGAGGCCGCTCAGCCTGCGCCGGAAGATGGAGGAACAGGCGGCCGGGGCCGAGTCGTAAGCGCCGGCCCATGAGACACAGAGAGCTGGAACAGAGGTCGTCGGGCTGGCTCAGGTGTCTGCGCCCGAGAGAGGACGCGCTCCTGCGCCTCTTCTGTTTCCCCTACGCGGGCGGGGGCAGCGCGGTCTACCGCACGTGGCCGGCGCGCGTGCCGGAGACCGTGGAGGTCTGGGCCGTGCAGCTCCCGGGCCGTGAGAATCGTCTGTCCGAGGTTCCCTTCACGGAACTCGGGGCGCTGCTCGCGGCCATGACCCCGGCGCTGCTCCCGGCGCTCGATCTGCCCTTCGTCTTTTTCGGCCACAGCCTGGGTGCGCTCGTCGGTTTCGAGCTGACGCGCCGCCTGCGCCGGCAGGCCGGGCCCCAGCCGTTGCACCTGCTGATCTCCGCGCGCCGCGCCCCGCACCTCCACGTCGCGCGCCGGCCCATCCACGCGCTGCCGGATAATCTCTTTAAGGAAGAGATCCTCCGGTACTCGGGGACGCCGCCCGAAGTGTTCGCCGACGAGGAGCTGGCGCGGATTTACCTGCCGCCGCTGCGCGCCGACATCACCCTCAGCGAGACCTACAGGTACGAGGGCGAGGAGGCGTTGAGCGTGCCCTTCACGGCGTTCGGCGGGTCGCACGACGAGGGCGTCGAGCCCGGCCACCTCGAAGCCTGGTGCGAGCTGACGACCGCGCCCTGCTCGGTTCACATCTTCGAGGGCGGCCACTTCTACCTGCGCGAGGCGCAGACGGCGCTTCTGGAAAAGGTCGGCGCGCTCCTGACGCGCGCGGCGAACACGCTGCGTCTGAGAGCGAGCGGCATGATTTTCGAGCTGTAGCCCGCATGACCCAGACATCTGAAACGCTGGCGGACGTGCTGCGACGGCGGGCCGAGGGCCAGCCGGAGAGGGACGCGTACCGCTTCCTTTCGGACGGCGAGACGGTCGCAGACTCGTTGACTTACGGCGGGCTGGACTTCAGGGCTCGCGTCATCGGGCAGTGTTTGCGCTCCGTCGTCGGCGCGGGCGAGCGCGTCCTGCTCCTCTACCCGCCGGGGCTCGAATACGTCGCCGCGTTCTTCGGGTGTCTCTACGCGGGGGCCGTGGCCGTGCCCGCGTACCCGCCGCGCCTCAACCGTAACGCGCGCCGCTTGCAGTCCGTCGCCGCCGACGCGCAGGCCAGCGTCGCGCTCACCGCGCCGCAGAGTCTGAAGGCGGTCGAAGCACTCTTCGGCGCTCCGGGGCAGACGCCGCTCCGGCGCGTGATCGACACGACGAGCCTGCCGGAGCAGTTGGCGCGTGAGTGGAGTGAGCCGGACGCCGACCCCGAAGGGCTGGCACTCATCCAATACACCTCCGGCTCGACCGGCGACCCGCGCGGCGTGATGCTGAGTCACGCCAACCTCGTACACAACTCACGCCTCCTGCAAGGCGCTTTCGGGTACGACGAAGAGAGCCGGTGCGTGAGCTGGCTGCCGATGTACCACGACATGGGGCTCATCGGCGGCATCATGCAGCCGCTCTACGGGGGCTACAGTTGCACGCTGATGTCGCCGACGACTTTTCTACAGAGCCCGCTCCGCTGGCTCCGCGCCATCACGCGCGAGCGCGCGACCATCAGCGGCGGCCCCAACTTCGCCTACGACTTGTGCGTGCAGAAGAGCACGCCCGAGCAGCGCGCCGGGCTCGACCTCGGCAGTTGGGAAGTCGCCTTCAACGGCTCTGAGCCGATTCGTCACGAGACTCTGGAACGCTTCCGCGCGGCGTTCGCGCCTTCCGGCTTCCGCCCGCGCGCCTTCTTCCCCTGCTACGGGCTGGCCGAGGCGACGCTGATCGTCTCGGGCGGGCCGAAAGGCTCCGGCCCCGTCGCACGCGCCGTCAAAGCCGCGCCCCTCGAAAGGCACGAATTCATCCCCGCCGGCGATGAAGAGGAGGACGCTCGCCCGCTCGTCGCGTCCGGCGCGTGTCTGCCCGGGCAGAAGGTGCGAATCGTCGAGCCGGAGACGCGCCGCCTCTGCGCGGGCGGAAGGGTCGGGGAGATTTGGGTCTCGGGCGGGAGCGTGGCGCAAGGGTACTGGAACAACGGGCCGGCCACCGAGCAGACGTTCCGGGCCGCGCTGGCGGACACGAACGAAGGCCCGTTCCTGCGGACGGGCGACCTCGGCGTCGTGCTCGACGGCGAGCTTTTCGTCACCGGCCGCCTCAAAGACCTCGTCATCATCCGCGGCCTCAACTACTACCCGCATGACATAGAGCGCACCGTCGAGAAATGCCACCCGTCTTTCCCCGCGCACGCGGGGGCCGCGTTCGCCGTCGAGCAGGACGGGGCCGAGCGCCTGGTCGTGGTGCAGGAGGTTCGACACCTCCCGCCGGACGCCGGCGAGCTGTTCGCGAGCGTGCGCCGGGCCGTCGTCACGGAGCACGGCATCGAGCCGGCCGAGATCGTCTTCGCGCGTTACGGCGACGTGCCGAAAACGTCGAGCGGCAAGATTCAAAGGCGGAGCTGCCGCGAAGCCTATCTGGCGGGCACGCTGCGCGTAGTCGGCGCGTGGCGCGGCGACGCGCCGGGCTCGGCGCCGCCGCCCGCGCCGCCGAAAGAGGAGCTTGACGGCGACGCCCTCGAAGGTTGGTTGAGGAGCACGCTGGCGGCGCTCGCCGGCGCGGGCGTCGCGGACTTTCCGGCGGAGGCCGAGGTCGGCTCCGCGGGGTTGGACTCGCTGAAGGCCGTGAGCCTCGTCCAACTGTTGGAGGCGGAGTTGGGCATCCACCTGTCACTCTCGAAAGTGATGCAGGGGATGACGCTCGAAGACCTTGTGCGGGAGTGTCTGGCCCAGTTGCCGCAAGGGGAGGCGCGAAGCGTGGCCGCGCCCGCGGAGCCGCAGGGCGCGGCGGCGCGCGACGGCGAAATACCGCCTGACGGCGAGACGGGGAGCTACCCGCTCTCTTACGGGCAGCTCGGGTTCTGGTTTCTGCATCTGGCGTCAGCCGACCCGTCGCCCGACAACATCCACATCGCCGCGCGCGTGCGCCAGCCGCCCGACGTTCGCGCGC
>DASWNR010000247.1:0-3375 GCA_036399155.1 Pyrinomonadaceae bacterium
GCGCCCGCGAACTCTTCGAGCAGCCGGTCGCGGGTCAGAGAATTGGCCGCAAGAATCAGCTCGCGAGGCTCGCGCGTGGAGACGATGAGCTGCGGGACGTTGCCGCCGGACAGGATGCGGCGGAACACCTCCCCGCCCGCGCGCGGCGGGATGCCGTCGCTCAGCGAGCGCATCGCGGCCACCTCCGGCGCGGGCGGCGGCGGGCTCTGCGCCGCGCGGCCCGCCACGCCGGGCTGCCGGAGCGCGCCGGCCGCCACGCGCTTCATCGAGAAGCCGGCGATGCTCACGGCCTCGCGCCCGTCCTCGTCGAGGATGGAAACGTCGCAGGTGATGATCTCGCGCCGCTCCTGCACCCCGCCGTGGAACTTGACGTGGCTGAACGCCTTCTTCGGCAGCGGCGAGTAGACCGTCAGCCGCTCGTAGACGAGCGGGAGGTAATCGCCCGCGACGAGAAACTGTATGAAGCCCGTGGCGGTGTCGAGGAGCGAAGGGTGGAGCCCGTAGAGGGAGAGGTCGTGCGCGAAGCGTTCGTCGATTTCGAGCACGGCGAGCGCCTCGTCGCCCGCCACGTAAGCCTCCCTGAGACTGTGCCAGCGCGGGCCTGTGGTGATGAACTTGCCGGCCCCCGGCCCCCCGCCGTTGGCGCCCGCGCCGTCGGAGACCTTCTGCCCGCGGCCGCGTATCCTGCCGACGGCGTCGAGCGCCGCGGCCCGCCCGTCGAGCGCCGCGCCCCCTGCGTCACCGATTTTCCCGCGGGCGTGTTCCTCCCACTGACGCTCGCCTTCGGCCGCGCCCCGGCTCATGATGCGGAAGGAGTAGCCGACGCCGTCGCGATCCAGCAGCGTCGCGACCTCGCGCACGTCGCCCTCGCCGACCACGAGCGGCATGCTGAAAGTGACTTCGCGAATCTCTACGGGGCGGCCGTCGGAGAGCGGCGCGAAGGCCGCGCGCGCCATTTCGAGGTAGGTGGTGCCCGGCACGGTCGGCCGGCCCGAAACCAAATGCTCGGATAGCACCCAGTGGCTCGCAGGGCTGAACTGTGAAGTGAAGACCGCGCGCTCCGGGGTCTCGACGATGGGCGAGCCCAGCAGCGGGTGCGCGCCGGCCGACGGCGGGGCGCCGTTCGCGTTTTCCAGCCCCGGCACGGACGGCGCAAGTTCTCCCGCGCCCTCGGCGCCGCGCGCCGCCATCCCGACCCCCTCCCAGCGATCCCAGTTGACGGAGACGACGTAAGTCCCGCGGTGGCTGAAATGCGCCTGCGCGAAGGCGTCGAGGAAGGCGTTGGCCGCCGAGTAGTCGCTCTGGCCGAAGCCGCCGATGATGGCGTTGGTCGAGGAACAGAGCAGGAAGAAGTCGAGGGCGTCGGGGGCCGCGCCCCGCAGCGCCGAATGCAGGACGAGCGTCCCGAGCGTCTTCGGCCGCAGGACGTGCTCGACCGCCTCGCGCGTCTTGAGCTGGATGATGCCGCCGCCCGGGACGCCCGCGGCGTGGACGACGCCGCGGATGTCGCCGAACTTCTCGCGGGCGAGGCCGACGGCCTCCGACATCGCACGCTCGTCCGCAACGTCGGCCGCCAGCGTGAGCACCTCGCTGCCCAGCTCTTCCAGCAGCCCGATCTTCCTGATGGCGAGGCTCGTGCGCTCCTGCTCGCCGTGCGTCGCGAGCCACACCGGCCAGCCCTCCCTCTCGGGCAGGGGCGTGCGCCCGACCAACACCAGCCGGGCCTTGACCGTGCGCGCGATCTCTTCGGCCAGTGCGAGGCCGACGCCGCCCGTGCCTCCCGTGATGAGGTAGACGCCGCCGTCGCGCAGGCGTGGCGCGAGCCGCGCGCCCTCGTCCGCGCGCCACGGCTCGAACGTCTGCACCCAGCGCTCGCCGCCGCGGTACGCGATGACGTGCTCCTGTACGGGCCCCGTCAGCTCGTCGAATATGTCCGGCAAAAGGGTCTGCCACTCGGCGCCGTCGCCCCCCGGCAGCGTCAGGTCGATGCTCTGGCAGCGCAGGTTCGGGTACTCCTGCGGGATGACTTTAAGCGGCCCGAGCAGGAGCGACTTCTCCGGCCGGAGCGCGCGCTCGCCGCACACCTTCTGCATCTCGTCCGAGAGGATGCCGATGCGGACGGCTGCGTCGGGGCTGACCAGTTCGAGCGCCCGCGCCGTGAAGAGCAGGCTGTCGAAGCTGCGACACCGTGCGTCGTCCCATGACTCGACGCGCGTCGCGTCGCGCCCGTCCCCCGTGACGTTCCAGGCGTGGACGATGACCTGCGGGAAGCGCCCGCGCGTCTGCAACTCCCGGAACAGTCCCTCGTAGTCTTCGCGCCTGTCGGGGTTCAGGACGTATTCGTCCTCGGAGAGCGGGGCCAGCCCGTCCCCCGCGCGTGCGGTAATGAGTTCGACGCCCCGAGAGCGCAGGTGCTCCGCGAATCTCTCGGAGAACGGCCCGTCGCTTCCGAACAGAAGCCACGCGGACGGCGCCGCGCCCCCTTCGCCCGCGAAGGGCAACACCGAACGCCGCCACGCCGGCACGTAAAGCCACCCGCCCGGGTCTGACTTATCGACGCGGTCGGCCTTCGCCTCGGCCTTTATCCAGTGGCGCTGCCCCTCGAACGGGTAGCCGGGGAGCGGGACTCGCCGCCGCCGCGCGGGCGCGTGGAAGCCATCCCAATCGACTTCGACTCCGGCCATCCACAGGCGGCCCAGCGCGCTCAGCACCGACGCCATCTCCGGCTGTTTATCGCGCGGGTGGGGCAGCGAAGGGATCGCCACCAAACGCTCGCCCGGCCGGCGGGCCAGCGTGCTCAGCGCGCGTCCCGGCCCGACCTCAAGCAGCACGCGGTCGGGCTCGGCGAGCAGCGTTTTGACTCCCTCGCCGAAGCGCACGGCCTCACGCAGGTGGCGGCTCCAGTAGCGCGGGTCTGTCGCCTGAGCTGCTTCGATCCAACCCCCCGTGAGGTTTGAGACGAAGGGCAGGGTCGGCGGGCGGAGCGCGCACCCGCCGACCGCGGCGGCGAACTCATCCAGTATCGGCTCCATCATCGCCGAGTGGAACGCGTGCGAGGTGTGGAGCCGCGTGTGAACTATGCCCTGCGCCGACAGCGCGGCCTCCAGTGCCTCGACCGCCTCCGCGGCGCCCGACACCACGCACGCGGCCGGCCCGTTGACCGCCGCCAGCGAGAGTCCTTCTGCGAGCCGCGGCCGCAACTCCTCCTCGCCCGACTGCACCGCGAGCATCGCGCCGCCGGGCATGGACTGCATGAGGCGGCCCCTCGCGGCGACGAGCCGCAGCGCGTCTTCGAGCGAGAAGACGCCGGCCAGACACGCGGCGACGTACTCGCCGATGCTGTGGCCGAGCATGGCGGCGGGCTTCACGCCCCAG
>DASWNR010000248.1:0-2185 GCA_036399155.1 Pyrinomonadaceae bacterium
GGGCCAAGCCCTCGACGCCGCTGCCGGCCTCGCAGTCGAAGGCGGAGGCGGCGGCCGCCGCGCAGGCGAAGCAGCGCGTCGTCGTCGTGGACATGCCGGGCGCGGGTCAGGCGGCCGTGGTCTTCGCGCGGCGCGGCATCGCGCGCACAGACCCGGAGTTCTACACGGGGCTGGTCGCCAACTCGGTGCTCTCGGGCTACTCGGGCCGACTAAACCAGGAGATACGCATCAAGCGCGGCCTGAGCTACGGCGCGCGCTCGTCGCTCGACACGCGGCGCGACGTGGGGCCGTTCGTCGCCTCGGCGCAGACGAAGAACCAGTCGGGCGCGGAGGTGGCGTCGCTGCTCGTCGGCGAGCTGTCGCGGCTGTCGAGCGAGGCGGTGTCGGAGGCGGAGCTTATGCCGCGCAAGGCGGTCGTCATCGGCGGCTTCGGCCGCTCGCTTGAGACGACCGAGGGGCTGGTCGGGCAGGTCGCGTCGCTCGCGCTCTACGGGCTGAGCCTCGACGAGATCAACCGCTACATCACGAGCGTCCAGGCGGTCACGCCCGCGCAGATACAGAAGTTCGCGGGCTCGCGGCTCGGCGCGGCCGACGCGCACATCATCATCGTCGGCGACGCCAAAGAGTTCGTCGAGCCGCTCCGCAAGCAGTTCCCCAACGTCGAGGTCATCAAGCGCGAAGACCTCGACCTCAACACCGGCGGCATCCGCAAGGCGGCCGGCGGCTCGGAGAAGTAGTAGCCCTTCAAACCGTGGGCGCGGGCCAGCGTGCCCGCGCCCACGGCTAAGACTTGAGTGATTATGAAGAGAAAGCTTGTTTTAACTTTCGCCCTGCTCTCATTCTTCGCCGCGGGCGCGTCGGCGCAGGACGAGCCGTCGGGCGCGCCGCCCTTCGTAGATTCGGCGGCGGTCGCGCGCAAGCTTTCGAGCCGTAACGCCTTCGAGCGCCGCGCCGCCGCCGAGGAGTTGGCGCGGCTCGCCTCGACTGAGCACCGCCGGCTCGCCGAAGGCTACCGCGCGCAGGAGAAAGATTCACGGGTCAAGCTCGCGCTCGACTGGGCGCTCTACCGGATGGGGAGGAACGAGAGCATCTTCCCGCTCGTAGACGCACTCGACGAGAAAAGCCGGGCCGAGCAGTCGGTCGCCTACCTCAAACAGCTCGAAGGCCCCGACCCGCTCTACGTCTTCCTCGACCGCGTCAACGGCAACACGCGGATACGCCTGCTCGAAGTGCTCGCCGCGGTCGGCGACCGCGCCACGCTCGAAAAGATAAAGCCCTTCACCGAATCGCTCGACCCCCTCATCGCCGACGCCGCCAAGTTCGCCGAGCGCGAGATAACCATCCGCGTCGAAGAGACGCCCGCCGTCGAGCCCAAGCGGCAACGTAAGGCGGGCAAAGTCGAGAGCAACTCCGACGACGACGCGCAGCCCCCGCTCTGACACTCGCCCCCTCAAGCCCTCTGTTTTGACATCCGTCGGCCGTGTGATTAACTGGCGGCCGTATGCACCGAAACCTCCGCTCGTTTCTCGAACTGCTCCGCAGAGAGTCCGACCTCGTCGAAGTCAGCGCGGAAGTTGACCCCGACCTCGAACTGGCAGAGATACACCGCCGCGTCATCGAGCGCGGCGGCCCCGCGCTCCTCTTCAAGAGGGTGAAGGGGAGCCGCTACCCCGTCGTCACAAACCTCTTCGGCACGGAGCGGCGCATCGGCTGGGCCTTCGGGCCGAAGCCCGAGGCGCTCGTCCGCCAAGCCGTCCACGTCGCCGAGTCGCTTATGCCGCCTAGTCCCGCCGCGCTCTGGCAGCACCGCGCGCTCGCGCTCGAAGCTTTAAAGCTCGGGACGAAAAAAGTCGGCCGCGGCCCCGTCACCGAAGTCTGCGACCGCCCGGCGCGGCTCGACGAGCTTCCCGTGCTGACGACGTGGCAGGAGGACGGCGGCCCCTTCTTCACGCTCCCGCTCGTCTACACGGAGCACCCCTCGACGGGCAAGCACAACCTCGGCATGTACCGCATGCAGCGCCACGACGCGCGCACCACGGGGATGCACTGGCAGATACACAAGGGCGGCGGCTTTCACTACCACGAGGCCGAAGCGGCGGGGCGCGCTCTCCCGGTCACGATGTTCCTCGGCGGCCCGCCCGCGCTCATCCTCTCGGCCATCGCGCCGCTCCCCGAAGACGTGCCC
>DASWNR010000249.1:0-8670 GCA_036399155.1 Pyrinomonadaceae bacterium
ACGCCGCGGCCGGCTTCTGCTATCTTCTCTCGCCGGTGTGTTTGACAATTTAGCTCGGCGGCTCATGCGCGAAACGGCTCGACAGCACGGATGATGCGCGTCGTTGCCAGACGTTCCCTCGGGGACTCGGCGACGACCCAATCGTACGTAGCGTATAGTTCAAATAGACTACGCGAAAATCTAAAGCTATTTAGACTAAAACGCAAGCCGCGCACGCCCACCATTCCCGTATCAGGAGGAGATGCCTGATATGGGGCGAGCCTCTCGGAAGCGGTACGTCCCGGCCCGTCTGGGTGAGAAGTTTTTACAGATTCGCGCCGCGCTCAATCTCACTCAACAAAGCATGCTCGAGCGGTTAGACCTGCCGCCCGAGTTCTCGCAGAGCAACGTCAGCGCGTACGAGCGCGGGACCAAAGAGCCGCCGATCTTCGTCATCATGAAATACGCCGAGGCGGCTAACGTCTGGATTGACGTCCTGGTGAAGGATTCGTTGGATCTGCCGGATATAATTCCCAGCAAACAAAAGCACGAAGGACTGAGGCGCAAAAGGCGATAATATTATTCGACCATCTTCCGAAGCGGATGTGGTCTGGTCGCAGCAAGTGTCGTCAACGGACGCGAGGTGTGAGGCTCTTCATTATCGCTCCACGTTTTGCGCCGGATGCGCCCCTCGAGCCGTGGCCTAAACCATCCTCAAGTTACCTGGCCGTGGCGGTTCTTCGCCCGGCTTCACGGTCCAACATCCGTCTGATGTACATACAAACTGTTCGCTCTGACGGAGAACCCTCAACAGGTAGTACTTAAGCCGGGAGGAACTGGACTCATACCCGGCGCGTAACACACCGCGCGTGAGCTCTTCCGGCGTCAGCGCACGCCCCGCCTCCAGGCACACGGAGCGGGCCACAAGCCGCAGCGGCCTCTTTGCCGCTCGCGGGATCGACCGCTCTAAGACCTCTTGACTCGACCACACGCGCTCCTCCGCCTCACTTAACCGCTCCATCAAAGCTTGCAACCCCTGGAGAAGGAGTAGCGCGGGCTCTTTCATCTTGCTCGCATGTTCCGCGGCGAACGACGACAGCGCCCGCCGGCTGCGCGGGTGCGCGCCTGCCGCTACCGCGCCGGCCACCAGTGCGAGCTGTACCACGGGCGGCAGCCCGGCAAAGCCTCTCGCCAACTTGCCTAGAACTTTTATGAGCGCGTGCGCGCCCGCGGCGACCGGGACGGTTACGACCAGCGCGCCGAACCTCAGAGTCACTTCCGGCGCTTTCGCCCTCGCGTAATCCCTGACGTGGATCATTACCTCCTTGTTGACACTCCTCGCGCCCATCGCTCGGATGTGCCGATCCCTGCTCACCACCGCGTCGGCGCCCAGCCGCCGGCAGAGTCGGACGAACGGCAGGTCGTCCGGGTCGACCGCCGCTGCCTCTTCCTCCGCGCTCGCCTGCCCCGCCGCCACGAAACTGATTCGCGGCAGGTACTCCGACCACGCCCGCCTAAGTGACTCTTCGGGGATGCCTCGCTCCTCCGCGAACAGGGTTATTTTCTCTTCGACCTCTTCCAGCAGCTCGTAAGGGGCGAGCGCGACGACGGCCCCCGAGTCTATGGCCTCCTGCAAGGCCGTTCGGTTGGCCGGGTTTCGCAGCTTCGTAGCCACGAACAGGAGCTCTTCTATGATTACGTTCGTGTCGATCACGAGCCGGAGCTGCGGCCCTATCTCCAGCATGCGGAAGAGGGGCGCCCAGTTGAGGGACAGCTCGCGCAGGCGAAGCAGATCGTCTGAGGGGATGCGGATACTCATTGCCAATACTACTCGCCGGCTAGTTTCAGCACGGCCGCCCGCGTGTGCGGCGCGAGGCGGAAGCCCAGGGCGTCGAGGCGGTCGAGGTGCGGCGCAACCGCGGGGATTAGTCCGGCGCGTTTGGCGTCGAGCAGCACGCCCAGCGTCCCCGTTAATTTCAGGCCGAGTGTGACCGCCGCCTCGCGCGCCTTGGCGTCGTCGATAATCACGACCGCTCCGCCCTTAGGTAGTTCTAAGGCGAGCCCCAGCACGTCAGTCTCACCCCGGCCCAACTCGGGCGATGCGGCGTGCTGCTGCGAGGAGGCGGGCACCCGCACGCCGACCCATCCTAGCGCGGTCACGTCAGGCAGGTCGTGGCCGAGTGCTCGCCCCGCCTCAAGCTCGTCAACCACCGCCTGGGGGACGACGACGCGGCCGACCAACCGCGGCAGCAGGTCCAACAGTCCGAGTTGATGAAGGTATTGAAGGGGGGAGGTGTCGCTGATGACCTCAGGCAAGGCGTGTCTCCTGCCGGAGTTCTTCCTCGCTCATGCGGAACGTGTCCACGCCGTAGTCGCCGAGTCGGGAGAGGAACACGACGCGCGGGACTCCGGCCAGTGCCGCGGCCGCGCCCGAGGAGAGACGGCTCAACTCATAGAGCTTGGCCGCCGCCGCCATCCGCAGCTCTTCGCCGAACTCATCCGGCGACAGTCGCAGGGCGTCGAGCGTCTCGTCGGGTACTTCTAGGACTACTCTGCTCATCTTTCACTTCCTAAACTCTTCGCCGATCGCGCACTAATCAGTATGCATTATATTCCATGTCTTTGCGAAGGTGTCACGTCCATCCGATCATGAAACGGCCCCGCCGACTATGCTCCCACGGAGTCGGTTAAAGTGATAAACGCTCAGCCGTTCTTGTCGCGCTCAGTCGAGGTAAGACGCCGTAAGTTCTCACGAAGCAACCGTTCGGCCTCCTGCTGAGACACGCCCCAGAGCCCGGCCAGACCCGCGACCGCAATCGAGGCGTCCCACGGGTAGGCCGACTGCCCCTCCACCCGGGCGAACGGCCCGTCCGTCTCGGTCAGGACGCGCTCCCGCGGCATGCTTCCTACCAAGGCACGCCCCTTCTCGCCCGCGAGCATGGCCGGCCCCACGCTGAACCAACAACCGAGATCGGCCGCCCGCGCGAGTTCCCGCGGCGAGCCCGAGAACCAGTGCATAACCGGCGTCCCGGCGTTCGGCACTCTTTCGAGGTGATCGAGCACCGGCCCGGCCGCCCTCCGGCTGTGGACTGAAAGCACCCGCCCGCCAGCCTCGCGGCACGCGGCGAGTATCCGCTCGAAGACCTTTACCTGATCGCCCCAATAGCGCTTGTACTCAGGCCCCCCGTCCAAGCCGATCTCCCCTACGTAGCGCGCCTTCGGCAGCAGGCGCTCGAACAACGCCAACTCGCCTTTACGCTCGTGCGCCAGCTGCGGGTGCAGCCCGAGCGCCGTCCGTATCCGCGGCGCGCCCTCGGCCAGCGCGGCCGTGCCGCTCCAGGCGGACGGCGTATTCGTCACCGACAGCACGTAGAGCTGTCGCTCACGGCACGCTTCGGCCACGCGCCGCGGGTCGGGGTAGAGATCCAGGTGGCAGTGCAGGTCTATCACTTGACACGGTACTTGCGGTGCAGGGCCGCGATCTCGGCGAGCCCGCGCTCGACCATGCCTCTCAGCGGCGCCACTTCGCCGGGCGGCACAGAGCTGAGTGCCGTGCCGAGCCAATTGTCGAGCCCATCCATTTTCACCTCGGCGATCGCCATGGCGGCCGAGCGCACGTCGTCAAACCCGGCGTAATCCGAGTCGTCCCTGCCGAGGTCTTCGAAGACGTAGTCCGTCTTGTCGGCGACGCCCCAGGCGAGGAAGGCGGCGCGACGGACCTGGCAAGGCACGCACCGGCCGCAGTGCCTGTACCCATATACCTTGTAGCGCCCGCAGCTCGTCGACGAGGCCGCCTCCGCCTTCAGGAGAGATCGATCGGCGCAGCCCGCCAGCATCTCGCCTTTGGTTTTATGTTGGTATGGGTTCTCAATCCTCAGCCGCAACCCGGCCGCATCCACGATTTGCTGAACATGCCGCAGGAAGACGGGGTGCGTCGTGCGCGTGCTCAGGCTGCCTAGCCGGGCCGCGGTGAGTGGCGGGTTGATGGAGATGTAACCGTTCTCGCAGACGTAGAGCGTGACCGTCTCGCCCTCGTGGTAGCGTGCAAGGGCGGTCGCCGCCAAGACGCCGTAGGCGAGGAACGTAAGCGAGCGGGCGCGCTGAGACGGCGGGTTCTCCGGATGGGGCACGCGGGCGTTGTGGTTGAGTTTGAGGTGACGTAAGCCTCCGCCTATTCTCTCTGCGAAATGCTTTTGCTTTTCCGCGTCACCCCTGACGGTCTGGCTGACCGCGTACGGCCTTTTGCCTGACGTAACAAGATCAATTACCCCTACCAGGCTATCCAGACCGCCCGACAGCAGCACGACGCAATCCTCATCCGGCAGAACCTGCTCCCGAGGCGGTTCGGGCAGCATCCCTCCGCCGACGAAGCGCACGCGCCAGCGGTCGGTCGACAAGAAAGCCAGTGCCGCCTGGACGACTTCGGCCTGCGTATTCCAGAAGGCGGGATCGGCGACGGCGACTTCGAGCTCGAATTCGCGGGACCAGCCGTCCGGACTCCTGTCGCGGTGCCCCGCAAAATCTGCGGCGATCACCGAGAGCGCCAGCGAGAGCAGATCCCACGCGCGCGGCGCCGCGACGAGCTTGCGACGTAAGACCTCCTCCATCAACGCCGCCCCCGCGCTGCCGTCCTCCGGCCTATCTGGGCGGCCATAGAGGATGATCCGCAGGACGTCGGCGTCGTCCGGAAAGGGGTAAGTTTTCGGGGCGCAAACAAGTTTCATTCGGCCTCCCCCTCAAACACCTCGTAGGTGTCGCGTAGCGCATCCCGCACGACCCGTTCCACGCGCCCCGACGTGATCGCCCTGCCCGCGTCCCGCAACTTCCTGAACGCGGCCGCCACGGTCTCTTTAACGTAGTCACGCACCTGCTTGAGCCGCGAGAGTGCGGTCGCCGCGCTCGGCGCGCTGTCCTGGATCGCCTTGCCCGCGTCGAGGGAGAACCGGCGAAACACGTCGAATGCCACGTAGCGTTCGACCGCGAAGGAGCGTTCTGCGTCGCTCAGGTTGAGCAGGTCGGCTTCGGGGAAACGCGTCAGCAGCTCGGAGAGCGCGTCACAAATCGCCGCCCGACCTGCCTCGGCGTCCAGCGTGCCGTCGACGGGGCGCACCGCCTCGACGACGGCGTTCATTACTTCCTGCGCCGAGCGCCCGGCGAGGAGCGCCGGGTCGAGCGGGCTCCCGGGCGGCCCCGCACGTCCGGCCGCGACGTCGGTCAGTGCCCCGTAGAGCGCTCCGGCCGTAGCCGCGGTGCCGCCGGAGCGGCGCACGGCCGTGCCCGACCCTCCGTAGCCCTTGCGGACGTAGTGACCGAGACCACGCCGCATGCTGGCGCCTTCCCCCGTCCGCGCAAAATTACCGAGATTCAGGCGCGCAGGGCCGAACCTGCCGGCTGGTGCGGACGGCACGGGTGTGGGAGGCAAGGGGGCCGGAGGTGTGTCCGCCGGCCCGTCTGGTTGACCTTCCGCCGGCGGCGGCACGCCGTCGTCGGGAATATCGCCGTCCGGAGGCGGCGGAACCCACGGGGGCACCATCGGCACGCCGCCGAGCGGGCCGTTGCTAGACTGTGACGTCCCCATCCTCTCTCCTCCGCCTGATGGCATTCTTGACAGGGCGTGACGCCGCGGAGCGTTCCCACGCGCCGAGGACGCCGGCGGCCCACGGCTGGTCCCCGATCTTCGGGACGATGTTGGGCTGAATCTGTGCCGGCGGCCTCTCCTTCAGGAAGGCTGCCAAGCGGGCGCCCTGCGGGGGGTCCGCCTCCGACACGACAAGGCACGCCTCAAGGATCGGCGGCACGCCCCACTCCTGCTCCTGACGCGCGCGGTCCAGCAGCCGGTCCATGATTACGGTGATCTCAGCCCGCGACACTTTCGTGAGCCGGTCCTTCAGGCTGGCCGCCATGTCCGGGTGTTCGAGCAGGGCCGCGAGCAGCTCTGCCGCCCCGGACGAGAGGCGATCCTCAGGCGTAATGAGCGGGGCGTGCTCGCGGCTGACGTAGAGCGCGCCGCGCAGATCCAGTTCCGCGAGACGCGGCGGCAGCGTGAGCCACTCCTGAACGAACGGCGCGTTCCACGGCGGCCGCAACTCGAGTGGCTTGCCGGCGTTCGCCGCCTCCTCCCAATCGGCCAGAAAGACGGGCTTGCCTTCCTCGTTGCTGCTCACCGCTTTGATCAGTTCGGCGTACGCCTGAGGGTCACCCAGACGTTCGAACAACAGCATCTTCGCGAGGACGGCCTCGTCCACCCCGACGCCCTGCGCGTTAGAGATGGCCATCCGGATCGCCAGCGCGTTCAGGAACCGCTTGATCAGGCGCGGGTTGCCGACGATGCCTGAGGCTGTCGTCATCAGCGGCGCGAGCCGGTCGGCGGCGTCGAACTTACCTATCAGCTCGTCGGGAATCGCGTCGTGCAGCGTTTGCACGAACGCCCGGTCGACGCGCTTGCCCTGCCAGGTCTGCTTCAACTGTTCGCCGACCCCGGCCCGGATCTTTTCTTTGACCTCGTCACTCAGGTCGCTGTTCTCGATGAACAGCAGCATCATGTACGCCCGCACCTCCTGAGTTCCCAGCGGCGGCACGCGGATCGGCACCTGTATCAACTTGTCGAAGTAGTTGGTGACGAGCAGGTCGTCGCTCACCCCCTCGAAGTGCCGGCGCACCGCGTGCTTTATCATCTCGTTGTCGGCGGCGATGACGAACGCCGTGTTGCGCAGGAAGAGGAACAGCCGGATCGCTTCCAGAGTGGAGATGGTGGTCGGCGGCAGGCATCGGTCGAGGTCGTCGATCAAGACGACCAGGGTCACGCCGAGTTCGTCCAGCGTCTCTTCGAACGTGTCCCGCAGGGCGTGAATCTCCCTCGGCGGCGACGTCTCCGCCTTCGGATTCAGCAGGCCCGCGGCGGCCGAAGCGGCTTCCGCGGCCTTGGCCTGCCCCTCGCCGAGAAGCTTTTCGTCCGCCCCGCCGCCGACCGTCTTCTTGCCGAAAGCCCAGAGTTCACCCAGCAGACCGACCGGCGGCAGCCCCAGCGATAGCGCGAGGGCCGACCCTCCCACGAGTTTGGCGGCGCGCAGCCAGTTGACACGCTTCGCCAGCTCCTTCACTTTGTCGACCGCCTTCCCCCGCTTCTCAGCCTCCTCCTCCAGAGTGGTGGCGATGACGTCCATGAGGGCCGCGCGCGCGTCGTCATACCCCTGATAGAGCCAGGCGTTGAACTCGACGAAAATGAACTCTCGCTCGCCCTCCTTCTTGGGCCGCCGGGTCAGCGACTCCCGCGTCAGCTTGATCATAGAGGACTTGCCGATGCCCCACGCCCCGGACACTCCGATCGAGATGGGCCGGCCGCGAGCCTGGACGATGATCTCCGCCACCGTGTCGGCGACGCCCGAGAAGTTCAGGAAGTCTCGTGTAGTTTCGTTGTCAGGCCACATAGCTCGCTCTCAGCCGAGAATAAACATCGCAGAAGGAACCCGAAAGGCAAATTATAGCTTGGTACTTACGTGAGAACACTTCAACAGACGACGCTGGAGATGGATCCGCTCGCTAACCTCCACCGCCGAGAAGCGTCTCAACTTTTTGCCGCACGCGTGGGGCGTCTTCGGGCGACAGGAACCCTCCCGCCGCGGTGCTCATCTCCGAGAGCGTGACTTCGACCGCCCGCCCCTGCGCTTCGAGCATGGCGACACAGGCTTGGGCCAGTTCAGTAACCTCATCCTCCGCGAGCCCATGTGACCCAAGCGGGGCGTGCCCGCCGCGGCCCACTTCGGCATCTGAGGCTCCCGCCGTCTCGGTCAAGACCCCATACTTCCTGAGCACGTTGTAGGCCTCGCGCTGGGCGACGCGCGCCGCCTTCGGCAACCCCTTGCTCTCGAGCCACTCGCGCGTGCGCTCGTGCTCCTGCGCGGCCGCTTGCCGTGCCGCGGATTGGAGCGACGGCTCTAGCTCGCGCCTCAGCCGCGAGACGATCTCCCCGACCGGGACCTCGACCCGGAGCGCTGCTCGCGGTGGCGGCACATTCTCCATGCTGACACCTTGCGGAGGGTGTCGGGTGCAAGTGGGGTGCGGGTCGGGGCCTTTTTTAACCACCTCAGTTTGCCCCGCGCCGCTTTTCGGCGCGCGCGGACTTAAATCTATGTCTGAAACTTCTAAGTCAGCGTAGCTGTCACTAAAGGCTACTTCATCCGGTGAAGTACGAGCGCCCTCGGATGAAGCACGAGGAAACTCCAAAATTTTTTGCCCCGCCGCCCGGCTGCCGATGGAGCTCGCGGCCCGGTTGATGAAGACGCGGATACCGACGCCGTTCTTCCCTGCGAAGTAGCCGACGATTCCCTGCCCGTGCATCCAGAGTAGCGCTTTTCGGGCCGTGGCCGAGGCGACGCCGACCACCTCACAGAGCGCGTCCCACGCCGTGACGTGTCTGTCGTCGCGCAACTCACCCTCGAAACGCAGGACGCCATCGCGCTCCCAATACTCGGCGGGCGCATGGACGAGCCGGAGGTAGATCTTGCTCATCAGCGGCGTAACGCAGTCAGCCTCTCGCGAGGTGACGGCCGAGATGACATCGCCGTCAATCTGGCGGAAGTTCCTGCGGTACTCATTCGGCCCGAGCGCCGTGCGCCTGACGAACCGTGGTGTGGCAGCAGCCCGTGCTGGCATGTATTCGTCCGCTCCCCTTTCGGCCGGAAAACTAATGGC
>DASWNR010000250.1:0-11660 GCA_036399155.1 Pyrinomonadaceae bacterium
TTCTCGGCGCGCCTCTTCGATTCAAACGGCGGTCGTCTCAGGACGAAAGCTCGGACGAGGGTCGCGCGTAGACGACGCCGGGCTGCCCCGCGCCGTCCGCGGGCGGCTGGTCGTCGGGGATGTTCGAGACGACCTCGCCGCCGGGCATCGTGATCTGCTCGCGGTCGGCCGAGACGACCTCGCCCTCGATGGTCACCTCCTCGCCGGTAGGCGTCGCCACTGGCAGGCTGTCGAGAAACCTCTCGGCGTCGATGGCGGCCATGCAGCCCGTCCCGGCCGCCGTGACGGCCTGCCGGTAGACCGAGTCCTGCGCGTCGCCGCACGCGAAGACGCCGGGGATGTTCGTCGCCATCGAGACGCCCGCCGTCTTGATGTAGCCCACGTCGTCCATGTCGAGCCAGCCCTTGAAAACGTCGGTGTTCGGCTTGTGCCCGATGGCGATGAAGACGCCCTCGCAAGGAAACTCCGTCTCCTCGCCCGTCTGGTTGTCGTAGAGCTTGACGCCGGTCACGCCCGTCTCCGCCGCGCCGACGATCTCGCGCAGCTCCGCGTTCCAGACGAAGTCTATCTTCGGGTTCTTGAACGCCTTGTCCTGCATGATCTTCGACGCGCGCAGGGAGTCACGCCGGTGGACGACCGTCACGCGCGAGGCGTAGCGCGTCAGGAACGTCGCCTCCTCCATCGCGGTGTCCCCGCCGCCGACGACGACGATGGGCTTGCCCTTGAAGAAGAAGCCGTCGCACGTCGCGCACGCAGAGACGCCCATGCCGCCCAAACCCTCGGGCGCGGGGGCCTCGCCGGGCACGCCCACCCACTTCGCCGACGCGCCCGAGGCGACGATTAGAGTCTCGGCCTTGACCTCGTGCCCCTCGTCCGTCCAGAGCGTGAAAGGTCTCCGGCTCAGGTCAACCTTGTTGACGAAGGTGACGAGGAACTCGGTGCCGAAGCGCTTGGCCTGCTCCTCGAACTGCCGCATCAGCTCGGGCCCCTGGATGCCCTCGGCGAAGCCGGGGTAGTTCTCGACCTCGGTGGTGATGGTGAGCTGGCCGCCGGGCTGCGGGCCGTGTATGACGAGCGGGCGCAGCTCGGCGCGCGCGGCGTAGATGGCGGCGGTCAGGCCGGCCGGGCCCGAGCCGACGATGACGACTTCGCGGTGCAGGGTCTCTTTCATCATGCCTCTGATTAAAGTCTCTTTGGGGTGGTCTGTCTGTAAGCGCGCTTACCGAGCGGCGCGCGGCGGTGGTAGCCTTTTTCTCGGCGCGTGTAGTATAACTTTTCGCGCTGTAGGTAGTCTAATTTGACCGCGCGCGCCGGGACTTACGTCACGCCGCAGCCACTCCCGAAACCCTTTTGAGCACCCCGCAGGAGGAGAAGACTTCGACGACGCAGGCGGCGGCGACGCCCGTGCGGCGCGTCGCCGTCCTCGGCGCGGGCACGATGGGGCACGGCATCGCGCAGGCGGCGGCCGCCGCCGGCTTCGAGGTGACGCTGCGCGACGTGAGCGACGAGCTGGTCGGGAAGGGCCTGCGCGCGGTCGAGGCGAACCTCTCGAAGGGCGTCGAGCGCGGCAAGGTCACGGAGGAGGAGCGCGTGCGCGCCCTCTCGAACATCCGCGCGACGGTCGAGCTCGAAGCGACGGCGGGGAGCGACCTCTTCGTCGAGGCCGTCCCCGAGCGGCTCGAACTCAAGCGCGAGACGCTCCGCGCGGTCGAGAGCCTGAACGGGGGCGACTTCATCTTCGCCACCAACACCTCCTCGCTCTCCATCTCCGAAATCGCCGAAGGCTCGCGCGACCCCGGCCGGGTCGTCGGCATGCACTTCTTCAACCCCGTCCACATCATGCGGCTCGTCGAGATAGTCGCGGGGCGCGAGACCTCCGCGGAGACGGTCGAGGCGGTGCGCGGCGTCGCCCTGAGGATGAAGAAGGAGCCCATCGTCGTGCGCGACGTGCCGGGCTTCGCCTCGTCGCGCCTCGGCGTGGCGCTGGGACTCGAAGCGATGCGGATGGTCGAGGAGGGCGTGGCGGCGGCGAAAGATATAGATACGGCGATGGAGTTGGGCTACAATCACCCCATGGGGCCGCTCCGCCTGACCGATTTAGTCGGCCTCGACGTGCGCCTCCACATCGCCGAGTACCTGCACTCGAAGCTCGGGACGGAGCGCTTCCGCCCGCCCGACATACTCCGGCGCATGGTCGCCGAAGGCAAGCTCGGGAAGAAGTCGGGCGAGGGCTTCTACAAATGGGAAGACAAGTAGACGGCAGAGAGTAGGCTCCGCTTACCTATGAGCAGGCCACCGAACGAAGAGAGACGATTCGCGCTGCGCATGGCGCTGAGGCTCCCGATAGTGGTGTCGGGGCGCGCGGAGGACGGCGCCGCCTGGAGCGAGCCCACCGAGACCGACGACATCTCGACGCTCGGCGCGCTCTTCCACCTCAACCAGCGCGTCGCGCGCGGCGACCAGCTCTACCTGCGCGCGCACCGGCCGGACGGCTCGCCCATCGAGGCCACGGCGCGCGTCGTGCGCACCGCGCCCGCCATCTACGGCACGGCGCGCGTCGGCGTCCAGATCATGGAGCCGAGCGAGAACTGGCTCCGCCTCTTCGTCTCCTGGGTCGCCGACGAGCAGCAGGCGCCCGAGGGCGAAGGCGAGAAACATTAAGAGCCGTGATGAGTGATGGGTGACGGGTGATAAGAGAAGGCGAGAGCTTCTTCTTACCACCCGTCACGCATCACCCATCACGGCATTTCCATTTAGGAGCGTGACCCACATGGCATCATACGAGACTCTTCTGCTTGAGCGGCGCGGGCGCGTCGCACTGCTCACCATCAACCGGCCGGCGAAGCTGAACGCGCTCAACATCCAGACGCGCGCCGAGGGCGCGGCCGCGCTCGACGAGCTGCGCGAGGACGAATCGGTGCGCGTCGTCGTCATCACCGGCGCGGGCGAGAAGGCTTTCGTCGCCGGCGCCGACATCGCGGAGTTCGAGGGGCGCACCGCCGTCTCGCAGCGCGACGTGATGACGGCGCGCTCGCTCTTCACGGCCGTCGACACCTTCCCCAAGCCGGTCATCGCGATGGTCAACGGCTTCTGCCTCGGCGGGGGTTGCGAGCTCGCGCTCTCGTGCGACATCCGCGTCGCCGGCGACCGCGCGCGCTTCGGCCAGCCCGAGATCAACCTCGGCATCATCCCCGGCGGCGGCGGCACGCAGCGCCTCACCCGACTCGTCGGCGAGGGCAAGGCGATGGAGCTCATCCTCACCGGCGACATGATCGACGCGCAGCAGGCTTACAGCCTCGGGCTCGTCAACGCGGTCTTCCCGGCCGAGGAGCTTGAGGCGAAGACGATGGAGATGGCCAACCGCATCGCCGAGAAGAGCCCCGTCGCGCTCCGCATGGCGAAGGAGGCCGTCAAGACGGCCGCGCGCGCCAACCTCGACGAGGGGCTGCGCCGCGAGATAGACCTCTTCGCGCTCACCTTCTCAAGCCAGGACAAGGACGAGGGCGTCCGCGCCTTTCTGGAGAAGCGCAAGCCCGACTTCAAAGGCGTCTGAGCCGCCGCGTTCGCGCCCCGCGCCGGGCGGGCTTTCGGCCTCCGCGCGGCGCGAGCCCCGTGTTTGCGCAGCGCCTCCCGCGTATGCTAATTTACGGCTTCGCTCCGGGCGGGACGTACATCCCGGGCGGACGTTTTCGACGCGACAGCGCCGGGAAAACGGGGCCGTAGCTCAGCTGGGAGAGCGCTGCAATGGCATTGCAGAGGTCAGGGGTTCGATCCCCCTCGGCTCCATAGATTAAGTCAAAAGCTTACGGCCGCCACCCGGGCGGCCGTAAGCTTTTTTAGTGGGTTTGACAGCGGAGTTGACGGCGACCGACCTGCGCCCGCGCGGCCGGGGCGACGAAGGCCGCCGCCGCGAAGAGTTTCAAAAGCGCGAGCTTCATCGAGCGTCCTGCTTCGCGGCTCACTCGGGGGCGGCGAGTTGGCCGTAGAAAGCGTATTCGGCCTTGGGGCCGGTGACGTTGAGACGCCAGTGCGTAAAGTCTCCGGCGTCCTGGCAGCCGTTGCCGCGCCCCTGGAGCACGAGAAAGTATTTGGCCGGCGACGCGAGCCCGGCGCGGAAGAAGCCCGTCCCCGTGGCCCGGCCCTCGAAGCGCCACTCTTTATAAAGCAGCGGGCCGCCGCCGGGGCTGGTCCGCCCGTCGCGTATGTCGGCCGCGTAGCTCAACATCTTCGCGGGCAGCGGCAGGCTGAGCGTGCCCGCCTGTTTGCCGTCGCGGAACTCAAGCCTCCACACGCCGCCGGCGAGCGAGCCCTTGAGCGCGTAGCCCTCCGCGCGGTGCGCCAGCCCCACGGCGCTCTCCTCCACGTCGGCCTCCGTGAGATAGAGTTGCGCCGCCCCGCCGAAGCGCACCTGCCGCATGATGCTCAGCTCGTAGTCGCTCGGCCGGGCGAAGTCGATGCGGTAGTCGCCCGCGTTCGAGCAGCACGCGCACGCCAGCGCGCGCGCGGGCGCGAGGAGCACGCACGCCGCGAGCGCCAGCCGGAGCAGAGCCCGTCTCGGAGCTTTCATCGTCCCCTTCCCTTCGGCCGCCCGGCGGCGGCCGTCCTCTCGAAAAATATGGACATACCCGAAGGCGCGTGGGTATATTAAAGGAGGCCGACAAGTTTATAAACATGCGCTCCGCGACTCGCGCACGAGTCCGGAGGGACATGCGACTGACGAGCGGCATCGACGGGGCCGCGGGCTCGCCCTCCCCGCCCCCGTAAAGATTCAGTTAACCAACGCTTCGCCTCCTCCTGAAGTTGAAGGGTCACGCGTTCGACCGCACGACTTCGGCAGGCGGCTCCGGCATCGAAGCCTTCCAGCCCCGAAGCCCGCGGCCGACGACGCCCCCTTTTAAGCCAGCTTCGCTTCTCTCCCGTTCCACGGCCCGCCGCGCGCCGCGCCCCGAAAAACTCTTTGAAGCCGTTCGCCCCGTGAGTCTCTGCCGAAAAGCGATGACGAGAAAGCAGTCCAAACGCCTCTACGCCTTCGGGCCCTTCCGGCTGGACGCCGACGAGCGCGTCCTGTTCGGCGAGTCGGGCGCCGTGCCGCTGACGCCGAAGGCTTTCGACACGCTGCTGGCGCTCGTCGAGGACAGCGGCCACGTGCTCGGCAAGGAGGAGCTGATGAGGCGCGTCTGGCCGGACAGCTTCGTCGAGGAGAACAACCTCGCGCAGAACATCTCCGTGCTCAGGAAGGCGCTGGGCGAGGAGGGCGGCGGGCGAAAGTACATCGAGACCGTCCCGAGGCGCGGCTACCGCTTCGTCGCCGACGTGAGGGAATGCCCCGGCGTCAGTGGAGGACGAGGGGGCGTCGGCTTCGTCCAACCCGACGGCGCGCGCGCGGCGGCCGCCGGCACGCGCGCCGTGGACGGCGCGGACGCCGACGCGGAGTTGACGCGCCGGCCGGAGGCGCCCGCCGGGTTCGAGCTGCCGCTGCTCCACCTCGGGCGCGAGCACGCGCGCGCGCACGACTACGCGCACGAGCGTGCGCCCGAGACGATGTACGCGCGGAGCGGCGAGGTCAACATCGCCTACCAGGTCGTCGGCGACGCGCCGCTCGACCTCGTCTTCGTCATGGGCTGGGTCTCGCACATGGAATACTTCTGGCGCGAGCCGAGCTTCGCTCGCTTCCTGCGCCGGCTCTCCTCCTTCTCGCGCCTCATCCTCTTCGACAAGCGCGGGACGGGGCTCTCCGACCGCGTCCCCGTCAACCGGCTCCCGACGCTCGAACAGCGGATGGACGACGTGCGCGCGGTGCTCGACGCCGTCGGCTCCGAGCGCGCGGCGCTGTGCGGCGTCTCCGAGGGCGGCCCGATGTGCAGCCTCTTCGCCGCCACCTACCCCGAGAAGACTTCGGCGCTCGTCATGATCGGCACGTACGCCAAGCGCGTCCGCGACGCCGACTACCCCTGGGCCCCGACGCCCGAGGAGCGCCAGCACTTCTTCGAGGAGATACGCCGCGGCTGGGGCGGCCCCGTCGGGCTCGAAGAGCGCGCGCCCTCGGTCGCCTCCGTCCCGCGCTTCCGCGAGTGGTGGGCCACCTACCTGCGCATAGGCGCGAGCCCGGGCGCGGCGCTCGCGCTCACGCAGATGAACGCCGAGATTGACGTGCGCCACGTGCTGCCGTCGGTGCGCGTGCCCACGCTCGTCATACACCGCGCCGAAGACCAGTGTCTTAAAGTCGAGGAGGGGCGCTACGTCGCCGGGCGGATACCGGGCGCGCGCTACGTCGAGCTGCCCGGCCGCGACCACCTCCCCTTCGTCGGCGACCAGACGGCCGTGCTCGACGAGGTCGAAGAGTTTTTGACGGGCGCGCGCCACGCGCCCGAGCCCGACCGCGTGCTGGCCACGGTCCTCTTCACGCGCATCGCGGACTCGCCCGAACAGCGCTCGGCGTGGCCCGGCGTGGGCTTGCGGCAGGGGCTCATCCAGCGCCTGCGCGGCTACGTCCGCAAGGAGGTAGAGTGGTTCCGCGGGCGCGAGATTGACATGGTGGGCGACCGCCCGCTCGCCATCTTCGACGGCCCCGCGCGCGCGGTGCGCTGCGCCTACGCCATCGTCGAGTACGCCTCGCGGCTCGGCGTCGAGATGCGCGCCGGGCTCCACACGGGCGAGTGCGACGTGGTGGACGGCAAGGTCACGGGCGTCGCCGCCGAGATAGGCGTCCAGGTGGCGAACCGCGCCGCGCCCGGCGAGGTTCTGGTCTCGAACACCGTCAAGGATTTGGTCGCCGGCTCGGGGATAAGCTTCGAGGACAGGGGCGCGCACCGCCTCGGGCGCGTGCCCGGCGAGTGGCGCCTGTTCGGCGTGCGCCAGCCCGGCCGCGCCTAGGCGAAGTTCGCCCCGCCGCGAGGCGCGCGCCCTCACAAGCGGCTGATGCCTGCGGAGCTTTCAGAAGTCTTTCAGAAGAATTTCAGGGCGCTCTAAAGATTCTTTCGGCCGGGTGGGGTATCTTGCGTCACCGTCATGACGGCCAGCCCTTGCTGAATACGACTCTCCCGCGTAAGATGTCCCGGCTTCGCCCGTTAGAGCCCAGGTAGAATCCAACCTCGCCCGTTGCGACTATGCCCTTTGACACCGGCCTATTTCCCCCTTCCTTTAACCAAGCAGAAGGAGTTTCTTCAATGAGGATCATTCGCTTTACCTCAACCCTAGTGCTGCTCCTGACCGCCTGCGTCGCCGCCCGCGCGCAGGCCGCCCAGGGCAGCTACCAGTTCACCCTCGGGAACAAGTACATCAAGTACGTCGAGTTCGACTGCACGGCGCTCAAGGAGGGCGGCGCGACCGGCAGCCTGAACCTGAGCGACGAGGCACCCTTCGTCTATCAGGACGTGGACGGCGACGGCACGCGGGAGGAGAGATACAACGGCGTCTCCATCAGCGTCTCGTTCGACGAGATGAGCGTCGTCAAGAACCAGGCGGTGATGGGCGGCGTCGTCCGCGACTCCACCATCCCCTACCTGATCGGGATGCGCGTGCTGTTCACGGTCGAGGACAACGCCGACAACCCGCGAGAGCCTGACAAGCTGACGTGGGGGCTCTACAGGGAGATCAAGAGGGACTGGATTCCCGCGGACTCGGAGTTGGAGAAAGACCCGGGCGTCGGGCTTCGCTGGTGGGCGACCGACGCCGAGCGCAAAGACGACGTGGGCTACGCGATGCCCAGGGACGAGTCCGTCAGGCTCACGTCCTTCCCCTTCGCGGCCTACCTTTTCGTGGACACGGACAACGCCGCCGGCGACATCATCGTCCGGCCCTGAGCGGCTCGGCGACGCCGCCGCCCCCCCTTGAGAGAGGCGGACACACAGGCTCTCCGCGAACCCGACATTCGGTATCCACAAACGCTGGCTTTGCCGACACAGGACGCCCGGTCGTCCGCGGGCATTGCCCCCACAATCAAAAGTCTAGTCTGTGAGGAGAACAGTAATGAAAACCATGTCTGCTACCCTTAAAGCTCTCGCGTGTGCGATTTTCATCGTGGCACTTTCCTCCATCGCCCAGGCGCAGGCGACCCGCACGTGGGTCTCGGGCGTCGGCGACGACGTTAACCCGTGCAGCCGCACCGCCCCCTGTAAGACCTACGCGGGCGCCATCTCGAAGACCGCCGTCCACGGCGAGATCAGCACGCTCGACCCGGGTGGCTTCGGCGCGGTGACCATCACCAAGTCCCTCACCATCGAGGGCACGGCGGGGCAGGGCTACGGCTCCATCCTCCACTCGGGGACGACCGGCGTCTCCATCGCCTTCGACAACTTCACCGCCGTCGGCGAGACGCAGAAGTCCGTCCGCCTGCGCAATCTGAACATCAACGGCTCGGGCGGCGCGAGCGCGGCCGTCCTCGGCCTGCGCGGCATCCGCATCTCGGGCGGCGCGGCCTCGGCCAACAGCGAGGTCTTCGTCGAGGACTGCGTCATCGACGGCTCGCAGGGCAACCCCGGGCGCGGCATCGAGGACGTGCGCAGCGGCGGCGGCGAGCTGACCGTCACGAACACCACGGTCAGGAACATGGCCGGCACCGGCATCGTCGTCATCCCCGCGAGCGGCTCGACCCGCATCAGCGCCACCATCGACAACGTCCGCGTCCACAACTGCGGCTTCGGCATCGTCGCCAGCAGCGGCGCGCGGATGTCCGTCACCAACTCGGTCATCTCCGGCAACGCCAACCACGGCCTCGGCGTCGAGAGCCCGCTCGGCACGTCCGAGATGATTGTCGACAACTGCCAGATCGTGAACAACGCCACCGGCATCTCGCAGACGGCGGGCGGCACGATACGCATCGGCAACTCCGTCATCGCCTTCAACACCGCGAACGGCACCGTCGGGACGGTCAACTCGTTCGGCAACAACCGCACGATGGGCAACGCCGGCGCGACGACGCTGACGGCCGTCGGCGCCGACACGCACGACAAGGGTCAGCAGTAACGCGCGCCTAAGTCCCCGCGCGGGGGCGACCGCCAGCCGCCCCGCGACACCCGGAAGGTCTTCTACGAAGGCCGCCCGGGTGTCGCGGGGCGGCTCTGTTTTCAGGCGCCGGGCGTGCCCGACAGGTTCGGTTGACAACAGTGGCGAGACTGTTTACCTTTCGGCTGAAGTTCGTGAGGCCGTCGGCGCGCTCGCCCTTGGGTTCTTCGGCGCGCCGGCCGGCCGGGACTAAACGGCGCGGACGCATCATCCGTTCGCACCCCCACCTCCGGCGGCACAGTTTTCCAATGAAGCACGAGCGCCCAGTCACCCAGGCCGCCTTCGACTCCCTCCTGTCGTGGCTCGACCCCGACCGCGAACGCGCCGCCGAGAAGTACGAGGAGATACGGCGACGCCTCGTCAAGCTCTTCATCGGCCGGGGCCGCCTCGACGCCGAAGACCTCGCCGACGAGACCATCAACCGCGTCACCGTCAAGGCGGGCGAGGTCGCGCGCGAGTACGTCGGCGACCCGAGCCTCTACTTCTACGGCGTGGCGCGGCACGTCTTGCAGGAGGCGCGGCGGCAGAGGCCGCAACCCGCGCCCGCGCCGCCGCCCGACCCGGTCGAGACCGAGCAGACCGAGCGCGAGTACGAGTGCCTGATGCGCTGCCTGGGCGTGCTGCCCGAGTCGAGCCGCGAGCTGGTGGTCGGGTACTACCACGACGACCGCCGCGCCAAGATAGACCACCGGAAGGAGCTGGCCGCCCGGCTCGACGTGGCGCAGAACGCGCTGCGCATACGCGTCCACCGCATCAGGGCGACGCTGCAAGAGTGCGTGAGCCGCTGCCTCGCCGAGACGCTCACGGCGTGAAACGTCGCGCCGTAATTCGTCATACCACTGTAGGGAGGCGAGCCGGCGCGGCGGCCGGCTTAGTCAGATGACACCTTTCCCGGACATACAGGACGAAATCAGGAGGTACCTGCTCGGGACTATCTCGGAAGAGGCCGGGCGGGGCGTCGAAGAACGCCTGATGACCGAGGGGGCTTTCCTCGAAGAGCTGGCGCTGGCCGAGGGCGAGTTGATAGACGATTACGTCGCCGGGCGGCTCGACGCGGGGGAGCGCGCGGGCTTCGAGCGACACTTCCTTTTGACCGAGGAGAGGCGCGCGCAGCTCAGGTTGACGCGCGGTCTCGCACGCTACGCCGCGGCCTCCGCTTCCGTGAAGGGCCGCGAGACCGCCGCCGGAAGCGAGGCCGAGACGACAACGACGACAACCGGGCCGGCGAAGACGACGGCCGGGCCGACGACGGGCGAGCGGTTGCGCGCCTTCTGGGGCGGCCGTTCGGCGGCGTGGCGCGCGGGGCTCGCGTTCGCGGCCGTCGCCTGTATCGCCGTCGCAATCTTGCTCGCGATTCCGCGCGCGCCGCGCACGTTCGTCCCGCTCACGCTCGTCGCAGGGGCGGGCGAGCGCGCGGGCGGGGGCGAAGTCCCGAAGAAGGTGCGGCTCCCGCTCGGCGCGGACGCGCTGCGAATCACGCTGACGCTCCCGGCGGGGACGCCGCACGCCGCCTCGTACCGCGCGGAGATGTCGACTGTGAGTGAGGGACGGACGGAAGTCGTTAAGGTTACCGAACACGACGGGCACCCCGTCACCGTCGTCGTCCCCGAAGACCGGCTCGCGCGGGGCCGCTACGTGTTGAAGCTCTACGCCTCGGGCGGCGGCGGCGGCGAGCGTCGCGTCGGCGACAGCTACGTCTTCGACGTCGAATAGATTAAGACAGCGCGGGCGCGCGACGACGCCTCGACCACCACGCCGCCAGCGCCGCCAGCGACAGCACCAGCCCCCCCGACACCAGAGCCTTCGTGTAAGTTTTCAGCCCCGCCGCGCGCGCGGGGCGCAAGACCTGCCTGTACTCGCCCTGGAGCGTGAACGCGGCCCAGTAGTAGGGAGAGCGCCAGTGAGGCTCCCGCCGGATGCTGTTCTGCGCCGCGCGCAGCGCCGCCGCCGGCGTCATCTCGCGCCGCAGCATGTTCTCGTAGAAGCGCCTCATCAGCTCGGAGGTCGCCTCGTCGTCAACCTTCCAGAGGCTCGACATCACGCTCGACGCGCCCGCGTAGAGGAAGCCGCGCGTGAGCCCGATCATCCCCTCGCCGCGCACCTCCTTGCCGAGCGCCGTCCGGCACGCGCTCAAGACCACCAGCTCGACCGGAGCGCGCAGCGAGTAGACGTCGCGCAGCCCCACGAAGCCGTCGCGCGCGCGCCCCTCGCGGTCGACGGCCGAAAGCAGCAGCCCCGACCTCTCGGGCTGCTTCGGGTCGAGCAGGCCGTGCGTGGCGAAGTGCAGGATGGCGAACTGGGAGAGGTCTGTCTGCTGAAGGCGCTCGCGCGTGGCGTCGAAGTCGGCCGCGACGAGCGAGTCGGCGACCACCTCGCGCAGGTTCCGCAGCTCAGGCCCGGCGTAGGTGAGCGGCTCGGCCGTGGCCGGGTCGAGTGGCGAGTCGTCCTCGAACTCGAAGTCGCGCTGGCCGCTGCGGAAGCTTGCCGTCTCCGCCTTGCTGAGTTCGGCGAGTTCGACGCCGCCGCTGGCCGCGCTCTTGCGCATCGCGTAGTTCGACCTGAAGACTGGGTCGCCGAACGCGACCAGCGTCTTCGACGGCGGCAGACGCCGCCCCGCCTCCTCGCGCAACTGCCCGAGGACGGAGGCCGAAGGGGCG
>DASWNR010000251.1:0-8958 GCA_036399155.1 Pyrinomonadaceae bacterium
CGCGGCCTCCTACGAGGACGCGAGGCTGCTCGTCCGCTTCGACGACATGCACGCCTCCTGCGACGGCGAGGGCGTCAGGCTCACGCGCAAGGAGTTCGGGCTGCTGGCGGCGCTGGCGCGGCGCCCCGGGAGGGTGGCGACGCGCACGCAGCTGCTCGACGAGGTGTGGGGGCAGCAGTACTACGGCGACACGCGCACGCTCGACGTCCACATCCGCCGGCTGCGCTCGAAGCTGGGCGCGTGCGGCGACTCCATCGAGACCGTCGTCGGCGTCGGCTACCGCTTCGTCGGCTGCTCGGCCAAAGCCGGCGGCGACACCGTCGCACCGCCCGAGTCGTAGGAAGGAAGTCGTACCGCCCCGCCTGAAGCCCCCGCCCGCGGTGTGTCTCGTCTCTCAAGTCCCTTGGGGCCGTGGACGCGCCCGGGTTTCTCGCCCGGCTATTGATATGCTGAAGGGAGGATGAGCATGGCCGCGGATTGTACGCACCTGAATCAGGTCAGGGAGGTCACGCCGAGCGCGGACGGCTGTGAAGACTGTCTGAGAATCGGCGGCACGTGGATGCACCTTCGCCTATGCGTGGGGTGCGGCCACGTCGGCTGCTGTGATAGTTCCCCGAACCGGCACGCGACGAAGCACTTTAACAATACAAGTCACCCCCTGATTAAATCCTTCGAGCCCGGCGAGGAGTGGGGCTGGTGCTACGTGGACGAGATATTCTTCGAGTCGCTTTGAGGGAGTACGAACCGACAGGTGGCGGCGGGTGATGCTATGAAAAGACCGATTCGGATTTTATTGCAGACCACCATCGCGCCCGTCGAGGACGACTGGCACGTCGGCAGGTTCTCGTTGCTCCGCGAGCACCTGAGCGGGCTTCGAGACGCGGAAGGGCAAGTGCTATGCGAGGTCACGGCGCGCGACCGCGGGACGAACGCGGGCGGCGGCGACGCGGTGTTGAGCCGGCTCGACTCGACCGACTTCGACGAGCTGTGGCTCTTCGCCGTGGACACGGGCGACGGGCTGACCGCGGCCGACTGTGAGGGCATCACGCGCTTCCGCCAGCAGCCCGTCACGCCCGTCGGGCTGACGCACGAGCTACTGCGCGACGACGCTTCACCCTCAGGCCGCGTCGAGTATTTCCCGGCGCACCCGCACGAAGGCGCGGTCGGCGCGCCGGAAGGCGAGGGCCAGGCCCGCGTCGTCGCGACCGGCACGAGCAAGGTCACGAAGCGGCCCTTCAACCTGATCGTCGCCTTCGAGCAGGCGCCCGACGATCACGGCCACACGCTCGGGCGCGCCGTCGCCGAGTCGAGCTTTCATCATTTCGTGGATTACAACTGGGACACTTCGGCGGGCTGCCCGAGCTTCGTCGTGGAGTCGCCCGGCGACCAGATTCAAAGGGAGCCCGAGAAACTGGGAGGCATAAAGACCTACGTGCGTAACCTCGCGCTATGGCTCGCCCCGGTGAGTCTGGATCAGTAGGGAGCAATCGGGCGAAGCTCGTCGCTTCGCTCTTTCATTCACCCGCGTAGCTGATCTCCTGCCGGCGGATGTGAAGGCCGGCGATGACGAGTGCGAGCGCGGTGAAGATGAGCAGGCTGGGGACGGAAATCCAGGCGGGCGTCGGCTCGGCGAGCACGGCGAAGGGGCCCGGCGGCGGGGGGACGGGCGCGAGCGAGTGAAGGTAATGAATGACGCTCACCTTCTTCAGCAGCGGCGGCAGCAGAAAGTTGATCCACTCCCAGCCGTAGATCAGCAGCGCCGGGATGACCGGGTTTCTGAAGAACAGACCTACGATCAGAAAAACTGCCCCGTAACCGACACACGCGAGCGCCGTAATGCCGGCGTAGGTGAGCGCCTGCCCGAAACCGGGGCCGTCGAAAAAATACTCCATGCTCTGTGGCGGGTAGAGGCCGAAGTAGATCAGGGCGAACGAGCCGAGCGTCGAAGCGCCGAACAGCGTGACGGTCGCCGCCAGCCCCGACAGGTATTTCCCGACGACGAGCACTTCGCGTCGCACGGGCGCGAGAAAGTAGTAGTGCAGGCTCCGGTCGACGACCTCGCCGCGAAATAAGTTCATGAAGACCCACGCGCACCCGAAGAAAAGGAGCGTGCGCAGGATCAGCCCGCCGTAGATGACGGAGTAAACGACGCTCAGCTCCGCGAAGTCCCTGGCCTCGTACTCGCGCGGCAAGAATATGGCGACCGCCGCAATCACCGTCGGCGGCAGCCCCGCGAGCACGTAGAGCAGCAGGGCGCGGCGCCCGAGGAAGTTCCTTCCGAGTTCGAGGCGCAGGACGGCGAGCGTCTGCCGCGCCCGGAGCGACCGGTTAAGGTTCGCCGTCTCGCCGCCCCCCGCCACACGCTTCTCCGTCGTCTCGATTGTAGAACTCAACTTACACGCCCTCCGTCTGAACTGATCAAGTATTGGTAGACCGCATTCAGGTCGTCGTCGGCCGGGGCGACCGATTCGACCTGAAGGTTATTCTCCGTCACGAGGCGGTTGAGCAGCAGGTAGAAGTCGTCGGGCCGGCGCGTCTTGACGAACAGCCCCCGGCGGTCTTTGTGGATGCGCGCCTCGACGGTGTGCTCGTGCTCGAAGAGGCGCGCGGCTAAAACCTGCGGGCGGTCGCAGCGCACGAGGATCTGCATCGGGTGCTCCTCGATCTCGTCGCGCACGCCGTGCACGTCGCCCTCCGCGACCACGTAGCCGTTGTGCATCAGCACGACGCTGTCGGACATCATGTCGACCTCGTGCAGGATGTGACTTGAGATGACGAGGTACAAGCCTTCCGCCGCGAGCGACTGAAACAGGCGGATGATCTCGGCGCGCGCCATCGGGTCGAGTCCGTTGAGCGGCTCGTCGAGGATGAGCACCGAAGGGTTGTGCGCTATCGACTGCGCGAGCCGGATGCGCTGCCTCATGCCTTTGCTGTAGCCCGCCACCTTGCGCCCGGCCACGTCCTGCATCGACACGCGTTCGAGCGCCGCCCGCGTTAAGTCCCGCACCTCGCCCCTCGCGCAGCCGTGAACGCTCAGGTAGAACTCGACGAACTCGCGCCCCGTCATGCCGGGCGGGAAGGAGTCGAACTGCGAGCAGTAGCCGACTTTGCGGAAGAGTTTTTCCGGGTCGTGCGGGCTCGTGCCGAGCACGCTGATCGTCCCGCGCGTCGGCCGCAGCAGCCCCGTCATCAGGTTCATCAGCGTCGTCTTGCCCGAGCCGTTCGGGCCCACGAGGCTCGTGATGCCCGGCGCGATGGACAGGTTGACGCGGTTGACGCCGAGTATCTCGCCGTAGAATTTTGAGACGCCCTCGAAGACGATCATCCCCTCGGCGTTCGTTGTCCGTGTCGTCATTTGATCACTTCGTAAGCCCGGACTTTGCGCGAGAGCAGCAAGAGGCAGGCGAGGCAGATGAGGGCGACCGCCAGCCAGCAGGCCCACAGCGGCGGCTCGCGCAACACGACGTCGAGGAACCTCCTGCTCCAGCCGTCCCCCACGGGGTAGACGGAACCCAACTCGACCTCCCGCGTGAAATGGCCGAAGAGTCCGCGCCAGATGTTTCTCATCAAAGCCGCGGGGCTGATCAGGCTCCCTAGCCGCGTCAGGAACAGGCCGTTGACGATCTCGCCGAAGGCGGACGGGATGAAGAAAGACCCGAGCAGCGCGCCGCCCGCGACGACGCGCCAACGCACCCACGCCGAGATCGCCAGCGAGAGCAGCGAGAGCAGCACGATCCACGTCATGCTCCCGACGAAGATGGCCCCCGCCATCCACAAATTCGACGCGATCCAGCCGGCGCCTTCGAGATACGCTTGCAGGAGGAAGAGCAGGAGCCCCGGCACCCACGTCACGAGCGACAGCAAAACAATGAGCACCGTCATCTTGCCGAGCACGTATTCGGCGCGCGAGAACGGGCGGCACAAATAGAGCGGCAGGGCGTTATTCGCCAGGTCGCGCGAGACGAGCGCGGGGCCGACGAGCACCGCGAGGATGAAGGCGAGCCAGCCCTGAGTTTCCGCGAAGTACTGGAAGAACGACGCGTCGATCGGCAACAACTCGCGCAGGTCGATCTGCATGAGCGCGATGACGTTCGTGTTGTGATGCAGGTAGATCAGGATCGACGCGACCAGCGGGCAGATGAAGCACAGGCAGAAGATCGCGGTGAAGAACTTCGAGCCGAACACGTCGCGCAGCGCGTAGCGCGGCAGGACGAGGAAGCGCAACCATTCCGGCGTGAGCCCGCCTTCGTACCGCCCGTAGCTGTTTTCAAATAGGGCCATCGCCGTTCCCTCCCCCGGCCGCGCCGTTCCCTTCGCCCTCCATCGCCTTGAGAAAAATGTCTTCGAGCGAATCGCGCTTGTAGTTCAGGCGGCGAATCTGAACCTGCCGCTCTAAGGCCAGACGGTAAAGGTCGTCGATCTCCACGCCGTCCTGCATCACGAGTTTAATGCGCCGCTCGCCCGCGAGCGCGTACTCGCAGCCCAACCCGCCGATTGCTTCGGCGAACGCCGCGCGGTCGCCCCCGCGCGTCTCAAGCTCGATGAACTTGCGGTTCGCCTTGCGCTCCTCGTCGAGGTTGCAGTTGGCGGCGATGCGCCCGTCCTTCAGGACGAGAATTTCGTCGCAGCATTCCTCAACGTCGCGCAAAAGGTGTGACGAGAGCAGGATGCGCGCCCGGCCGCCGTCGCGTATCTCCTGAATAAGGCGGATCATGCGCGCGCGCGTCGGCGGGTCGAGCCCGTTCGTCGGCTCGTCCAGAATGAGCAGACGCGGCCCGTGCACGATGGCCTGCGCGAGTTTGGCGAGCTGCTTCATGCCGAGCGAATAGGTGTCGACCGCGCGGTAGCGCGCCTCGCCCAGTCCCACGTAGAAGAGGGCCTCGTGCGCGCGTTCGAGCGCCGCTTCGGGAGGGATGCCGGATAGTTCGGCCATCAGCCGGACGAAGCGGACGCAGGACATTCCGGCGATGAACGAATCGCGCTCCGGCATGTAGCCGACCGCCGCGCGGAGGCTCCTGGCGTTCGTCGCGATGTCTTCCCCGAGTATGCGCACCGTGCCGGAGCTGGGCGGGTGAAAGCCGAGCAGCGTGTGGATGAGCGTCGTCTTGCCCGCGCCGTTCGGGCCGAGCAGGCCGACGGCGCGACCCTTGACCGTCCCGCTCAAATCCTTCAGGATCGCCCGCCTGCCGAACGTGACGCTCAGACCGTTGAGTTCGATGACAGGGTTCATAAGCTGTTGAGACTTCCTACGATCTCAAGCGTAAGGGGTTTAAATAAAAGTGTGCGGGCAGAGGACTCTTCCTCTGCCCGCGCGTTTCGCTGTTAAGGCAGGTGGGGGACGAGTCCCCTGCCTGTACGCCCCTTCATCACTTTGAGTTCCCCGACTTCACCGCTTCGGTTCGTTCTCCTCGCCCATCGCGTTCATCAGAATGTTCTGCATCGCGAACGCGTTCGGCAGGCCGAGCAGGCTGTCGGGACTTAACCCGAACGGCCCGCCTTCGGTGTTCGCCGCGAGCGTGATGCGGTCGCCCTGCGCGTAGGCGTAGGCCAGGGTCGGCGGCATCTCGGCGGCGGCGGCGAGCGCGCCTCGCTGACCTTCAGGAGCGCTCGCCGCCAGCGGGCGAAGGGCGGGCGCGAGGTCGTGGTAGAGAATCGCGGAGAAGTTAACGCTGCCGTCCTCCGGCATCGTCCCTCTGAAGCGCGCCGAGCGCAAGAGTGTGTTGCCGGATTCGCGGTACTGCAAGGCGAGGCCCAGCAGCGCGCGGCCCGGCGTGACGACGAGGTAGCCGTTCACAAAGGTGTAGTGCACTTCGAGCCCCAGGTCGGCCGAACGCAGGGTGTAAATTGTGCGCCCGCCCTCGGTCGTGTTCTCCCAGCGCAACCCGCCCTTGCCGTTCAGCGTCGCCCAGGCGTTCAGCTTTTCCACGACGCGCTCAAGCGACCCCTGCAAGTGCGCCTGATCGCCCACCTCAAGAATCATCTTCCAGGAGGGGGTCGGGAGCAGCGGGCCGTCGATGGCGAAGGCGAACTCGCCGCCCAACGGCGCGGCCAGGTCGCGCCGGATGTCGATGCCCTGCTGCGCCTCGATCTCGCGCAGTCGGCGGCGCAAATCGGGCTGCACCGTTTCGAGGAAGCCGAGCAGGTCGTCGACGAGCAGCGCGGGCTCTTTGACGACGAAGGCGGTGGCCACGTTCGCGTCCGGCGAGACGAACTCAAGCGCGCCCATCGCCCCCGGCGCGGCGAGCCACGAGGCGATCCCGCGGCGCGGCTCGTTGAAGGTGAGCACGGCGCGGCTCTGCGTCTTCTCGTTCAAATCCTTCTGCTCGACGACGAGGTGCTTCAGGTTCGTCAGTCCGAGTCGGCGGAAGCCTTCGCCGCGCTCCGGGCCACCCGGAAGGGTTCCGTCCTCGCGCGCGATTTGACCGACGAGTTTTTCCAGGTCGGCGGCGACCACGAGCCCCGCGCCCTCGCGGTAGATTTCGGCAAGACGCGCGTGGAAAGACGTGCCGACGAAGCGGTTCGCGCCCGCGTTGTCGAGCGTCGTCGCGAGCCGGCGCAGGCTTTCCAGCTGCGGCGACGCGGCGAAAAGATCGTTGCGAACCCAGACGAAGATTTCACCTTCGCCGGTCGCGCCGTTCGATTGTGGCGCCGCTAACGGGTCATCGAGGATGCGAATCGCCGGGCCGTCCTTGCCTTCGCGGGCGAGCCGGGCGAGCTGCCCTTCGAGGTACGGGCGGAAGTCGGCCGCGTTCTTCAGCTCGCCGAGAACGAGGATGTTGCCGGGCTCGTTCTTCGCGTTCAGGCCCGCGCTGACGACTACCTCGTCGCCGAGGTGCGCGCCGAACTCGCGCACGCGCTCGATGATCTGATCGACCCCCGCGCCCTGCCCTTCGCTTTTCCACCACTCTTTGAGCGCGGGGTTCTGGTTGATGCGCTCCTGCATGACGCGGTACGAGTCGGCGAGCCTCCGGCTCAGGTTAGGCAGCGCGGCGTAAAGGACGGTGCCTTCGGGCACGAGGTCGAGGAAGCGCGATGAGTAGCGCACACCGGGGCGCGGGACTCGCGAGTTGATGTCCTGCCGCAGCCCCGTCAACTCCGCGGCGAGCTGCGTGTAGCGCGCGGCGTTGCGGCTCCACTCGACTTCCTGCGTGAGCGGGACGGGTTCGAGCATCGCGTTGCTCGTCACCTGATCGCCGGGGCGCAACACGTCGTCTCTGCCGGAATGATTCACGCGCACTTCGCCTTCGACGACAGAGACGCGCGACCCCTTCGTGCCGCTGCCGACGAAGAAGACCGTGCCCGTCACGGAGACGAGCGAATCCGGCGTGGCGACGTAGAGATGGCGCTCGCGCTGCTTCGCCGCCTCGACCGCCACGTCGCCGCGTTCGAGTTTGACGGTGACGCCCTTCATGTTCTCCGTGACCGAAACCTCGCTGCGCTCGCGCATCTCGACGAGCGAGCCGTCCGCGAGGCGCAGCACGGCGTTTGAATCTTTGGACGTTCGCACGCGCTCGCCCTTCTGAATCTGTTCGCCCGTCCGGAGCGCGCGGCTCTCGGTCTCGGAAACGCGGTAAAGATTGCCGTCCGCGCTCTCGACGGTCGCGGCGAGCGTCCTGCCGGAGAGGTCGAGCCGCTCGACGAAGAAGGTCGCGGCGAGTCCGAAGCACAGCAGCAGACCGGCGGCGATGCTCCAACGCCACACAGGCGCGGGCGACGTTCGCCTCGTCGGCCGAGGGTTAACATGCGCCGCGCGCGCCGCCACCTGCGGCACGCCCGTGCGCGCCGCCTTCAAAGCCTTGCGGCAGGGGATGCACTCGTGCCCGTGATCTTCGAGCAGCAGAGCGCGCGCCGGCGAAAGCTCTCCGCGAAGGTAAGAAGGGATGAGCGATTGGTAGTCCGCGCAGCCGCCGATTCGTCCGGCGGCTACGACGGCGCTGTGAGAGTCGATCAACGTCTCGCCCGACGCTTGCTCGGAGACGCGCGCCCAGACGCGCGAGGCCGCCGCCTCCACCGCCGACTGTTCGACGCGCTCGTCGCGGACGCCGGCCACGGCTTTGTCTAAAATGGCGTCAAGCTCTTTTCTGTTGCGCTTCATGACTGTTTCTCCAAAAACTGTCCGATCTCACGGCGAAGGCGCGTGCGCGCGCGGTGGAGTGTGACGGCGACGACGGTCGGCGAAGTGCCTAGAAGTTCGGCGATTTCGTTGTTGTCATAGCCTTCAAAGTAGCGCAGCGCGAAGATGGTCGCGGCGCGCTCGCCGAGCTTCGCGACCGCGTGGCGCAGGAGCGCGCGCAGCTCGCGGTCGGCGTGCTCATCCTCCGGGCTGGAGTTCGGGCTGTTCAACTCCTCCGCGGACTCTACCGAATCGAACGAGACCAGGCGCGCACGCCCGCGACTGCGCACGATGTCGAGCGCGGCGTTGACGGCGGCGCGGTGCAGGTAGCCCGCCGGACTCGGCGCGAGGTCAGGCGTCTCGGCGTTCGAGGCCAGACGTAAAAAGATCGTCTGGAGAACGTCCTCCGCGTCCGTGACGCTTCCCGTAATGCGATACGCGGCGCGGAAAATCTGCCCGTTATGTTCGCGGAAGAGTCTCTCTAGTTCCCCCACCCCCTCGGCCGCGGGGACGGCCCTCAAGCGGGCCGTGGTAGCTGCACCTGATTGCACATCGTTCTCCTTCACACCGTCACTACGCATATAACGCACCCCGCGGCGGATTATTAACAACACTGAAAATTTATTCAGATTCGCGCCCGGCCCGTTAATAAAAGCGGGTTGCTCTAGTTATGCCTGCTTGCGCGAATCATAACGCGCGCACACAAGCGTGCGCGCATGATTCGTGAAGGCAGGGTGACGCTGCGTTTTCGCCGGGACAATGCCGGAAAGGTCGTGGCCTTCGACTACAGCAACCCGATAGTCCGCAACATCAAATTCACACGGCTGGGCGACATCACCACTCGG
>DASWNR010000252.1:0-2956 GCA_036399155.1 Pyrinomonadaceae bacterium
CGAAGAAGTTGCTCACCGCCGCCGCGTCGCGCACGCCGACGTAGTTAATCGCCGTCAGCCCGACGATGACCGCCGTGATGATGGCCGCCCTCCACGGCCCCGCGTTCGCCCCCGGCCAGAAGTAGCCGAGGTAGACGACGAGCAGGTTGCAGTTGGTCGCCGAGGACGTGAGCCGCGCGAGCCAGAACATCCACCCGACCTGAAAGCCGGCGGCCGGGCCGAACGCCTCGCGCGCGTAGAGGTAGGGGCCGCCCGTCTCCTTGAAGCGGCTGCCGACCTCCGCGAAGCAGAGGATGATGAGCGCGATGACGAAGGCGCAGATGATGAAGGCGGCGAGGCTGTAAGGGCCGATGAGCCCGAAGGCGCGCGCCGGGAGGACGAAGATGCCCGCGCCGACCATGCTGTTGATGATGAGCGCGACGAAGTCCCACTTGCGTATCCCCCTGACCAGCCCGGCCTCGTTGTCTTGAGCCATGAGAGCGTCTTCGCCTTTCGTGTACCGCGGTGGTTTGTTGATGGGGCGGCGGACGCCACCCGCGCGGGAGTATACCAGCCATTGAGAAAGGGTAAAGGACTGATGACGATTCGGAAACGCGCGCCGCGCGCGCTCCTGCTCGCGCTTCTCCTCTGCGCCGCGTCCGACGCCGCGACGGCGCAGGACGCGGGCGCGACGAAGTCACGGCCGGGGGCGGCGCAAAGTTCCGCGCAGCCTTCGCCGAAGCTTCAGCGCGTGGTGGACGACGCGGCGCGCGCCGCGCTCGAACGTTTTAAGGAGAAGGGCTTCGCCGAGAAGCACCTCGCGGTGACGGTCGTAGACCTGACCGACCCGGCGCGCGTGGGGCAGGCGAGCTTCCGCGGCGCGGAGCCCATCTACCCGGCGAGCGTCGTCAAGCTCTTCTACCTCGCGGCGGCGCACCGCTGGCTTGAGGACGGACGGCTGAAGGAGTCCGAGGAGTTCTCGCGCGCGCTGCGCGACATGATAGTTGACTCGTCAAACGACGCGACCCACTACGTGCTCGACTCTCTGACGGGCGTGTCGAACGGCGCGGAGCTTTCGCCCGGCGAGTTGTCGAAGTGGGCGGAGAAGCGTAACGCGGTCAACCGCTACTTCGAGGCGCTCGGCTACCGCGTCGGGCCGGGCGGCATCAACGTCAACCAGAAGCCCTGGTGCGAGGGGCCGTACGGGCGGGAGCGGCAGTTCCTCGGGCCGAAGTTCGAGAACCGCAACAAGCTCACGACCGACGCCACGGCGCGCCTGCTCGCCGAAATTGCCGCGGGCCGCGCCGTCAGCCCCGAGCGCAGCCGCCGTATGCTGGAACTCTTAAGGCGCGACTTTTCCGGCAAGTCCGACGACCCGGACGACCAGTCGCACGGCTACACGGGGCCGGCGCTTGAGCCCGGCGCGCGCCTCTGGTCGAAGGCCGGCTGGACTAGCACCGCGCGCCACGACGCCGCCTATCTTGAGCTTCCCGGCGGCCGCCGCCTCGTCGTCGTCACCTTCACCACGGACTTCGCCAAAGAGCGCGACATCATCCCGACAATCGCGCGCGAAGTGATTCGGGGAGTGATGAGTGATAAGTGATGGGCGGTAGGTGATAGGTGATAAGAAAGAAGAAAAGCCCGTCGTCTTTTCTCATCACTCATCACTCGCTCAGGGCTTTTGGGCGATGACGAGACTCTTCGACCAGGCGATGGGCTCGAAGGGCGCGAAGCGGTGGTGTTCGATGATGCGGAAGAAGCGGCGCGTGTTCTCCTCGACCTCTTCGGGCGGGTGCGCCTTGAAGCGGAACATGACTTCGAGCAGCCGCGTGAAGGGCGCCGGCCGCACGGGGACGAAGAAGAGCAGCCCGCCGGGCGCGAGCACGCGCGCCACCTCTTGCAGCCCCTCGCGCAGCGGCAGGTATTCGAGCACGCCGCTCGTCATCACGAGGTCGAACGCCTCGTCCGCGAAGGGGAGCGAGAGCGCGTTGGCCTGCGCGAAGGTGACTTCGCGGCGCGGCGCGCGCCTGAGCTTGCGTGCCGCGCGCCGCGCCGTCTGGAGCGAGCGCACCGAGAGGTCTATCGAGGCGATGTCGGCCGGACGCCTGTGCGCGCGCAGGAACGCGAGCGTGAGCAGCCCCGTCCCGCAGCCCGCGTCGAGCACGCGCGCCCCGGCCGAGAGCGGCAGGGGGTTCTCGCGCAGGTAGCGTTCGACCGAGCGGCTGTAGCCGTTGACCCGGAACATCAGGTCGTAGAGGTTCGTGAAGCGGTCGTAGATCGAGACCGCGTCGCCCGGCAGCCGGGTGGTGGTCGCCTCTGGTTGGCTCATTCTCCTCCTCGGATTCTATGACCGGGTTACGGGGGACCGTGCGCCGCGCGCGGGCGCCGTCTTGGGGGCGGGTCGGGCAAAAGGTAACACAACCGCACGGTTTTTCTAAGCTACGGGCGCGCCCCGGCCGGTTTAGACTGGCGCGGCGTCAGGTGTTACCATTGTGCCGGCCGCCGGCCGAATGGCGCGCGGGTCGTTAAAAATTTTCCCGGAAGGTCTCTTCCCGAAATGAGTCGCAACCCCAAACAATCGAAAAGCTCTCTCCCGTTCGTCATCATCGGCGGCGTGCTCGTCGCCGTCATCGCCGCCGTGGTGCTGATGTCGCGCCCGGGCGGCGGCAACACGCCGCCGGCGCAGCAGAGTGGCAACTCCACCGCCAGCCCCGTCCAGCAGACGCGCGCGCCGCAGGCCGGCGCGCCCAACCCCTGGGCCAAGGGGGGCGCGGGCGCGAAGGTGACGCTCGAAGAGTTCAGCGACTTCCAGTGCCCGGCCTGCGGCGGCCTTGAGCCGGCGCTGCGCAACGTGGTCAAGGACTACGGAGACAACGTCCGCCTCGTCTTCCGCAACTTCCCGCTCGCCATGCACAAGTACGCGTTCCAGGCGGCGCGCGCGGCCGAGGCCGCCGGGCAGCAGGGCAAGTTCTGGGAG
>DASWNR010000253.1:0-10783 GCA_036399155.1 Pyrinomonadaceae bacterium
AATAAAGTACGTACCCTCGCGCGCACTTCCCGGTATATTGCGGGGGCGGCGGACAAAAACATAGGCCGTCGTCAGGCCAAAGCGTAGATGTTTAAGACCGGTCGGGTTAACAAGAAGGGGCTGCCCGAGTGCCCGCGCCGCTACACGCTCTCACTTCACAACGAGTTGTCCTATAATCACGCCTGGCCCGGGCACCTCTACTGGCGCACGGGCGGATGCCCTTCGAGGGCGGGCGGAGGATTCTGCTCGCCGTGATCCGAGGCCGGCGTACAGGCGTGCAAGACTTGCGCCCACGCGCCTCGTTAACTTCAACGACCTTACGATGATTCCCGAACAGGTAAACGTTATGACGAACGTGCCCGAACAGGCTGAAGCGCAGATTGTCTACCCGTCTTACAAGTCTCTCGACGAGTTCATCGACGTCGAGTGGCTGAAGTCCCTCGACGGCTACGTCACAGAGCGTGTGAGGCGGCGGCTTGAGGCCGGCCGCGACCAACAGTTCTACACCGGCCCGTTCAGGCTGAAGGACGAGAGCCCCGACCGGCCGGGGACGAGGATGATATACCTCTCGCAGTCGGAGATGCCCGACAGCTACTACGACCTCGACAGGACGGAACTGTGGCAGCCGACGCCCGAGGCCGAGGAGTTCGCCGGGCTGATGGAGTTCATACGCTCGCTCCCCTTCTCTTCGACGGGCCGGATGCTCATCATGTACGACGACGCGCCGCGCCCCGTCACCCCGCACAAGGATCACGACGTGGTCGAGGTCTGCCACGAGTTCGTCTGGTTCCGCACGAACCTCTCGAAGCCCTTCTACATGCTCGACCACCGCACGCGCGAGAAGCTCTACGTCTCGTCCTACTCGGCCTGGTTCGACACCGTCAACCAGTTCCACGGCTCGGACGCCTGCGACGGCCTCAGCTTCAGCGTCCGCGTGGACGGCCACTTCACCGACGAGTTCCGGAGGCTCATCCCGCGCCCGCGCACGAACGCCGCCTCCGCCCCTTCGCTCTGGGCCTGCGCCGACGCGCGGGCCGGGCGTGACGGCGGCGTCGGCCGACGCGGGAGCGTTAACGCGACGGCCTGAGTGCCCGTCGCGGCCGAAGTTAAAAGGGGAGAGGCTGCCTGCGGAGGCAGCCTCTCCCCTTTTAAAGCGCGCCCGGTCTCGACGGTTTAGGGGACGGAGAAGCCGGCCGACTTCTGATCCTTCTGCTCGCCGTTCTCGTTGAGCATGACGACCTCGACCTTGTACTTGCCCTTCGGCCAGCCCGAGGGCGGGGGGGAGAAGGTGTAGGTGGCCGTGCCGCTGCCCGGCAGGTCGAGCGTCTTCTCAAGCCCCGGCACCGGGCCGCTCTCCTCGCCCTCTACCGAGTCGATGACGAGGCGTCCCGTGACCTTGACCGCGCCCGGCGCGTTCGAGACGGTGGCGATGGCGTAGACCGTGTCGCCCGAGGCAAAGCTGCTCGTCTCCGCGCTGACCGCCTGATCCTTGCCGAGCTTGAGGCCGCTCAGGTTGGCCGTCGAGGCGCTGAAGTTGCAGGCCAGCCCGGCGAATATCAGGAGCCCCAGCCCGAGGGCGAGGTCCCATCTTTTGTTGCGCATAAACAATCCTCTGCTTTCAGAATCGAGTTAGGAAGAGCTTTGACCGCTTTTGACCGCCGACGGCGTCGCCCCGGGGTAAGGATGCGGGGAATCGCGGGACATACTATCACTAACGCACCGCTTGTAAAGCGCGACCCTGGCCGACGCCCGGACGCGGCGCCCCCTTCACACGTCTCAGCGCCGACTAAAAATTTCCGCCCGCGCATGATCTTCCCCCCCGCCTCTTTCCGCGTTAGGGATTGAAGGGCGGTGGCCTCGCCACCGGGTGGGGCCGCCGCCGCGGACGTTTCGCGGTTCGAGGGAGGGGATAAGCGATGGGTGCGCCAGCGATTGAAGCGGCAGAGGCGTTGCCGGAGACCATCACGCCGGACTACATCATGCAACTGGGTCTGGGCTTCTGGGCCTCGAAGACGCTCCTGAGCGCCGTCGAGCTTGGACTCTTCACCGAGCTTGCGAAGGGGCCTGCGCCGGCGGCGGCCGTGGGCGAGCGCATGGGGCTGCACCCGCGCGGCACGCGCGACTTCCTCGACGCGCTCGTCTCTTTGAAGCTCCTCGAACGCGACGCGGCCGGGCGCTACTACAACGCGCCCGAGGCGGCGACGTTCCTGGATCGCGCGCGGCCGTCCTACATGGGGGGCGTGTTGGAGATGGCCGGCGCGCGGCTCTACCCGTTCTGGGGCTCTTTGACCGAGGCGCTGCGGACGGGCCGGCCCCAGAACGAGGTCAAGAGCGGCGACGACTTCTTCGGCACGCTCTACGCCGACCCGCAGAGGCTCGAAGGCTTCCTGAGCGCGATGTCGGGTCTCAGCCTCGGCGCGGCGCGCGCCATCGCGCGCCAGTTCCCGTGGGGCGACTACAAGACCTTCGCCGACGTGGGCGGCGCGCAGGGCGGGCTCGCCGTCCAGATCGCGCTGGCGCACGCGCACCTGACGGGCGTCAACTTCGACCTGCCGGAAGTACGACCCGTCTACGAAAAGTACGTGGCCGCGCACGGGCTCTCTGACAGGCTCGGCTTCCGACCCGGCGACTTCTTCCGTGAAGGGATGCCGCGCGCCGACGTGCTCGTGATGGGGCACATCCTCCACGACTGGGACATGGAGCAGAAGCGCGCTCTGCTCGCGAAGGCTTACGAGGCATTGCCCGAGGGCGGCGCGCTCGTCGTCTACGAGGCGCTCATCGACGACGAGCGGCGCGAGAACACGCTCGGGCTTCTGATGAGCCTCAACATGCTCATTGAGACGCCGGGCGGGTTCGACTACACCGGCGCGGACTGCCGGCGCTGGATGCGCGAGGCGGGCTTCCGCGAGACGCGCGTCGAGCACCTCGTCGGGCCCGACTCGATGGTCGTCGGCGTCAAGTAGCGGCCGGCTGAAGTCACACGAAAAGGGGCGCGGGCGCGGGGCCGCGCCCCTTTTATTCGAGCCCGCGCGCCCGCCCGAACGCGAACGGGCAACCCTCTCGCCCCCGCGGCCATCAATCGCTGCTGAGCCCGCCGCTCTCCCGCTTGCAAAGCGCGTCTCTCTCTGTTTTCATGTGGCCTCGAACGGTCAAGTCCGCCGCTTCCCCCTGGAGGAGTTATGAAAGTTTTCAAAGTCGCGCGCCCGCTCGTCGCGCTCGCGGTCGTCCTCGCGCTCGGCGTGACGGCGCTCGCCGACACCATCCGCATGAAGGACGGCCAGGTCATACGCGGCCAGATAGTCGCCTTCCGCGACCAGCAGTTCACCGTCCTCATCGGCTCGGGCGCGCGCGGCGGCCGCCGCAGCCAGGTCACGCTCTACATGGAGGACGTTGAGTCAATCGAGTTTGACAACGCCGGCGGCGCGGACACCTCCTCCGCCGCGCCCGGCGACGGCGGCGGCAACACGACCCCGGCCGAGACCGGCCGCGCGCAGCAGCCCGCGCCGCGCCAGTCCGAGCAGCAGCAGCCGACCCAGCGCCCGCCCACGCTCGGCAACGAAGCGGGCGCGGCTTCCAACACGGGCAACACCGGCAGCGCGGGACGCACAGGCTCGGCCCCGTCGGGCACGCAGACGCCCGCGCGCTCCGGCGGCGAGTCGCCCTTCTTCCCCGTCCGCGTCCGCGTCCGCGCCGACAACGCCGCCAACGGCTGGACGGACTCCGGCCTGATGGTCAGGAAGGGTCAGCGGCTTCGCATCAGCGCGACGGGGCGCGTCTCCCTGGGCGAGGGGCGGTTCTCGACGCCGACGGGTCTGCCGCGCGTCGTGGACACCGAGAAGCTGATGAGGAACGAGCCGACGGGGACGCTCATCGCCGTCATCGGCGACGACAACGACGAGTTCATCGCCGTCGGGGCCAACCGCGAGTTCTACGCGCCGCGCGACGGCCGCCTCTTCCTCGGCGTCAACGAGGGCAGGCTCGAAGACAACACGGGCAGCTACGACGCGCTCATCGAGGTCGAGCCGCTGGCGAGCGGCGGCCGCTAAACGAAAAGTTCTCACCGGAGAGAGACGTGGGCGCGGCTAAAATCAAATTTAGCCGCGCCCACGCGTCTCTCCGGGTTAATCCTTCCCGTCAAGAGCCCGGGCGTAAAACCATTTGCCCGCCCGCGACATCAAAAGGCTCTGACCTTAAGTTTATTTGACCGTGTCCGAGGGCGCGCCTTATATTCTGGGCCACGCAAACCCTTAGATAAATTTTCGTCCCTTCAGAAAAGGTTTTACCGAGCCATGAGTACCCGCTCCACACGCCGCGCCGCCTCCTCCGCCCTCGCGCTCCTCGTCGCGTTCGGCGTCGTCGCGCCGGCCGCGTTCGCACAGTCGCGCCGCACGCCGCCGCAGGCGCCGCAGAAGAAGAACACGCGCCCCGACGAGCAGCCGCAGACCGACCCGCAGCTCAAGCAGGAGCCGCAGGAGCCCGTCCCGGCCGACCTGCTCAAGGAGCAGGAGGTCGTCAAGGTCGCCTCAAACATCGTCCAGGTCGAGGCCGTGGTCTACCACAAGAAGAGCGGGCAGATCGTGATGAACCTCAAGAAGGAGAACTTCGCCATCTTCGAGGACAACATCCAGCGCGACGTGACGAACTTCTCGACGCCCGAGGCGCCCATCACGGTCGCGGTCGTCTTGGAGTACAGCAAGCTCGGCCAGCGGCTCGGCTACTACGGCTCGGGCGGGATGGAGCCGGGGCAGTACGAGGTGCTGCGGCCGATGGCGATGTTCCTCCAGCAGTTCATCAAGCCGCCCAACGACTACGTCTCGGTCATCGCCTACGACATGCGGCCGACGCCGCTCACAGACTTCACCAACGACCCGGGCCGCATCGGGCAGGTCATCACGCTGCTGCTCAGGAACCAGCCGGCCTTCACCGAGTCGAACCTCTTCGACGCGCTCAAGCTGACGCTCGCCGGGGGCAAGGCCGACTCGGTCGTGCTCGAAAACTCGGAGAAGCGGACGCAGGAGTACGCGGGGATGCAGGACATACAGGGCCGCCGCAAGGCCGTCTTCCTCATCAGCAGCGGCCTCGACACCTTCTCGAAGATCAACTACGACCAGGCGCGCAAGATCGCGCAGAACGCCGGCGTGCCCATCTACATCATCGGCACCGGCGAAATGTTCATGAAGAGGTACGACCACGTGCTCGGGGCGCAGGACGGCATCGGCGGCTCCGTCGACCCCGGCCGGATGAGCATGCTCCAGGCCAAGAACACGCTGCGCACGCTCGCCGACGAGACCGGCGGCGCCTACTTCCCCATCACGTTCGAGGGCGAGATCGGCAACGCGCTCCAGAGCATCAACGCGATGATGCGCAACCAGTACAGCCTCGCCTACAGCGCCGGCGACCGCCGCGACGGCAAGCGCCACAAGATCGTCGTCAAGGTTGACGTGGACGGCGACGGCAAGTACGACGACAAGGACTTCGTCGTCAAGGCGCGCCAGTTCTACAACGCGCCGAAAGCGTAAAGCATCTTGCACTTGAATGAGCACGGCGCACTGAAGTAACTTGCCGCGCCATGAAAGCCTACTCTCTCGACCTGCGGCAGCGGGTGCCGGCAGCCGCCCCGCGCGGCGACCGCACCATCCCGGAAGTGGCGGGACTGTTCGGCGTCAGCATGACCTTCGTCAATAAGCTGCTCCGGCTGCACCGCGCCGGTTCCGACCTCGCGCCCCGCCCGCACGGCGGAGGCCACACCCCGCGCCTCGGCGCGCGCCACCACAAGCTCCTGCACGCGGCCGTCGCCGCGAACAACGACGCCACGCTCGGCGAGCTGCGCGCGCACTTGGCCCGGCGGGCGCGCGTGGAGGTCAGCGAGGCGACCGTCTCGCGGGCGCTCACGAAGCTCGGGCTGCCCCGTAAAAAAAAAGCATGAGGGCGGCGGAGCGCAACAACTATAAGCGGGGCTGGTTCAAGCACTGCGGCTACTCGTTAGCACGAGAGTGAAAGACGCTTTAAAGAGCGTGTTAGAGCACTCACGCGTCGCTGCGAACCGCTTCTCCTAAGCGACCTTTGCGACTCCTTCGCGTCCTTTGCGGTTAAAGGGTCACACATTTAACCGCAAAGGACGCGAAGGAGTCGCAAAGGTCGCTTAGGAGAGTTTTCAAACAGGCTCTAAATAATCCTTTATATGTGTATTAACGCACAGACAGTCGCTTTAAGATAGCCCACCCTACAACTTCTCATTCCTCCACAACTGCTTACCCGACTTAAGCCCGCGTGATCGGTGAGAGAAAACCGTTACAGGCTTCAAAAGTTCACACACGTTCCTGATCGAATCTTCTACTTGCACCTGAAAGAGTGCGGGGAGAGGTTCAACAACGGTAGCAGAGTCTTGAGCCGGTTACTGCCCAGGCTATTTGACAAACAGCCGCTTTAGATCAGGTTTGCTACTCTAGTGCCCTCAATGATAGGAGATGCAAGATGACGGCTAATCCCTGCTTCACTGTTCCTTCGCCGACGGAGATTCAGAACGGTCTCTTCGCTAACAACCCCCCCTCACATGTGCCGGTCTTTCCGCAAGATTGGACGGCGACCGCCTTGCTGACGCCGTTCGGGGGACTCCCCACGAGCGCTCCGCTGACGACAAGCGATGAGCTTGTTATCGCAACGATTTCCTGCTATGCCATTTCGGGGGGTCGAGTTCTGCGGATACGCTTATACTTGCTTGAGAGTCTCCTGTATTACGACTTCCGTTTCCAAACCTACCCGGCGACAGGTCAGACATTTTGGTACTGGTTGGTATCAGACCCCTCTGATCCCAGTCCATCCGCTCCCTCTAATAAGAGCTTCGGCCCATTCCCGACGACTACGCAGGTGCCGAATCAGACCTTTCTCGACGATAAAAACTTCTCTTTCGTAGGGACATGGAACGTCGTCAACCAGCCGTGCGATGGATTTTCTGCCACGACCCCGAGCGCGCAGGCCGCCACCTGGTTCTCGTTCCTGAATCAGACCAGCACCCCCAGCCGCATCATGAACGTTGATGCTACCAACGACTTTGCCATCCCGGTGCTCGGCGCGTATTACCTGGTAAATTTTATTACCTTCGACCCGAACCCGTCGCCGGACGTTGCGACTATTGAGGGTGCGGCGGAGGAAAACGCGCAGGCGGGCGTCGCGCCCAGCCCGATGTTGACGCTTCAGGACATCCAGAAGGCAATGAGCAATCCGCCGTCCGGTGCTTCCCAGGTGTCATGCACCCCGGCGGACATCGCGGCGATCATTCCGGGCATTAGTCTCCCGCGGTCTCAGCCGCAGCCGCCCGCGTGGACTGACCAGATGCAGAGTATTTGCTACATGATGGGCCAGCAGACGTACCCCGACTACTGTCAGGTGTACTACGATTACACGGTCAATAAGTCTCAGACCTCGGTTTTCGTCACGCAGGGCACGTATAACCAGTATAACGTCCGCCAGGATATGGTCCTGCCGCGCGGAGTGGTCGGCCCGGCGCTGAATTACGAATGGAATGCCGGGACCTCGCAGTGGGATGCCAGTTGTTATACGCAAGACGGGGGGGTTGTCCCCATGCCCGTGCCGAATTTCGTTCAGGCCGACGGTGGGATTTGCCGGGCAGTAATCAAGGACAACCCCTACTTCGGGCGGGGCCAAGTGACAATTTGGACGGACGGGCTCGGCGGCGAGTCGGACTTCTGGTATTGGTTCGATGCCCAGCAGCGAGGAGTGGTCTTTTCGCTCGCCCCCGCGGGTTCGCTTACAATGATTGACTATCAGACGTTCGTGCAGAACCCGCGCTTCCAGCCTTGCATCTTTGCCGAGCCGACGACCGGCTTGCCGGAATGTTCTGACGCTGTGGCCGAGGTACGGCAGAAGCTGATGCTCATACCAAAAGGAGGCTTCTAGGCAGTCGGATCATCGCACTGCTCGGTCTCCTCCGTAACTTCGCTTCACATGTGTGTAGGCTAAATCACGTGCCGGAGCCCGGCCTGTCTAAAGCCGGAAGCAATCCGGAAATTACGATTTATAGCGGCTTGCAGTTGAGTGCGACCCGCGCCAACGAGTGAAGAGGTCAGAGCCGCCTGCGGTAGCGGGCGGCTCTGTGCCACTCACACGCTCCGCCTCACGCAGGGACGCCCGCTACCGCGGGCGGTTCTGACCCGGCGGCGTTCGCACTCAATTGCAAACGGCAATAGTTCAAAGTTTCAGGTTGAACGTTGAAGCGCCGGCCCCGAATCACTCGGGGCCGGCGCTTCGCACTTTCCGCCAGCTCGGAACTTGGAGCCTGAAACTTTGAACTAACCGCCGTACAGGCGGACGCGGAACTCGTCGTTGACGGTGTGGAGTTCGGACTTGCGCCCCGAGAAGAGGCGCGACTCGCGCAGCAGCATCGGCAGCCCTCCCGTCGGGAGGCTGAGGCCGTAGGCCGGGCTCGTGAAGACGGAGGCGGTCTGCGGGTTGAGCCGCTGCTGGATGCCGTAGCGTATGGCGCGCTGCATGGCGGGCGCGAAGCCGGCCGTGCGGCGCGGGTTCGTCACCTCGATAGAGTTGTCGAAGACGTTGACGCGCGTCGTCACCCCGGCGAGCGCGAGGTCGCGGTGCGCGAGCGCGTTGGCGAGCGCTTCGAGCAGCGCGCCGCGGTGGTAGTTGGCGCGAGGCACGACGGGCGACTCCCCGGCCGCGACCTCGTCCGCGCGCGCGCGCGGCGGCCGCCTTTCCCAGAGGTCGCAGTAGCGCTCGACGAAGCGCAGCGCGGACTCGAAGAGCGTGTGGAGGTTGCCGCCCAGCTCGACCGACTCGACCTTCGGCGACTGCGTCGTGTCGCCCGCGTAGCGCGCGGCCAGCACCTTCGAGCGCGGGAGCAGTTCGGCTACGCGCTCGTCGCGTCCGAAGAGCAGGAGCCCCCCGACCGTCGGGGCCACGCGCTCTGTGAGCGAGCCGGCGGCGGCCGGCACCGCGAGCAGCAGGTCGCGCTCAAGCACCTCGGCGGTCGGGTAGGCCGCGCCCGCGCGCTGCGGCGTGTAGGCGTCGGGCTCGAACTCGCGCACGAAGCTCCACAGGTGCGCCTCGTCCACGTCCGCGACCTCCGCGCCGAGCGCCGCGACGTTCTCGTAAGACAGCGGGCGCGTCTCGTCGAGGAGCGCGGACAACTCCTCGCGCGTGGCCTCGCGCTTCTCCGCGCCGACGCGCAGGAAGTAGCGCCCGTCGGTCGTGCGGTAAGGCCGCCGCTTCCCGTCAACGTCGAGCGCGACGACGCGCAGCCCCGAGTCGAACGAGATGATGTCGATGAAGGGGAAGAGCGACGGGTACACGTCCTCGCGGCAGATGCGGACCAGCTCGTCGCGGACGGCGTCGGCGTCGTCGAGCCCCTCGACGCGCAGGTTGTCGTTGACGCCGAAGACGATGACGCCGCCGCCCGTGTTGGCGAGCGCGACTATCCCCTGCGCGATGCGCTCGGGGTTCGAGAGCTTGACCTTGAGTTCGAGGAAGGTGTCTTCGCCGCCGCGGACGAGCGCCATCAGCTCCGACCGCGAGGTTTGAGGCGCGGGCGTGGTCAGGTAGTCCTGGAAAGAGCGCACCGAGGGCGACTCGTGACGCTGGTGTCTGAATTTTCTGCGAGCCATTTGTGTAAGGGCGGGGCTCTCACTCGCCCGCCCGGACGCCCCGTCGGCGGCGTCACTGGAATAAAGTAGTCAGTAGTCAGTAGTCAGTAGAAGATAATTACGAGTCATCCGAATGACTAATGTCAACGCACATAAAGCGGAGCCTACTGTCTACTGTCTACTCTGCAACGCCGTCGTCGCCGCCGTCGCGGCCGGTGACGGCTTCGAGTATTGCCAGCTCGCGCCGCTCAAGCTGTCGCCCCTGGAGCGGGAGCACGAGCGCGTAGAACCCTACGGAAACGAGCGCGAACGCGGCGAGTATAACATACTTGACCGCGTGGCTCTCGGCGAAGTGCCCGGCCGCGACGGCGACCGCCGGCGGCACGAGCAGCAGGAAGAAGACGGGCACCAGCATGAGCCCCGCCACCCCCGAGCGGTTCATGCGCTTGCCGAACTGCACGCGCTTCGGGAACTGCGCGGAGAGCCAGTTGCCGATTGGCCAGAACAGCCCGGCCGTCGTCACGAAGGCGATCAGCGCTAAGACGAGCGTGCGCGGCGTCAGGTCGCCGAGGGCGAGCCCGCCGACGACGACGCCGGCCGCGACGAGCAGCAGCGCCACGAGCGTCAGCGCCGCGTTCTTCGCCAGCAGCACCGTCCGCCGGCTCACAGGCGAGAGCACGAGCGCGCGCATCCCCGCCCCGTCGTACCCGAACAGGTTGGTCGAGAGCGGCGAGACGAGCATGAAGATGTAGATGACGCTGAAGACCGCCCCGGCCCCTTCGGCGTAAGGCGTGAGCGTCACGTTCCACGGCCCCTCGCGCCGGCCGCTCATCCCCGCCGGCCCGAGCCTCAGCACCACCGTCAGCCCGACCGCCATCACCGCTACGACGCGGAGCTGCGCGTTCCTCAAGGCGTAGCGCGCCTCCTTCTCGAAGAGCGCCGAGAACTGCGGCGACATGAGCGGCAACTGCCAGCCCGCGTAAGCCTCGGCGCCGGCGGTCGCCACACGCGCCCGGCGCTTCTTCGCGCCGCCGCCTCCGCCGATCCCGAGCGCCGTGCGGCGCGCGACGCGGTAGGCGAGCAGCACGCAGGCGGCCGTGTAGGCGGCGAGAGTCAGCAGCGAGACGGCGAGCGCGCCGCCGCCGTCGGGCAAGAGCCCGCGCGCGAGC
>DASWNR010000254.1:0-3939 GCA_036399155.1 Pyrinomonadaceae bacterium
GTACTCCGTGTTCTCGATGACCTCCCACGCCGCTTCGAGCGCGACCGCGGCGACGAGCCGCCAGCTCCGTCCCGCCCTCGGCCGGACGAGCGCGAGCAGCCCCGCGAAGGCGAAGCCGTGCAGGACGTGCGTGAACGAGTAGGGGTCGAAGAGGTGCTGCGAGGTGTCCGGGCTCCACGCGTCGCCGACCCACGGCAGCAGGCGGCCGCAGGCGCAGAACCACAGCCGGCCCTCAAGCCGCAGCGCGGCGGCGGTCGCCGCCAGCACGCCCGCGACCGCGAGCCACGGCGCCGCGCCGCCCGACCACACCCCGCGCCCCGCGCGCGACGAAGCCTCGCTCAAAGTTTCAGACTCCAGTCTTGAAGGTTTCCGCGCCGCCGCGCTAGGGCTTGACGGCGCGCGTGGCGACGTAGGTCGGCATGAACTCCGCGACGCGCAACGCACGGTGGCGGTCTTCGTAGAAGCCCGTGAGGTGAAAGCCGGCTTCGAGCTGGCCGCCGATCTGGTCTTCGAGCGTGTGGCTGAACTCGATTGGCGCGCCCGAGGCGAGCAGCCTCTCGCGCTCCCCTTCGTCCGGGCTCTCGACGTCGGAGTAGGGGAGGCTGTATTTGACTTCCAGCCGTTCCTGCCGCTCGTCCGTCAGGTCGAAGATGTAGGTCGCGGGGTTGTTGAAGCCGGCGAGCAGCGCGCCGCCGCGCCGGAGCACGCGGAACGCCTCGCGCCAGACGGGGCGCACGTCGGGGACGAAGAGGTTCGAGACTGGATGGAAGACGAGGTCGAAGCTCCCGTCCGCGAAGCGCGAGAGGTCTCGCATGTCGCCCTCGAAGGTCGCGATTTCCAGCCCCTCGCGCTCGGCCACCTGCCGGTCGCGCGCGAGCTGCGCGGGCGAGTTGTCGAACACCGTCACGCGCGCGCCGGCCGCCGCGAGCGTCGGCCCCTGCTGCCCCCCGCCCGACGCGAGGCAGAGCACTTCGAGCCCCGCGACTTCTTCGGGGAACCACTCGCGCGGCGTCGGCTTCTGCTCGGTCAGGAGAACCGACCAGCGCCCGCGCCGCGCCTCCTCGACGACCTCCGGCGCGACGGGCACCGTCCACTCGTTGCCACGCTCGACCTGCCTGTCCCACGCGCGCCGGTTGTACTCTCTGACGTTCATCGCTCGGATTAAAGAAGCACTATCGAGTCGTCGCTCGGGGCGCGCCGCGGCGGGTGCGCCGCGGCGCCGCGCCCGGCGCGCGGGCAGGCGTCGCAGTAGGAGTCGTGGCGGCCGAGCCGGTCGTCGCAGTCGTTACAGTCGAGCGCCTCGCCGGCCGCGCGCAGCGCGTCGAGCAGGGGCGTGAGCAGCCGGCCGCGCTCCGTGAGCACGTACTCGACGTGCGGGGGGCTGCCGCCGAGGTCGCGCCGCTCGATGAGGCGGTCGCGCTCCATGTCGCGCAGGCGATCCATCAGCGTGCGGCTGCTGATGGGTTGGAGTCCCGCGAGCAGCTCGGTCGTCCGCCTCGGCGCCGCCGCGAGGTCGCGCACGATGAGCAGCGTCCACTTGTCGCCCAAGACCTGTAGGGCGCCCCACACGGGGCAGCCGTCGCCCTCACGTCGCCGCATGTGTCCGCCGTCCTCCCTCGACTCGGACTCACTTGTTGGGTGAGCGGGCGCCCGTGCGCGGCGCGGGCGCTGGAACCTCCGGCGCGTAAAAAAAAGAGACCCCGCCGGAGGCCGCAAAGCTTATCACAAAGCCGCCGGTTCGCGTCGTAGAGAAATACGGCCGCGCGGGCTTGCGGCGGGCGGCGCGGCGAGTCTATGCTCGTCGGTGCCTCGCGTCTTCACCACTTCAACTTCAAGGCGGGCTACCTCTTGACCTTCACGGAGCAGCGCAGACACGACCGCGTGGCGGTTGACATCTACGTTTACTGGGGCTGGACGGAAGACTGCCGGCAGCGCGACCGCATCATCAACCTCGGCGTCGGCGGCTGCTTCCTCCGCACCGACCAGGGCGCGCGGCCCGGCCGGCCCGTCTTCATCAAGTTCTGGCTGCCCGACGAACGGACGGTTAGCGGCGAGGTGCGCTACCACCTCGAACGGTGGGGCGTCGGCGTCGAGTTCACAGGTCTCTCCCGCGCCGAGGCCGCGCACCTCGCCGCCCTCGTCGAACACTACCGCGACACCGTGCCGCAGTAGAGCGCTTTGCCTTTTTGCTCTCGCCTTCTTTATTATTGTCCAAGCCCCGGACAACAGCCCCGAGCCTCAGCCGTCTGTAGCCGTCTGCTTTTGAAGCGCCCGCCCCGACCGCGCGCGGGAGACTTCGCGTGGCATTTTTTATGGAGACCGAGTCTGAGGCCGAAGCGGCGGGCGCGGGGGCGGCGGAGTCGGCCGCGCCGGTCATCCTCGTCGCAGACGACGAGCCCGTCAACCTCGCGCTCATCAAGCGCAGACTTGAGTGGGAGGAGTACCGCGTCGAGACGGCCGAGGACGGCGGTCAGGCGGTCGAGGCCGCGCGCCGCGTCCTGCCCGACCTCATCATCCTCGACGTGATGATGCCCGTGCTCGACGGCCTGCAAGCGTGCCGCCTGCTCAAAGAAGACCCCGCGACGCGCGACATCCCCGTCATCTTCCTCTCCGCGCTCGACGACATCGACACCAAGGTCAGCGGGCTCGCGCTCGGCGCGAACGACTACGTCTCGAAGCCCTTCCGCGTCGAAGAGCTGCTGGCGCGCGTCCGCGTCGCCATCCGGCTCAAGCGCGAGCGAGACCGCCTGCGCCGGCACGCAGAGGAGCTGCGCCGCTCGGCCGAGGCCGCCAGCGAGATGTCGATGACCGACGCGCTGACGGGGCTCTTAAACCGCTACGGCCTGCACCGCGCGCTCCAGCGCGAGCTGTCGGAGGCGCGGCGCTACGCACGCCCGCTCTCGTGCCTGCTCTTAGACATCGACTTCTTCAAGGCGGTCAACGACACCTACGGCCACGCGGCGGGCGACGCGGCGCTCGCGCAGGCGGCGCGCGCCCTCACAGAGTCGGTGCGCGGCTCGGACGTGGTCTGCCGCTACGGCGGCGAGGAGTTCCTCGTGCTCGCGCCCGAGACCGGCGTCGAGGGCGCGCAAGCGCTCGCCGAGAAGATACGCCAGACGTTCTCCTCGCGCCGCTTCGGCGACGGCGAGCGCACCTTCCCGCTCACGCTCTCGGTCGGCGTCGCCGAACTCGGCGCGTCCGAGTCCGGCAACGACATGATCGCCCGCGCCGACGAAGCCCTCTACCACGCCAAACAGTCTGGCCGCGACCGCGTCGAAGCCGCGCGTTGAAAGACGAAACATGAAGGCGGAAGGATGAAGTGATGGCTTACGGTTGGGAGGGCGAGAAGGTGCGTCTGGTGCCGCTCGACAAGGGGCGGCACGCGGCCAACGTGCAGTTGTGGATGAACGACCCGGACGTGACGGAGACCATCCTCTCGGGCGACGTGCCGCTGACGCGCATGGCCGAGGACGAGTTCTTCGACAAGTCTTCGGCGCACCCCGAGTCGCACCCTTCGGACATAGTCTTCGCCGTCGAGACGCTGGCGGGCGAGCACGTCGGCATCGCCGGCCTACACAAGATTAACTACCGCCACGGCGTCGCCGTTTCCGGCACCATCATCGGGCCGCCCGGCGCGCGCGGGCTCGGCTACGGCAGCGACGCGGCGCGCGTCCGCACGCGCTACGCCTTCGAGGTGCTGGGCCTCCGCATGCTCATCTCCGAGGTCTTCGCGGAGAACACGGCCTCGCTCAAGATGCTAAGGCGCGTCGGCTACCGCGAGGTCGGGCGTCTGCCGCGCCGCTTCTGGAAGCGCGGGGCGTTCCGCGACGTGGTGTTGCTGGTCGCCGAGCGCGACGCCCCGCGCGCGTAAACTACGGAGCGGCGCCCGGGCGAATAACAAAGAGTGCGGCGCGGTTGAAGTCTACTTCAACCGCGCCG
>DASWNR010000255.1:0-11610 GCA_036399155.1 Pyrinomonadaceae bacterium
GCCGAGACTACTGTCCGAACCTCTTCCGGTACTCCTCCGAGGAGATGAAGGCTTTGACCATCTCGGCCCTGCGGAAGTCGCCGCCGAAGGCGTCGAGCTTCTTGAGCCAGAAGTTGAAGCCGTCGGCGTCGGGGTCGCGGCGTAGGTAGCCGAAGTACTGCATCAGCACGAAGGCCCGGCGGAACTCGCCGTCGACGAAGGTTGGGTCTTCGAGCGCGGAGCGCAGCGCCTGCGCCCGCGTTAAGGTCCCGCCGTTCAGTTCCGCGACCAGCGCGTCGCGCTCCGGCTGCGAAAGCGCCCCCGAGGTGTTGGCGTTCAGCGCGTCCACGAACTGCTCGTTGGTGAGCGCACCGTAGACCGTGACGAACTCAGGACGCGCGACGAAGGCGTCGAAGTACGCCTGCTTGTTAGCCTCGATCACGCCCTGGAAGCCCGGCTGCCCGACGACGACGTCGCGCCCGAGCCTCTGCGTGTCCGGCAGGAACTCGTTGATGCGCACACGGCGGTTGAAGGCCGCCTGGTAAGCGCGCTCGACGACGAAGCCGGTCTGCTGAAACTCGATGGAGAGGAAGAAGGCCGCGGAGGTGTCGATCCGCTTGAACTCGCGGCACTGCTCGTCGGCGCCGCACGACTCGATGTTGTTAGTCCAGAACGCCTCGCCTTCCGCGTCCGCGTCGCGGTTGAGGAAGTCGTGGTAGTGCTGGCGGACGAACGTCGCGGTGTCGTCAATCGGGTTGGACGCCGGCTCCGACGCGTCGTCGATGATGACGACGGTGGCCGAAGCCTGGCCGCCGAGCCCGGAGCCGCCCCGCGGGTTCGAGAGCGTGACGGTCAGAGTCTCCGTGCCCTCGACGTGCGAGTCCTCGCTGATGAGGATGGGGATCGTCTTGCTGGTCTCGCCGGCGGCGAACTCAAGTGTGCCCGCCGCGTACGTGTAGTCGCTGCGGTCGGAGGCCGTGCCGTTCGTGGTGGCGTAATCGACCGACATCGGGACCGAGGTGTCGCCGGTGCGGACGACCGTCACGAGGGCCGCCTCGCAGCTCTCGTCGTGCGCGAAGCTGGCGGCGGCGAAGGCGAAGGCCGCGGTCGGGGCGTCGTCGTCGGTGATCGTGCCCTGACCCTGGCCGTCGGCGACGGCCGCGTTGGTGGCGTTCGAGAGGTTGACGAAGAAGGTCTCGTCGGGCTCCGGCGCGTCGTCGCCGACGACGGGGACCGTGATGGTGCGGGAAGTCTGGCCGGCGGCGAACGTGAGCGTGCCCGAGACGGCCTCGTAGTCGGAGCCGGCGGAGGCCGTGCCGTTCGAGGTGATGTACTGGGCCGTGACCGTCACGTTCCTCGCCGGCGAGAGCGTCACGGTGAAGATGGCGAGCGCCCCCGTGTCGCCCTCCGACACAGTCACGTCGGCAACCGAGAGCGTCGGCGAGGTCGGCGGGGTCGTATCGTTGTCGGCGATTTGGACGACCGCGCTGCTCGGCGACGCCAGCCCGGCCCCGCCCGCCGGGCTGCTCAGGATGACGTTGAAGCTCTCGGTGGACTCGGCGAGGGCGTCGTTGATGATTGAGACGGTGAAACTCTTGGAGGTCTCGCCGGGGCCGAAGGTGAGCGTGCCGGAGGTGGTCGTGTAGTCCTGGCCGGCGGTCGCGAAGTTGGGCGAGGTGGAGAAGTTGACCGTGGCGCTGCCGGCGCTGCCGCCGGTGCGATTGACCGTGAGCGTGACCGTGCCGGCGTCCTCGTTGACGCTGTAGCTGTTGGCGTCGAACTGGAAGAGGCCGATGTTGCCGGGCGCCACGGCGATGTCGCGCACCACGTCGGGGAAGTTGATGCTGCCGAAGGTGAATCCGGCCGAGCCGGTGCTCAGGCTGACTCTGAAAAAGTTGTTCGACGTGCCCGCTGCGGTGAACGAAGCGTAGGCCGTGTTGTCCGGCGCGATGTCAAAACCGACGTGTTCGGCGAAGTTGGCGTTCAGCGGGCCGACGGTGGTCAGCGTCCCGCCGTCCGGCGGGTTCTGAATCACGAGCATGTCGAAAGCCGCATCGATGTCATAGAGCGTGGTGCCGGTCGCCGGGTCGTTGTCGGGGTTGGTGTAGGCTGCGCCCATCGCGCCCGGGTCACGCCCCTGATTGGGGTCGCCGGAGGCGTAGGCGAGCGGCGCGTCCGTGACGACGGCCCCCGTGTCAGGGTTCACCCGCAGGTTCTGGTTCGCGTCCGAGATGACGCGCAGGCGGTCGGCCGCGGGGTCGAAGTCGATGCCGAACTCCGCGCCGCTGAGCCCCGAGAAGGGGTCGCTGGCGTCGGACGGGTCGGCCGAGAGCGCGGCGGCGAGGGTGGCGGCCCCCGTCACGGCGTCGAGGGTGTAGAGGCGGCCGGCGCTGCCGAGCGCGTAGAGTCGCCCGTCGGAGGGGGGCGCGTCTATCCCCAGCACCTGCTCGCCGGGCTGCATCCCCGTGATGCGCACAGAGTAGTCGATGGTAGAAGGGTTGGTGCTCCTGAAGGAGAACAGCCGGTTATTCATGCTCACGCCAAAGATGGTCACCTGCAACGGCGCCGCGTTAGACGGCGGCGACCCCTCGGTGATAGTCACGGTCGCCGTCCTCGGCGTGTCGAGGGTGACCGGCTCGTTGCTGCTGGGGTTGGCGAGCGACACGTTGAACGTCTCGTCGTCCTCCGGGACGGGGTTGTTGACGAGGAAGACCGTGACCAGTCTCACAGTATCCCCGGGGCTGAAGAAGACGGAAATGTTGCTCTGGTTGTAGTCAAAGGGCGCGAGGGCCGTCCCGTCGCTGGTGACGAGGCTGACCGACGCCGAGGTCGAGATGTCGCCGAGGCGGAAGACCGGTATCGTGATTGAGCCGGCCGCCTCGTCCACGACGTAATTCGCGGCGCTCAGGCGGAAGGTGCTGTCCGCAACGACCGTGATGCCGCGCACGCGGCTGCCCCCGCCGATCACGTTCGGGTTGCCGATGGGGGACGCGCAGCAGAAGCCCAGATATACAGAGGCGAGGCGCGAGGTGGAGGGGTTGGCTGCGGTGGTATACGCCAGCAAGCCCTGATTAAAGCCCGGGGGGATGTCGAAGCCGGCAACGGCCTCGACGTCGCCGAGGAAAAGCCCACCCGAGGTCGCCAGCGTCCCGTTGTTCTGCGGGTTCTGAATCACCACAACGTCATTAAAGGTGTCGATGCCGTAGAGGGTGGTCGTGGCGGCGCCGGGGAAGTTATTGCTGTAGGCGGATGCCGTGACGGCCGGGTTGTCTCCCGCGTTAGTGTCGGCGGGCGCGAAGGCCAGCGCGGGGTCGGTGATGACGGCGCCGCTGTCGGGGTTGATGCGCAGGTTCTGGTCCGCGTCCGAGACGACGCGCAGGCGGTCGGCCGCGGGGTCGAAGTCGATGCCGAACTCCGCGCCCGAGAGCCCGGCGTACGGGTCGCTGGCGTCGGACGGGTCGGCCGAGAGCGCGGCGGCGAGGGTGGCGGCCCCCGTCACGGCGTCGAGGGTGTAGAGGCGGCCGGCGCTGCCGAGCGCGTAGAGTCGCCCGTCGGAGGGGCGCACGTCGATGCCAAGGATCGCCTCCCCGGCTTGCAGCCCGGTGATCGTCACTTGCAGTTCGAGCGTGCCGGGAGCGGTGGTCTTAAACCGAATCAACTGGTTGGCGGTGTTGACGCCGTAGACGGTGGCGGCTGAAGCCGTGGCAGTAAAGGCCAGCATCAGAACGCACACGGAAAGAAATTTCCGTCTCATGAGGGTTCCTCCTGTTTTCTGGGGACATTTGGGGCTTAGACGTTCGCCTGCGCGGGCAGTGAGTGGCCGAGCGAACTGTCAGGAGTAATGTGGCCGTGATCGCAAGCCGAGTGAATTCACGGCCGTCAGGGTTTTTGATTTCGACACGTGAGGCATGCGTATTTATGCCGCAAGGCGTATCGGTTAATTTGCCGGGATTATGATATTACGATGGAGTTGATGTCAATGACTTTGTCAGCTGAAGTCACCCGTTTTCTTGATTGAACTTTGAGCGAGGTTTTGCTTGGGCAGTGACGATGAGGACTGCCGTGAGATAAGCCCCGCGGCAGCCCCCAGTCCCAGCCGTGATCGGTGGTTACTGGCCGAACCTCTTCCTGTACTCGCCCGAGAGGATGAAGGCCCTGACCATCTCGGCCCTGAGCAGGCGGTTGCGCGCCGTCTCCTCGCTGCGCACGTCCTCGCCGGGCAGGCTGAAAGAGTCGAGCTTGGCGAGCCAGAAGTCGTAGCCCGCGAAGTCCTGCGTCGGCTCGGGTGCGTCGGAAGGGTTGCGGCGCAGGTAGCCGAAATACTGCATCAGCACGGCCGCGGAGTTGAACTGCCGGTTGTAGACCGAGCCGCTGTCGGTGACGCTCAGCAGTGCGGCGGCGCGTCCGGCGGTGCCCCCAACCCCGTACGCCGCGATTGCGGCGTCGCGCTCGGTGGCCGTGGGCATCACGCCCGAGTTCGCGAAGAGCTTATCAACGAACTGCTGCGCCGTCATGTCCGCGGGGAAATGTGCCACGAACTCGGCGCCCGTCACCCAGCGGAGCGCGAAGTCGAGCGTGTTCAGGAGGAGCTGCTGCTCCCAGTCCAGTCCGCCGACGACGACGCCGTGCTGCAACTCCTGCGTGTCGTGCAGGAACTCGCGGTAGCGCGGCAGCCCGCGCGGGTGCTGCGCGCTGTCGCCGAAGCTCGCCCTGTAGACGCGGATCACCTGGTAGCCCGTCCGCTGGAACTCTATTGAGAGGAAGAAGGCTTGCGAGACGTGCGTCCGCTTCGCGTCGATGCACCCCAAATCCCCGCCGCACTTGTCGATCTCGCCCTTCCAGAAGTCTAGGCCGAGGGAGTCGGCCGGGCGGTTGAGGAAGTCGGAGTAGTGCTGATTGACGAAGGTCTCGGCGTCGTCGATGACGTTCGGCGTCGGCACCCCCGTGTCGTCATCGAAGATGTCCACGGTCGCGGTGCTCGGGGCGCCGAGCGCGGCGCCGCCCGTGGGGTTGCTGAGCGCGACCGTGAAACGCTCCCTCCCCTCGACCAGAGAGTCCTGCGAGACGAGCACGAAGAAGCCGCTCAAGGTCTGCCCCTCCTCGAAGTTGAGGGTGCCGAGGGCGGTCGTGTAGTCGCTGCGCTCGGAGGCCGTGCCGTCCACGGTGCTGTAGTCCACGCTGGCGGGAGTGCTGATCAGACCCGTGCGCGTGACGCGGACGAACACGGCCCCGAACAGGGGGAAATCATTCTCGCCGCCGCTGTATGCCAATTCCTCGAACTGGAAACTCATCTGCGGCGCCGGCGAGCCACAGTTGTTGATGAGGACGGCGAGGTCGCCGAAAAAGTAGCCGGCCGCGAGGTCGCTCCTGCCGTCATTGTTGAAGTCGGCGGCCACCACGTCTAAGGGGCCGATCCCGATGAAGGGGCCGACCCCGGGCGAGAAACTGCCCGCCGCGCTGAAGCCGCCCGCGCCGTCGCCGATGAAGACGGAGAAGTCGCTGTCGCCCCGTGAGTTTAGATTGCGGGTCACGGCGAGGTCGTTCCTGCCGTCGCGGTTGAAGTCGGCGATGGCTAACGCGCTCGGCTCGCCCCCCGTGTGGACAGTCTGCGCGGCCGGGAAGGTGCCGTCGCCGGCGCCGAACAGGACGGAGACGGTGCCGCTCGTGTGGCTAGTCGCGGCGAGGTCGCTAAAGGCATCGCCGTTGAGGTCGCCGACGGCGACCGTCACGGAGCCGCCATAGTTGTGAAAGAGGTTGCCGCCGATGACACGCGTGTCGCCCGCCGTGAATCCGCCCGCGCCGTCGCCGAGGAGGACGGAGAGGCGCCCCGGGCCGTCAGGCGGCTGCGGCTTCTTCTCCCTCACCCCGGCGAGGTCGCTTCTGCCGTCGCGGTTGAAGTCGCCGACGGCGAGCGAGTAGACGCCGGAGAAGTCCGCCAAGCCGACGGCAGTCACGGCGGGCGCGCCGAGGCCGCCCGCCCCGTTGCCGAGCAGGACTCTTATCTCACTCGCCTCTATGTTGGCGACGGCCACGTCCGCTTTCGCGTCGCCGTTGAAATCGCTCACGACCAGGTCGCGCGGGATCGGGCCGGCGGGGAACTCCACGTGCGCGGAGAAGGTGCCGTCGCCCGCGCCCGTGAAGACCGAGACCTTACCCTCGGTCGAGGTCTGGTACTGGAAAAAGTGGGCGACCGCGAGGTCGCTCTTGCCGTCGCCGTTGAAGTCGCCGACGCCGACCGAGTCGGGTTCGCCCCCGACTCTTAAGAACGCCCTTCTGCTGAACCCGCCCGCCCCGTCACCCAGCAGGACGGCGACGGTGCCGGAGTTGAATAGGGCCGACACCAAATCCGTGTTGCCGTCGCCGTTGAAGTCGCCCTTCGCCACGGCCACGGCAGTCCCGCCGTTGAATGTGATGTTTGTGGCCGGGGCAAAACCGGCCGACGAGCAACCCGCCTGCGCGCAAGCGGGGGCGGTGCCGATGCCGGACGCGCAGGCCCAGACCAACAAGCCGAAGGCGAGCACACAGGTGTAAGCCGGGTGTTTGACGTGAGGCATTGACTAACCTCCTTCTGAATTGGGGGTCGAACGGAGACTGAGTTGACGACGCAGAGGCGACGAGTAAACCTGTCTGTTATCGACGCCCGCCGCCTCTGACGTGCGCCCTGCCTGAGAGAAAGGAATACGTCCGGGATAAGCTTCACGCGCCACACCCGAGCATGTGAGGTAGTGGCCTACCTGATTGTGAGAATTCCCGGCCTGAGCACCCGCGAATTATACGGGCGGGCTGTAAGCTGTCAAATATTTTCTAATCAACCTTCGTGTGGCGCCGCCTACTGCCCGAACCTTCTCCTGTATTCGTCCGAGGTGATGAACGCCTTGACCATCTCGGCCCGGACGTAGTCTCCGTTGAACTCGTCGAGCTTGCCGAGCCAGAAGTTCCAGCCGCGGAAGTCCGCGTCCTGCGGGTCATCCGGGTTACGCCTCAAATAGCCGAAGTACTGCATCAGGACGAAGGCGCGGTTGAACTCACGCTGACGCAGCAGTGCGTTCTCGGCCACCTGCCGCAGCGCCGCGGCGCGCTTCGAGGCGTCCGCCGGCGTCGAGCCGAGAGAGGAGACGAGCTGCGCCTTCTCGTCGGGCGAGAGCAATTGCCCCGCATTCTGGTCAAGCTTGCCCACGAACTCCTCGGCCGTCATCGCCTCGGGGAAGGCCGTCAGGAACCGCTGGCGCTGGACGAAGTCTAGCGCGTACGCCTGTTTGTTGGCTGCGATCTGCTGCTGCCAGTTGCCGACGTTGACCTGCACGCCCTGGCCGATCTGCTGTGTGTCGATCAGGAACTCGCCGAGGCGGACGATCGGCACGCTACCCTCCACGTTCGGGGAGGTCGCGTCGCCGTAGGCGGCCTTGTAGAAGCGGTAGACGAGGTAGCCCGTCTCCTGAAATTCGATGGAGAGGAAGAAGGCCGCGCTGACGTTGACGCGCTTCACCTCGCGGCACCCCGCGTCCGCACCGCACTGCGTGAACTCGTTCTTCCAGTGCGCCAGCCCCCCCGGGTCGGGCTCGCGGTTGAGGAAGTCGTGGTAGTGCTGTCGGACGAAAAGTTCCGGCGTGTCGATGGGGTTCTGGGCGCCGGTCACCGTCTCGTTGTCGACGATGGTGATGAAGGCGTCCTTCGGGTTGCCGAGCGCGGCGCCGCCGCCGGTCGGGTTGCTCAGCGAGAGGTCGATGAACTCGTCGCCGAAGCCGAACTGCGTGTCGCGCTCCGCGAAGGCGTCGTCGGTGATGAGCACCTTGAAGGTCTTGAAGCCCTCGCCGGCGCCGAACCGCAGCGTGCCTGCGGCCGCCGTGTAGTCCGAGCGGTCTGAGGCCGAGCGCGCGTTGTTGCTCCGGTGGGTCGTGTAATCGACCGCCGCCGGCGCCGACAGGTCGCCGGAGCGTGTGACGGTGATCACCGCCTCGCCGGCCGATTCCTGCACGTTGTACTCGGCGGCGCTGAACTGGAAGGTGGGGGCGCCGCCCGAGCCGTCGTTGTCGATGATCGTGCAGACGCCCTCGCCGTCGGCGACGGTCGCACCGTTGGTTGGGTTCGAGATTCTTACGCTGAAAGTCTCGTCCGCCTCGTCAATGGTGTCCCCCTTGACGGGGACGCTGATCGTCCGCCTAGTCACCGTCGGCACGAAGAGCGCCGCGCCGAAGACGCGGGCGTAGTCCTGGTTCTCGGTGGCGGTCCCCGCGACCGCGTCGTAGCTGAACGAGACCTGCTGCTCGGTGTCTACCGAGAGCGAGACGGTGAAGACGACGGTCTTCTCGCCGGCGTCGCCCTCCGTGACCGTCACGTCGTCGATGGAGATGGTGGGCGGCTGCTCGTCGTTGAGGATGGTGAGGAGTCCCGTGTTGTCGGGCATGAGCGCGTTCCTCGGGTTGGCGAGGCGCACGCTGAAGGTCTCATCAGGCTCGAAGCGCGTGTCGCCGATGACCCGCACCGTTAAGTTTTTGGAGGTCTCGCCCGGCGCGAAGGTGAGCGACCCGCCGAACGGCTGAAGCTCCGTGCCCTCACCGCCGAACGAGAAGTAGTCCACCTTCACCGTCTTCGCCGTCGGGGCCGAGAGGCTGACGGTGAAGACGGCGTCCGTCGTCCCCGAATTACCTTCGACCACCGACACGTCGTTGATCGAGAGCGAGACGGTCGGCGTCGCGTCGTCGTTGAGAATGACGCCCCGACCCTGCGCGTCGGCCGCCGTGGCGTTGACCACGTTGCTCACGTTGACGAAGAAGTCCTCGTCCGGCTCGACCTCCAGGTCCCCACGGACGAGGATGGTGACGGTCTTGTCGGTCTCGCCGGGGTTGAACTGGAGGACGTAAGGGCCGGCGTAGGCGAAGAGGTCGCCCCCGCCGCTGACCGCCGTCCCGCTGGCGCTGTTGACGCTGGCCGTGACCGTCTTCGCCGACGGAGACGAGAGCGAGACGTGGAAGACGAACTCCGTGGTGTCGAAGTCGCCTTCGTGGGCGCTCACGTCGCCGACGGTGAGGGCCGGCGGGAGGTCGTCGTCGATGATGACGAGCGAGGCGCGGGCCAGGACGGCGCCGTCCGCGGAGGTGAGCGTCAGGCGCACGGCCTTGTCGAACTCGTCGGTCGTGTCGTCGAGGATCGTGACGTCGAAGGTCTTGCTCGTCTCGCCGTCGGCGAAGGCGAGCGTGCCGGAGGCCGCGTGGTAGTCCGCGCCGGCCGTGGCGGTTCCGTCCGAGGTGGCGTAGTTGACCGCCGCCGCGCCGGCGCCGCTGTCGCGCGTCACGGTGACGGTCGCCGTGCCCGCCGACTCGCCCGCCGTAAAGAGGTCTGTGGAGAAGGTGAGGGGGGCCGCGTCCGTCGCGGCCTTAAAGAGGCCGCCGTCGGCGCCCGCGTACAGCGTCCTGCCCGAAAGGTCGAAGGCCAACGCGTTGACGTTTGCGAGCGGCGGGTTGAAGGCGCCCCAGCTCGCCCCCCCGTCGGCGCTGCGGTAGACGCCGCCGCCGGCCTCGGCCGTGCCGCGACAGGCGGCGTAGAGGACGGACGGTTTGACCGGGTCGAAGATGAGCGCACTCACGCTGTAGGAGCCCGACGCGCCCGTCGCGGGCAGCCCCGCGGACGCGTTGACCCAACTCAGCCCGCCGTCCGTGCTCTTGCGGACGGGCGCCGCCGACCCCGAGCTGTGGACGTAGAGCGTGGACGGGCTCGACGGGTCGACGAGGATGCCGTTGACCTCGGAGACGGTGGTCGCGTCGTAAGCGAAGAGCCCGCTCCAGCTCGTCCCGCTGTTCGTGCTCTTGTACAGGTTGATGCCCGCCGCGTAGACGACCGACGAGTTAGAAGGGTCGGCCGCGAAGGCCGTCACGCTGCCCGGGCGGCTGCTGATCTCCGTCCACGCCTCGCCACCCTCCGCGCCCCTGTAGAGGCGTAAGCCGTAAGTGGAGAAGTAGAGGTTGTGCGGCCGCGAGGGGGCGATGGCCAGCGCTTGGATGTTGATGTTGCCCGCGTCTATGACCTGCTTCCAGTTGAGCCCGCCGTCGTCGGACTTGAACACGCCGACGTAGTCGGGCGCGGCGAAGAGCGTGGACGGCTGCGAGGGGTCGGCGACGAGACCCATGATCGGTCGTTCGTAGAGGGGCAGGGCGGAGACGCCCCAGCTCTGGCCGCGGTCTTCGCTCCGGTAAACGTCCTGGCCGCTGCCGACGTAGACCCGCGCCGGGTTGTTCGCGTCGGCGACGACGTGCCTGACGGAGGCGTAGGGCAGGCCCTCGTTGGCCTCGGCCCAGGGGCCGCCGGCCGCGCTCCTGAACATCCCGCCGCTGAAACTCCCGGCGTAGACGTTCTCGCCGTCGGCGCCGACGGCGAGCAGGCTGAACCGAGTCGCGGCGGCACCGACGTGCGTCCACGTCGCGCCGCCGTCGGCGCTCTTGAAAATGCCGGGCGCGTAGTAGTAGTTGACGGCGTAGAGTGTCGAAGGGCTCGCCGGGTTGATCGCGATAAAGAACGAGCTGTCATTCAGCGGGAGCCCGGCGCTGCTCGCGACCCAGTTGTCCGCGCCGTCGGTGCTCTTGAAGACGCCACGCGAGGTGCCGACGTAGAGGGTCGAGGTGTTGGAGGGGTCGATGACGAGGTCGGCGACCGAGGCGAAGGAGAGCCCCGTGCCCTTGCGCGTCCAGTTGACGCCGGAGTCTGTGCTCTTGAAGACCCCGCCGCCCCCGGAGGCCGTGTAGATGATGCTCCGGTTAGAAGGGTCGATGCGGATGGCCCGCACGCCGAAGCCTGGGCCGTTGCCGCTGCCCGGGGAAGCCCAGGTGACGCCGCCGTCGGTGCTCTTGTAAAAGCCCCGGCCGGAGAAGCTCGCGTAGACCGTCGAGGTGTTCACGGGGTCGATCGCTATCGCGGTCACCTCGCGCTCCTGGAACCCGTACGACCCAGACCAGGTGACGCCGCCGTCGGTGGTCTTATAGATGCCGCTGCGCACCGTGCCCGCGTAGACGACGTCCGGGTCGGTGGGGTCGACGGCGAGGGAGAGGAAGCGATGTGGGAAGACGGGGAGCGGCGGGTAGCCCATCCGAGTCCAGTGCGACCCCCCGTCCGTGCTCTTGAAGAAGCCGGTCGGCGTGGTGTCGTAATACGCGCCCGCCGCGCTGACGTGCGCATAGACGGTGGCGGGCGCACTCTGCGAGACGGCTATCGCCGTGAGCGTACCCCCGTGCGGGCCGCTGCGCGTCCACTGAGCGGCCGCGGCGGAAGCCCGGGCGGGGCTCTGCCGAGAGGTGGCGGCCCGCGCGCCCTCCAGGGGCCCGCCCGCGAGGTGGCACGAAATAACTATGACGCCTGCCAGAATGAATGACAGCGGTGTGGCGAGACCTCGCATCAGCTTTCGGTTGTTCAGGTAGTAAGGCATCTCATCTTCTCTTGGGAGTAATAAGGATTAAGCAGGGACAGTGAGCCGATAAATGTCCGTGGGCCGTAATGATTCACCGCAGTCGGAAACGCGGAAGTCTCGGTAGGTATGTGCTGACGGACTGTCAACGCGGAGAAAGAATTCGTCCCTGATAGGTGTCACCGGTCGCACTGGGGAGGCCGCGCCGGTAGCTTACCAACACCTGGGACTTTTCAAGC
>DASWNR010000256.1:0-2329 GCA_036399155.1 Pyrinomonadaceae bacterium
CTCGTTTGTTGGGCGGGCGCGCGGCGACGCCCTCGGATCTCCCCTTGTCCGCCCGGCGCACGCGCGCCGCCCGCACCCACAAAAAGGACGACCCTGTAGGCCGCCGGGAGGGGACGCCGCGCGCCGTGCCCAGCGCGAACACGCCGCCGGAATCACCTCTTAACTCTAAACGCGTATTCGACGGCCGAACTCCCACACGCGCCCGTGGAAATTTTTCCGCGACGTTTTCGGCCCGGTCTACTGCGCCTCGGCGAGGCTCGTGGCGTGGAGTGTCTCGCCTTCGAGCGTGCCTTCGACATCGACCTTCAGACCCTTCTTCGTCTTCGCGGCCTTGAGCGCCTCGGCGGCGAGCTTGTTGCCCTGCCCGTCGAGCTTGTAGGTCTTCTCGCCGGCGACGACCGCGAAGCCGGTCTTCTCGCAGGCGGGCATCAGCGAGCAGGCGTTGGGGTGCCTGCTGGCCTCCTCCTCCGAGCCGTGCATCCCGGCGCACATCACATCGACGACGTAGCCCGTGACCTTCAGGGGCTTCTTCCCGCCGTCCTGCGCGAGTGCGAACGAGGCGGCCAGCGCGACCGCGGCCGCGACGAGGGAAACTTTGCGAATCATTTCGGGGGAATCTCCTTTAAGGGTGGTCGGTCTGTAAGATTTCGGCCCCGACGCCGGCTCGGCGTTGTCCGGGGCTTGTGACGCGCACGCATCTTAACACCCCGCCTCTGCGAGCCCGAAACCCGCGCCGCTCAGTGCAGCTCCTTAAATTCTTCGACCGTGATGTAGTCACGCAGGAGGCTGAGCTTGTCCGCATAAGTGGCCTCGGACATGTCGTCGACGACCCTGTTTTTGATGTCCTTCCACTTCACGGTGTAGGCGTCGCGTGCGAGCCCGAGGGCTATTCTCTCCTTACCTTCTTTGTTGACGTAGAGGGGAAAGATTAAGGTCGTCGCCCTCAGCAGGAGCAGGTCCGGGTTCGCGCCGTTGGCCGCGGCCAGCGAGGGGCCGGAGAGCGCCGCGCTGCGTTTGTAAGGCCCTTTAACCTCCCCGCCCTTCCCGAGAATCGTCATCCCTTCGAGCGCATAGCCCGGCATCATGTTCAGCAGTTCGTCGCCGTAGCTCAGGGGGAGGAGTTTCTCGTCGTCCTCGGGCCCGAGGTTGAAAAGCTCCTGGAAAGTGACTTTCATGTCTTTGAATATCCAGCGGTTATTCAACGCGTATTTTTCGCCCGCGGACAACTCGGCGGCGAGGACGAGTTTCTGGTGGGCGTAGTCCCTGACCACCTTATCCACCCACTCCGACTTGAACCTCAGGCCGGAACCGACGCCGCGGTATTCCACCTTCTCGCGCTTCAGACGCGAGAGAATCGTCTCCTTGTTCTTTGCGACGCGCTCCTGGTCGGAAGCCTGCCGGGCCGCCGCCGGCGGGCCGGCGAGTAAGACTAGAACCAGAATCAGTGACGAGTTCAAAGCCCTCTTCATTACGAACCTCCTATAGTTCTACGCCGGTACAGACGCCCGCCCGGGCGTCTGAGCGTGGTTTGCGAAGTTGCTTTAAAGCTTGTGTGGCCCTCTCCGCGAGACCGACAAAGGTGGCTCGGATTAGGCCGCCTGCCGAGCGTGCGTAAGGGGCAGGCGCATGAACGATATGCCCGCCCGCGCGGGCTGTCAATGGCGGAGGGCGGGCGCGAGACCCGCCCCGTCGGTCGCGGCCTTTACGAGTCCGAATCCTGCGTTTCGTCCTCGTCCGTCTGGGCTTCCGAGGTCTGACGGGGGCGCATGTGCGGGAAGAGTATCACGTCGCGTATGGAGCGGCGGTCGGTGAGGAGCATGGTCAGGCGGTCGATGCCGATGCCGATGCCGGCGGCGGGCGGCATCCCGTAGGAGAGCGCGCGGACGTAGTCGAGGTCGGTCTGCATCGCCTCCTCGTCGCCGCCCTCGCGCTGCCGCGCCTGCTCCTCGAAACGCTCCAACTGCTCCGCCGGGTCGTTCAACTCCGAGAACCCGTTCGCCACCTCCATCCCCGCCACGTACAACTCGAACCGCTCCGCAATTGCGGGGTTATCGGGCGACGCTTTCGAGAGGGGAGAGACGGCTTTGGGAAAGTCTGTGATGAAAGTCGGCTGAACCAGTTTGTGCTCGGCAAACTGCTCGAACAGTTCGACGACGCGGCCAGCCTCGATGTCGTCGCCGCCGACCTTCGCGTCGTTCGGCGCGTACTCGGTAATCGCCTCCCTCATCGTCAGTCGGTGGAACGGACGAGAAAAGTCGAATTCAAACTTCTTTGCTTCGTCCTCTTCTATAACCGACACCTGAGCCGCGATAGATTGAAGACTCGCATT
>DASWNR010000257.1:0-27206 GCA_036399155.1 Pyrinomonadaceae bacterium
CGGCCTCGGCCGAGAACGGCTTCATGAGCGTGCATCTTCCGCTCCCTCGCCGCGCCTTCTTCCAGACGTGTCAGGCCGTCTTCGGCGGGCTGCTCTCGACGCAGGCGGAGATTGACGAGCACGACTGCCCGTGGAATCTCCACATCGGCGGGAGCGTCGGCGTCCCCGGGAGCGAGCTTTTGCCGCCCTGCCCGCGCCGCGTGCGCCCCGACTGTGTCGCGCGCCTCGGCGACTCGCTCTCGTGGCTCGGCTTCGACACCGGCATCGCCTCGTACGGCATCGGCTCCCGCGGCGTCGTCGCCACCTCGCGCGGGAACGAGACCCGTCTCAAGCGCCCGCTGCGCGTCATCTTCAACCAGCGCACCGTGCGCGACTTAGACCTGCTCGCCTACGTCGTCGAGGTCGGCAACCCCTCGCACCCCGAGCGCGGGAGCATCAAACTGCTCTACGCCATCTCCGAAGGGCGGCTGCATTGGCTCGGCCAGCCGAAGGCGAATAACACGCCCGTCCAGCCGCAGCACTACTCCACGCGCCTCGGCGTGGCGCGCCAGCCCTCGACCGGCTTCACCGTCAACGCCAACAACTATTCGAGCACGGCCATTCTTAACGTCGTCTTGCAGGGCGACTTCAGTAAGACCGACCCGGCCAGCATTCAGGTAGAGATTCCGGCCGAAGGGGTTGACGACGTGCGCGCCTACGCGAGCGAAGACCCCGCGGACTTCGTCCTTCAGTACCCCGTCGAGCGCGCGTGGGCCTTGCAGCACGTCTACCGCCACAAGCGATACGGGCTCGGCGCGGACGTGCGCCGGTTCGTCCAGCAGGACTTCATCTCCCTCGCCGCGTGGCACGCCGAGACGATTACCTACAGGGACAAGGACGGCAACACCTACACCGGGCCGCGCTCATCTTGGAACGCCGAGTTGATTGACCGTAGCGCGCAGCAGCAGATAAACGACATCTGCCTCGCCGGGCGTTGCACCGTGCCGTTCCCGTGGGAAGGGAAGCTCAGAGTCTTCCCGCTGAAAAAGCTCACGCAGGAAGAACTCGACGCCGCGCAGGTCTTCACCGACTACGACGGCTCCGGCTTCGAGCCCAACATCGTCCGCGAGGGTGAGCACGGCGAGGGCAAATCCACGCTCAGGAAGGGTGCGACCTCCGACCGCGAGCTGGCGAACGCCGTCAAGGTCACCTTCGACAACGAGGCGAAGGGCAACCGCGAGGAGCCGCTCCTCTTCGACGACGTAGAGCAACAGCAGCGCGCCGGGAAAGCCTTCGGCGACACCGGCCGCCGCGCCGTCGAGAAGCCCTACGGCCTGCTCGGCGTCACGAACGTCGGCGAGGCGTCGCGCCTCGGGATACTGCTCCGCGACCTCGGCGAGTTCGACGAGGGCGGGCTCGTCAACAACCAGCGGATAAGGTTTCAGACCTTCTTCACGCAGACGCTCGGGCTCTACAAGTCGAAGGTCATCCGCGTGCTCTCGCGCTCGCTCGTCAACCGCCGCACCGGCGCCCAGAAGTTCGAGTACTTCCGCGTCCGCTCGGTGCGCCGCCTCCCGTCCCTGCTCGTCGAGGTGAGCGCGCAGGCTTACCCCGTCGATTACTACGCGCAGACCGAAGACCTCGTGCCGGGGACGCCGGGCGGCGTCATCCCTAACGACCCGTTCCCGGAACCGAACCCCGGCGGGCTCCCCGGCGAGCGTCCGCGCCCCGTGCTGATGGCGTCGGTAGAGACGACGAACGACCAGGTCATCATTCAACTGGCGAGGAGCTGATGAGTAACTACCCCAGCTTTCAGGTTTACTTCCGCGACCGGCTGACCGGCGCGGTCACCAACGCCGCGAACGTGACGGTCGAGGTGCGCGACGTGACCGACGACCCCGCGTGCGCCCTCCTCGACGAAACGGAGACGGACGCGAACGGCACCGTCCCCGGCGCGGCCGTCGACGTGGCGGCCGGGCGGACGCTCCGCTTCACGTTCAAGGACGAGAACAACGGGCGCTGCGGCTCGTGCCTGAAGGTGACGGTGTAACGCGATGGACTTAGTAGTCGAAGACTCCGACGGCGAAAACATCGTGGCGCGCGAGATGGGCGAGTCCGACTGGATGCCGGAGGCGACCGTGGACGCGCACGAGGTCGAGGTGTTCGTGCAGGAGGTGGACGCCGCGACGGGCGGGCTCGTCGGCGCCCTGCGCCCGCTCGGGCGCTTCGCCCCCACGGCGCGGATAGTCTTTCAAAACACCCCTTACGAGGACCATAACCTGCGCGTCATCGTCCGCGCCTACGCCGCCGACGGCACGCCCGACTCGCCGTCGCTGCGCGAGGCCGCGACGCAGATGACCGTGCTCGTCCAGCGCGAGACCGCCGCCCCGACGGTGACGCAGGCCGGCGAGGCGTCGCAGACCGAGATCACGCTGGAGGTCGGCGGCTACTCGCAGTTCGCCCTCCGGCGCAAGGTGCGCGTCGCCGACAACGCCGACATGACGGGCGCCGCCGAAACCATCACGGCGGCCGCGGGCGCGGGGCTCTCCCGCGTCGTGGTCGTCAACCGCGCCGACACCGAGACGGAGGCGCAGACCATCTACGTGAGGGTCTCGCACTCGTCCTCGACCGACGGCCCCTTCGGGGCCGAGTCTGACGCGCAAGCCTTCACCTTCGCCGACGACGCCGGCGCGGGCGGCAGCTCGGGCGGCGGCGACCCGTTCGGGCGAGAGCAAATCCCCCTCTAACTTTTTTTCAGAGCCACGAAGGAGACCGAAACCATGCGACGACTCGCCTACCCCATCCTTTCAGCCCTGCTCGCGGCGTGCGTGCTGCTCGGCGCGGCCGCGCCCGCGCGCGCCTTCACCGTCCCCGTCGCGGCCTCGTTCTCGACGGCCGTCCCCGCGAACCGCCAGAGCGTCATCGCCCTTCAGGGCAGTGACGCCGAAGGCACGTCGCTCGTCTTCGCGACCACCTCAAGCCCGGCGCACGGCGCGCTGTCTTCTCTCAACACGGCCACGGGTTACGTCGTCTACACGCCCACGAGCGGCTACGTGGGCTCCGACAGTTTCAACTACACGGTGACGAGCGGCGGGGAGACGAGCGCGGCCGGCACGGTGACGCTCTCGGTGACTACGCAGAAGACGACCGTCACCGGCACCATCACCGACCCCGGGGGCGGGCCCCGCTCCGGCAAGGTGACGTTCATCCTGACGCAGCAGGCCACGACGCCGGCGGGGCTCTCGCCCGTGGGGGCGAGCGTATCGGCCGCGCTCAACTCGTCGGGCGCCTTCACCGTGCAGGTCTACCCGTCGAGGTCGATGAGCCCGGCGGCCTACTACCAGGTCTGGTTCAACGACTCGACGGGGCGCGGAGAGTCGCTCGGCGTCTACGACATCCCGGCCTCAACGACCGCCGTCACGCTCTCGACCACTAAGTTGACCGACACGAACCTCGCCGCGCGCTACACGTTCGTCAGCGAGGCGGCGCTCAAGTCGGCCATCGGCGCCGGCGCGACGCAGTTCTCCGTCGGCGGCGACGCCGCCGGCGACATCTACTACAGGGACTCGGCGGGGAAGCTCGCGCGCCTGGCGGCAGGCGCCGCGGGTCAGACGCTGGAGGTCGTATCGGGGCTGCCGACGTGGGTGGACCCGGACGGCGGCGCGGGGGGCTTGAGGACTCAGGCCGTCGGCTACTGGAAGCTCGACGAGTCGGGCGGCGCCGCCTACCAGAACTCGGCGGGCGCGGACGTGATAACGCCGTCGGGCTCTTTCGCTGGCGCGGGTAAGGTCGGCAGCGCACCCTCGTTCTACGACGCCTCCTCGCGCTACGCCGCCGCCCCCGACTCGGCCGCGCTCTCGGCCTCCGCGGGGCAGCCGCTCTACCTCGCCTTCTGGTTCTACAATGAGCTGGAGCCCAGCGCCAACAACCCCGGCATCGTATCGAAACGCGGGGGCACATTGTCGGAGTATCAAGTTTATTACAACAAGGGGTCGCACCGGCTGGGGTTTACGGTTTGGAACGGCGCGACGGCGACCGAGGTCTTCACCGCCAACAGCTCGATCACGACCGGCGTGTGGCACTTCGTCGAGGCGTGGCACGACCCCGCGGCCGCGACGATCAACATCCGCCTCGACCGCGGCGCGACAGCGAGCGCCGCCTTCGCCGGAAACGTCAACGACTCGAACTCGCCCTTCGAGCTGGGGCGTGCCGGGAGCGACTACCTCTCCGCGCGCGTGGACGAGCTGGGGCTCTGGAAGTCTTTGCTGAACTCCCAGCAGAGCACCGCGCTCTACAACGAGGCGTCGGGCTCGACCTGGCCGTTCTCGTCGGCCTCGTCCTCCTCGGCCGGCTCGACGAGCGCGAAGACCTACACCTTCGACATCAAGGAGGACTTCGGCGCGTCAGGCTCGGAGACGACGACGACGACCTCCGGCTCGACCACGGCCGGCGCGACCACCGTCAACGTCGTCTCTGCTGCGAGCTTCCAGGTCGGGCAGGGCGTGCTCATCTATGACGCGGGCGCGGGTACGGACGACTACGTCGGGGAGATCACGGCCGTCGCCGGGGGCGCCCTGACCGTGACGCCGGCCACGTCGCGCACCGTCGCCTCCGGGACGACCGTCCAGCACGACGACTGCGGGGCCATGCAGGCGAGTCTCGACGCGTCGGCCACGGGCGCGAAGACCTTCTTCCCGCGCGGCGTCTACCGCTGCAACAGGCCCGTGAACGGCACGACCAACGCCGTGCTGACCTACGTGATGAACGGGAGCGGCAACGCGCCCTACTCGCCCATCTGGGAGGGAGAGTTCGTGACGCGCACGAGCGAGAACGCTCCACCGTGGACGGGCGTCGTCATAGACATCTCGCGCATCACGTCGAAGACCTCCTCGGGCACGTTCCCGTCGTGGCTCAACTGTCGGGCGTACGTCTCGACGATTGGCGGGGGCGGCCTCGCCAACTTCAATTACGCGGCGCCCGAGCTGCGCAACTTCTACATCCGCGCGGGGCCGAACTCGCAAATCTCGGCGCTCAACTTCAACAACTGCATCGACGTTACCCTGGAGAACATCCAGGGCGACACGAACGAACTGTTCGGCTCTATAACCGAGCCGACCAACAGTCAATCGACCTTCATCATCCTCCCCGGCGTCAACAACCACGCGCAGGTGAAGGCCGAGGGCGTCAGTGTCTTCGGCTGGTACAACTGCTTCCAGCTCTCGGAGCACGCGAAGCTCGACGTAATCTGCTCGAAGAGTAAAAACGTAATCGTGCCGACCGCCGGCGGCCACCTCAACCAGGGGCGGGTGCACTACGAGTCCGTGCCGTCCATCATCAAGACGACGGGGACGCTGGCCCAGAAGGCGACCTTCTTCCTAACCGTGACGGGCGAGCGCAACGAGGCGGCGGCGGGGCTCTGGTACGGGGCGCAGGCGAACAAGGACATCGACATCCACACGGCCGGCGACGTGCGCGGGAAAATCAATTACTTCAACACGCAGCCGACCCTCGGCGCCAACATCCAGTCGACGAACACGTCGGGCTATCTGAGGTTCCACAACCTCTACACCGGCACCGACCACTGAAGGGGCGCGAGGAGCTTCGGGCCGTAGGGTGATAAGTGATTTTGCCGCTTTCCGCCCGCTCTTAGGGGCACGGCTAGGGGCACAACGAAATAGGGGCGTCCGCGGTGGACGCCCCTATTTCTTCGCCCGAGAGCATGTAATTGCGCCCTACATGTAAACACCTGGAACAACAACCGCCGCGGGCTCAAGCGTCTTCCGCTACAGGAGCACCGCCCCGGCTTCAACGTAGGCGGCCCCTTGAGACTTCCCGCGCGCCTGTTCGGGCCGCTCGCTTACGACGGGCGCGGCCGCACCTTCTTCTTCGCCGCTTACGAGCGCGACCGCTTTCTAGACTCGGCGCTCATCGACGCGCTCGTCCCCGTCGAACAGAACGCGGCGTTCCCCCTGCCGCGCCCGACGACGCTCACGGGTCGCCGCTTCGAGGCTCTTGAAGCCGGGGCCACGCCGCACAACGCGCCCGCCGAACTCGCGCCCTTCGTCGAGCGGGTCTCGACGCCGCACGACTCGACCGCTCTCACCGCGCGCATCGACCACAACTACACGGCGGCACACAACGGGACTTTTCTTCTTCAGCTCGGGCGCTCCAAAAACCTGCGCCAATTCGGCGGCGGCCTGCGCCTCGCCGAGAGCCTGCAAGGCCGCCGGCGCGACACGGACGCGCTCGCCTACACCGACAACCTCGTCATCTCGCCGCGCGCCGTCAACCAGCTCCGCGCACAGTTGTCGCGTCTGCGCCCTTCGCTCGGCGCGGCCGGCGCGCGCCCCGTCGTGCTCGTCCAAATCGAAGACCCGCTCGGCGCGGGGGGCCTGGAAGACCGCTCGGGCACGCTCGTCGCGGGCTCCTCGACCTCGGGCGCGACCGACCGCGCGGAGACGCGCTTCCAGCTTCAGGAGACTCTGACGCTCGTGCGCGGCGCGCACGCCTTCAAGCTCGGCGCAGACCTCCACCGCGTCCGCTCGACCTTCATCGACCTGACGGACGCCACGGGCACGTACACCTTCGAGAGCGCCGGCGATTTTCTGGCCGACTCACCCTCGCGCTTCCGCCAGCGATTCAACACCGAGTCGGTGCAGCGGAACACCTACGCCGGGCTCTACGCGCAGGGCGAGTGGCACCCGCACGGACGTTTGACGCTCACCGCCGGCCTGCGATACGAGCGCGAGAGCGTCCTGCGTGACACGGACAACTTCGGCCCGCGCCTCGGCCTCGCGCTCGACCTCACGGGCGACGGCCGCACGGCGCTGCGCGCGGGCGCGGGCGTCTTCTATGGTCGGGCGCTGCTCCGGACGCTCGACGACTTCACACTCGGCCGCACGGTCGTCGAGTTCGACACCAACAACCTGCCCCCGTCAGAGCGCCGCGCCTTCATCGCCGCCAACGTCCACTTCCCTGAAACGCTCGACGCCGACTCGCCGCCCGTCCGCGACTTCGGCGCGCGGCTCACGGACTTCTCGCGCCGCCTCGACCCGAATCTGAAAATACCCGAGAGCTATCAATTTAATCTCGGCTTCGAGCGTCACGTCGGGCGCGGCTTCGTCGTCGAGGCCGGCTACACCTTCAACCGCGGCCTGCGCCTCTGGCGCGAGTTCAACGCCAACGCGCCGCGCCTCCCGGCGGGCTTCGCCGACTTCACCGCGTACCTGCTCTCGCGCGACTTCGCGAACTTCCGCGACCCCGGCGGCACGCGCCCCGTCTACGACGCCTCGGCGGCGGGCGAGCTTGTCCGCTTCACGCTCGCGCCGCCGGCGGCGGACGCCGTCGCGCGCGTCGTAGAGTTCGGCGTCCCCGTCTCGGTCTTCAACCTCGGCAGCGTAGGCTCGAACGCGACGCTGGACGCGGCGCTCGCGGCGCTCCAACCCCTTCGGCCCGACCCCGCGCGCGTGCAGGTCGAGCAGCTCGCCTCAATCGGCAACAGCTTCTACCACGGACTCGTCTTAGAGGCGCGTCGCCGTTTCACCCTTTCGGAGAGGGGCACGGGCGGCTCGCTGCGCGCGGCCTACACGCTCTCGCGTTTGATTGACGACGGCGTGGTCAACACTTCGAGCGCGCTGCGCGTCGGCGACTTTCGCGGCGAGCGCGCGCGCAGCCTCCTCGACCGCCGGCACCGCCTCTCGCTCGCCGCCACGCTCGACGCGCCGCGCGCGCTGGGACGGCTCGAACTCGCCGCGGTCGTGCGCGTCGCGTCGGGCGCGCCCTTCAACGTCACGCTCGGCGGGGACGACCGCAACCTCGACGACGTGTCCAACGACCGCCCGTCGTTCGCGGGCGACCCGCGCCTCATACGCTGGCGCAGACCCGGCGAGCCGCTCGACCCGCGCCTCGTCGAAGCCTTCCGGCTCCCGGCCGTCGGCCGGACCGGCGACCTGCCGCGAAACGCCGGGCGCGGCCCCGCGCTCTTCGCCCTCTCCCTGAGCGTCGCGCGCGAGTTCCGCCTCTCAGAACGCGCGCGCCTCCGCCCCACGGTGGAGGCCGACAACCTGCTCAACAAGACCGTCTACACCTTCGGCGCGGAGTTCATCGGCTTCGACGCGCTGCGCCCCGCCGCGACCGACGAGCAGCGCCGCGCCTTCGCCGAAGGCTTCCTCACGCCGACGCGCACGCTCCGCCCGCGCACGGTGCGCGTCGGACTGAGGCTGGACTTTTGAAGGCGGGCACACGCGCGGGAAAAACGCAGTGTGTGTTGAGATTGAGTTTAAGTTAGGTTTTAATATGAGCGGCCCTGAAGAGGTCTGCTCTACTCCCGCCCGGAGTGGTGACGCCTTCACCTTTTTCGAGAGACGTGACGCGGGCCTCAAACCCCGCCGGAGAAATCAATGAGTAACACGAAATGCCCCCGCTGCGGCCTCGTCAACTGGCTGACGCCCCAAGCCTGCGAGCGTTGCGGCTCTCCGCTCGACGGCGACGCCCCGGAAGTCCCCGCCCCGGACGCGCGCGCCGCGGAGGCGCGCGCCCCCGAATCGGCGCGGCCCGACCTCCCTCTCTTCACACTCGGAAGCGACGTGACCTCGGGTTCGAGAACGTGGAAGCTGATACTGGCCGCCGTCCTCACGGTCACGCTCGGCGGCGGCGGGTGGGCCATCTACAAGCTGCGCTCCGACGCGGGCGGAAAGCTCGGATCGATGCGGAAGCAGTTGGCGCCGCCCACGCTCGACGAGAGCACGCGCGACACGCTGCTCTCCTGCCTCGCACAGCCCGGCTTCGTGGGGACGAAGCTGGCCGAGCAGGTGCTCGGCCCCGCGAAGCTTGAGCTGGTTCAAGTCCCCGCGCGCGAGGTCTACTTCTCGTCCCCCGAGCCGGAGTTGACCGGCGAGACGTTCGACGTGACGGTGGCACGCTTCGTCATCGACCCGAAGCGGCTCGTGCTGGCGAACGAGGACGGCGCGGGGCGGCTACGCCTCGGCGACTACTCGCTGCGCCGGTCGGCGGAGAAGCACTTCTTCTTCAAGACGCCGTTGGACAACGTCAGGTTCGACCCGGCGACCGTCCTCAGGTTCACCTTCGGGCCGGCGACCTACACGCTCGACATGCGCGAGCTGAGCGACTTCCTCCAGAACAAGAGCATCTTCGGCGGGCGGATGAACGCGCAGACGGGGCAGAGCCGCGAGGGGCGGCCCGTCGTCTTCGCCAACCACGGCGCGCTCGTCGCGCGACCGGACGAGCCCTCGCTGCGCCGCTTCGTGGAGGAGCTGACGCGCGACCTGCCGGCCGACGGCGAGGGCGCGCGCGAGGCGCGCGTGCAGCGCGTGCTCGATTTCGTCTCGCGCGAAATCGAGTACAACCAGCGCGAGGCCACCTACAACTTCGAGCTGTTAAAGAGGCCGAACGAGGTCTTGATGTCGGGCGAGTCGGATTGCAGCAACAAGGCCATCCTCCTCGGCTCGCTGCTTGAGCAGATGGGCGAGGACTACCTGTTCGTCTACACGCCCGGCCACATCACGGTCGCCGTCCCGCAGGGCGACTTCCCCGCGCGCAACGACCTCTGGCTCGAATGGGACGGGCAGGCGTGGCTCATCGCCGAAGGCACCGCCCCCGGCTTCCGCATCGGCCTCGACCGTCTGCGCGAAGAGGCGAGCCTCAAGCAGTTCCGCTACGTCCAGCGACCCAGAGACCGTGACGTGATCTTTGACGTCGCCACGCGCCGCCAGTTGGTATTTCAATAGGGCGCGACGAGTCGTACGAGGTTGCATGGGCTTTCGATTCGGCAAGAGCATCCGCCTGGGGAAATTCATCCGGCTCAACATCAGTAAAAGCGGGCCGGGCGTGAGCGCCGGCGTGAAGGGCCTGCGCGTGGGCGTGGGGCCTCGGGGCACGCGCCTGACGACCGGCATCCCCGGCACGGGGCTAAGCTACTCGACGCAGTTGGCGGGTGGGTCGGCGAGGCCGCGCGCGGGGGCGGGCGTCAGGACGCGGGGGGGGCAACAACCCGCCGCCGGCGCCGCCGCCGCAGATACCTTCGCCCGGCTTTCTGGCTCCGCAGCACGAGAAGGATTTTGTCGAAGGGCTCAGAGACTATCAGGCGGGTCAGGTCGAAGAGGCGTTACAGCATTTTCTGGCGGCCGGGCAGAAGGACGCGGGCGGCGGTCTCTACGCGGCGTCGCTGCTGGCGACGCGCCCCGGCGGCGACGAGCAGGCCGTCGCGTGGCTCGAAAGCATCGTGCGCGCCGACCTTGAGTTTCCGACGCCGCTGATGAGGAAGTACCTGCACGAAGCCGCGCTCAGGGTTTGCATCACGCCGAGCGTCGTCGCCACCGTCGCGCTCGACGGTCTGGGCGCCGCACTGCTTTTAGCCGAGCTGTATCAGAAGCAGGACAGGCTGGAAGAGGCGATAGGCGTGTTGGAGGAGGTCGAAGAGATAGCGGGCGAGCCGGCGCTGACCTTATCCCTGTGCGAGCTTTACGCGCACAGGGGGCTTTGGGACGGGGTCGTCGAGCGCGCCGGCGGTTGCGTGGTGTCCGACGACGTGACGCTCGAAACGGCGATTCTTCACGGCCGTGCGTTGCAGGAAAAAGGAATGCACGAGGCGGCCGCGGCCGTACTGACCGACGCGCTGCGAAGCAAAAAGAATCGCAGCCCGCAACTGCTGAACGAAGCAAGGTACTGGCGGGCCGTCTCGTACGAAAACACCGGCAGGAGGAGTCAGGCGAACAGGGAGTTTCAGAGGCTGTATGCACAGGCGCCCGGCTTCCGCGACGTGGCGCAACGCGCCGTGAGCGCGACCGCGCCCGCCGATTCTAAAGGGGCATTAACCGCCGGGCGGGAAAACAGTGTGCCGCCCGGCGGTCAGGCTTTAACCCGACGCTGCGTGACTTGCGGCGGCCCCGTTCGACAGGGGCATAACTTCTGCGGGCGATGCGGCGCGCAGCTTTCCTGAACGACCTTGCGGCGCGGGAGGCCGCCGAGGCGAAGGATAATATTGCCGTGGAGAGACTAGATGCGCTTTAACCTTGAACACGCCACAGACCTTCTGTCACGCACCCCCGCCGTAATCAGAACAATGCTGGGCGACCTCCCCGCCGAATGGCTCTCGGGCAACGAGGGGGAGCAAACGTGGTCGCCGTTCGACGTGGTCGGCCACCTCATTCACGGCGAGCGTACCGACTGGATTCCACGCGTCAGACTCATTCTCAGGGACGCGGAGCCGGAGCCGTTCGAGCCTTTCGACAGGTTCGCCCAATTCGAGGCGAGCAGGGGGAAGAGCCTTGAGGAGCTGCTGGGTACGTTCGCGGAGTTGAGGTCGGAGAACCTCCGCGCCCTCCGCGGGCTGAACATCGCGGCGGGTGACCTTGAGCGGCGCGGGAGGCACCCGGAATTGGGTGAGGTGACTTTAGAAGAGTTGCTGGCGACGTGGGTCGTACACGACCTCGACCACATCGCGCAGATCGCGAGAACGATGGCGAAGCAGTACGGCGCGGCCGTGGGGCCGTGGAAAGCCTACCTGTCTGTGTTGAAGTGAGGTCGGGGCCCGGGCGTCGTCAGTCGTACGCGGCGGCGACGGCGTCGATCTCTATCAGGAATCCGTAGTGCAGCTCCCCCGTCGGAATCACGGCGCGCGCCGGCCGGTGCTCGCCCAACACCCTCGCGTACACCTCGTTCACGGCTTCCCACAGGCCGATGTCCGAGACGTAGACCGTCATCTTCAGCACCCTGCTCATGTCGCTGCCCGCCGCCTTCAGAATCTCGCCAACGTTCTTGAGCACCTGCTCGGTCTGCTCCTCGATGGAACCGAGCTTCTTCTCGCCGGTTCGCGGGTCGATGGAGAGTTGCCCCGAGACGAAGACCAGCCCGTTGTAGACGACGGCCTGCGAGTAGTGCCCGCCCGGTGACGGCGCGTTCCGCGTGTTTACGGTCTTGATTTCCATAAGTCGAAAGTTCGGCGGTCTACCTGCTGCGCGGGTTCGCGCCGGTGTCGTCGGGCCGCCAGTCTACGACGGGCTGGACGGCCGGGTCGCCGACGCAGACCCAGACGTTGGCGCGCATGCCGGGGCGGAGTTTGTACTTCGCGCGCTCGACCTTTCGCCAGTCGGCGGCCGCGAACGCTTCGCCGTTGATGAGGAAGAGGCTCGACGGGTCGTCCGTCCCCGGGTGCCTGAGCGTCACCTCCTCGGTCGTGTCGAAGTTGGTGTCGATGCGGAGGAAGGTCGAGCCGGGCTTCCGCTCGTATGCGACGACCTCGCCGTCGTAGAGCGTGAGGTCGTCGAGGCCGCACTTGAGACCCTCGGGCGGGGCCACGCGCCCGCCGCGCTGGCCGCCCGCCGCGCCGCCCGGGGCGTTCTGATTCTCGTTCCGACTCTCGCCCGGCGCGGGCGTGACGTTCGTGCCTTCGACCGGCAGACCCGCCTCCACCCACGCGTCCCATCCGCCGACGAGCGCCGCGGCGTTCTCGACCCCCTGCTTCTTCAACTCCTGCACGGCGCGCGCGCTGATCTGCTCCGCCGAGCAGGCGCAGTAGGGGACGATGAGCTTGCCCTTCGGCAGCTCCGACGCGCGGCCGGCGATGAGCCCGAGGGGCATGAAGCGCGCGCCCTTGATGTGCCCCATCTCGAACTCGACGCTGCCGCGCACGTCGAGCGCGACCGCGCCGCCCTCCGCGACGAGGCGGCTCAGCTCTTCGACCGTGACGAGTCTCACGCCGTCGGCGCGCGGCGTCGCCTCGGCGCGGGGGGCGGGGGGCTGTTTGTTCTGCTGACTTCTCATGGCGGCGGCGGTGTCCGACTGACTCTGCGCGCCCGTGTCGCACGCGAGGAAGAGCGTGGACAGCAGCGCGCACGCGGCGCTCAACGACAGGCGGCGCAGAAAAGGTGTGTGACGCATACGAGTCTTCGATGCCTCGCGAGACGGGAAAGGGCGCCCGCGAGCGAGCGCCCTTTCTCATCCGCGTTGGGAGGGGCGTCGCCGCCTCTCGGTTTAGAACCTGTAGGCCGCGTGCTTGTCGTCCATGCGGACCGACTGTCCCGCGGTGAACAGGAACATGCACGAGTCGGTGCTGTAGTCCATGAAGTTCTCGATGGGGTCGAGGCGGCCAGGGCCGTCGATCTGGCACGAGTCGCGGCCGACGGGGCAGCCGCTCGTCGAGGACGCCTGCGCGTTGGTGTCCGAGACCTCGTCGTTCGTCACGGTGCAGCCGCCCTGGAACGTGTGGTAGAGGCCGAGCCAGTGGCCGACCTCGTGCGTCGCCGTGTCGCCCAGGTTGTAGGGCGAGTAGGTGCCGCCCGGCAGCGTCGCGAAGTGGCAGACCACGCCGTCCATCGTCGGCGCGCCCGCGTACTCCCAGGGGAAGGTGGCCCAGCCGAGCAGACCCTGGCCCATGCCGTTGGTGTAGAAGTTCAGGTCGCGGGCCGTGCCCTTGTGCAGCGCGTTCTTCATCTGCTGCTCGTTGCGCGAGCCGATGACCGCGCCGTACCACTTGTCGTTCGACGTGCGGTCGACGCTGGCGAGCTGGAAGCGGAAGGGCGTGTTGGCGCCGCCCGTGAGCCCCGCGTAGGCGTCGTTGAGGACTTTGATCTGGTTGTCGATGGCCGTCTGCGAGACGTTGCCCTGTCCCTTACGGTTGGTGATGACGTGGAAGTAGACGTTGACCGCGACCGAGCCGGCCGAGCGTTCGAGGGAGGACGCGGGGTCGACGGCGGCGCGCATCTCGCGCATCCGCTTGGAGTTGTTTTCGATGAGTTTCTTCTCCTTCTCGGTCGGCTCTTTGGTGCCGCACTGCATGAAGGAGGCGTTCTCGTTAGCGTTGTCGAAGGCGGTTTCGGAAGGGTTTTGGGCGCTGGCGCCGGCGATGACCAGTGTCAGGATCAATGAGGTAAGGGCAGACGTGAAAATCAACTTACGTTTCATTCAGACTCCTCCGAGTGTCGTTTGCGAGGTGTATCCCCGGTTGTGGTTTAAAGAGTCGGTTGGGACTCACGGCCTGAGACGCATGCACCGAAAGAAGATGCCGCAGGTATGAACGACTAACGACCGAGTATGTAGGGAGAAGATTCCGCGCCCGCAAACCCATTAAAGAAATGGTGAGTTGGTATAACAAATTCCGGACGGGGGCGCAACGTTTAACGCGGGTGGCTCCAAGAAAATTTGCAGGCGTCGCCGACCGTACAAACGCGCGCGGCGGCGACCCGCGGGTTATTAAGCACCCACGGGTCGCGCGGCCTTCCGCGTTCCACGCGTTCAGTCGTCTTTGGCGGTGGGTTCGGGCGGGGCGATGTCGGCGGGCTGCGTCTGTTTTTCCGCCGCCTGACTCTTGCGGGGTTTCCGCGCCGCCGAGACCTTCCCGCAGCGTGCGCGGGAGCGTTCGATGCGGCGTCTCATCCAGTTGCTCACGGGTCTCTCACTCCTTGGGGAGAGTGTCGAGGAAGGCTTCGACGATGCGCGGGTCGACCTGCTTGCCGGACTCGCGGCGAAGCTCGGCGACGGCGTCGGCCTGCGTGCGCGGCTTGTTGTACTCGCGCTGGTCGACCATCGCGTCGAAGGTGTCCGTCACTTGGACGATGCGCGCCATCAGGGGGATGTCCGTCCCGCCGAGGCGGTGCGGGTAGCCGCGCCCGTCCCAACGCTCGTGGTGGTGCTGCGTCCGTATGCGCAGCTCGGCCGTGAGCCCGTAGTAAGACATCAGCGCCGCGCCGAAGCTCGGGTGAAGGTTCAGGACGAAGCGCTCGAAGCGCGTCGGCCGGCGTGGCCGCGAAAGTATCCGCTCGGGGACGAGTATCTTGCCGATGTCGTGCATCATCGCCGTCAGCGAGAGCTGGCGCAGGCGCGGCTCGTCGAAGCCGAGCGCGACCCCGACCCGGCGCGACAGCCGCGTGGTGCGCACGCAGTGGCGGTAGGTCGATGGGCGCGTCCGCTTGAGCCGGCCGACGAGCGCGCGTATGCCGTCAGACCGAGACGCGTCCTCCGCCTTCCAGCCCGCGCAGAGCCGCTGGACGTGGCGCGCCCAGTCCTCTTTGACGAGTCGAACCGTCGGGGTCAAAAGCTCGAACGACAACTCATCATGCATCGGCAAAACCCTCTCCGTGTTGGCTGCTCCGAAATGTCTTGGGGGCGTCTCAGGAACACACTCCGTTTAGCACGCGCCGTGCCATGTTTCGCGCGTGCGACACGCTCACATGAGAGGTTGCCGGTGTACGTTTCCGCACGCGGAAAAGGCCGGCGCGGGGGTCGAAAAGTTAATTTAGGGGTGGCGGGTTAAGAGACAGGTTGAGGTCGCGTGCCCAGCGTGTACGCACGCGCACAGGCGCGCCGCCGCAGGCCGCACGGGCGGAATACGGCGGACACACGAAATCGTGTCAGAGGTGCGCCGGATGGTGGCGGCGCGCGTGCGCTTTGCCGCGGCGGAGTTCGGCGCGGGGGGCGTGTTGCGTCTGTGATAGACTCGTCGGCGCGCGCGGGCGCCGGGCGTCGAAGCGATGGACAAACGCGAAAAGCCGAAGAGTCTGGAGGAGAGCGTCGAGGCGGCGCTCCTCGACGCCGACCTCTTCGTCAAATACAAGTCGCCGCAGCGCGCCGTCGAGCGCCTTCAGCAGTCAATCGGACACTGGCCGCGCTCCATCGTCCTGCGCGAGAAGCTGCGCGAGGTCGCCTTCTCGCACGGCATGGAGGAGGAGGCAGCGCGCCAGTGCCTTGTGCTCGTCAACCTCTACATCGGGCGCGAGAACTTCGAGGCCGCGCACGAGCGCCTGCTCGAAGCCAAGCACATCGACCCGCGCATCAACATCGCGCCGGGGCTCGAAGCCATCCGGCGCGCGCGCCGCCCCGACCTGCGGCACGCGCCGTCACACGCGCCCGCGCCGCCGCAGCCTTCGGCCCCGCGCCCCGTGACCTTCGCCGGCGACCTCTCCACCGTCAACATCTTCGACGCCGTGCAGGTCGTCGAGAACTCGCGCCTGACGGGCGCGCTCTCTATCCTGAGCCCCGAGCGGCGCGGCCGCGTGCTCTTCAACGACGGGCGCATCGTTGACGCGGAGAGCGGCGAGGCCAAGGGCACGGTCGCCTTCCGCCTCATCTGCGAGGCCACGGTCGGCTCCTTCGACTTCGAGAAGGCCGCCAACGAGTTCCCCGTCCGCATCCAGGCGCTCTCCAACACAAACCTCATCCTCGACACGCTCCGCCAGATGGACGAGGAGAAGGGGGAGAGAAGTACCGAGGGCTGAGTGCCGGGGACTGGGTGGAAGACACACCTCTTCTTATCACCCAGTCCCCGGCACTCGGCCCTCGGTACTTTTTGTCAGTCCATCAGGACGCGCGTGCGGAGCGATTCGGCGACTTCGAGGGCGGCGAGCAGGCGTAGGAACTGTTGGTAGTTGCGGCTGCGCGCGCGGACGCGCTGGCGCTCGGCCTCGGAGAGGTCGAGCCGCAGGACGAGGTCGAGGAAGTCGTAGTAGTCGGCGGCGGCCGAGACGGGCAGCTCGCGCGTGTAGGTCGTGCGCGCCGCGTCCTCGGAGGTGAAGCCGGCGAGCGCGTCGAACAGGTGGTCGGTCGTCAGGTGCGAGCCCTGGCGCGCGAGCTTGATGGGCAGGCGCAGCTCGAAGAAGCGCAGCCCGTTCGAGGTCGTCACCGCGCGCAGAGACTTCGTCCCCTCGCCGTCGAAGGGCGTGTCGTTGTCGAGGAGCACTTTCAGAAGGCGCGGCCAGTCCTGCTCGTCTACCGTGTCGAGCGTGAGCTGGACGCGGTCGGCGAGGAACTTCTCGAACTGCGCCTCGACGGGGTAGGTGACGCGCCCCAGACAGCCGACGGGCTCGCCCTCGCCGGCGGCCTCCTGCGGCAGCCGCGCGGGGCAGCTTGAGCAGATGACCGTCTCGGCCTTCATGCGCTCGATCTCGTCGGCGGCGCGCTCGACGAAGCGCACCTTCTCCTCCGACGGCGCGACGTGCTCGCCCGTCGTCAGACGCGTGTGGAGGCTGCCCAAGCGGCCCCACGCCCGCAGGTGCTCCTCGTCGTAGCGCGCGCGCAGCGCGCACGGGTATTCGATGGCGAACTCCAGTGACAACCCTTTTAACTCCGCAGAGAGGTCGATTAGAGAGCAGGAAACATGCGCCGTGAGGCGCGCTCCGGCCCGGACGCGGACTATAATAACAGAGTGGCAAACAAAGACTTAAACGGGCGGCCTCGGGCGCGAACATTAGAGCCGCGCGCCGCCCGCGACGCGCCGAAATCGCCGGGGCCCGAGATTGTTGACGAAGCAGGGGAGTCATAAATGATGGTAGCCGCGACCGCGACGCCGGCGGTGCCGGGGCCGAAGGGCCTTTGGCCGGTCGGCCAGATGTACGCGTTCAGCCGCGACCCGCTGACGCTGCTCAGGGGGCTGGCGCGCGATTACGGCGACGTGGCGCGCTTCAAGGCCGGGCCGCAGAGCGTCTACCTGCTGAGCCACCCCGACCACGTGCGCGACGTGCTCGTCACCAACAACGCGCGCTTCAAGAAGGGGCGCGCGCTCCAGCGCGCCAAGCGTCTGCTCGGCGAGGGGCTTTTGACGAGCGAGGGCGAGTTCCACCGCCGCCAGCGCCGGCTCGCGCAGCCCGCCTTTCACAGGCAGCGCGTCGCGGCTTACGGCCGCGTGATGGTCGAGTACGCCGAAGGCGTCTCTGCGCGCTGGCGCGACCGTCAAGAGCTGGACATCTCGGAGGAGATGATGCGGCTCACGCTCGCCGTCGTCGGGAAGACCTTGTTCGACGCCGAGGTCGAGTCGGACGCGGACGAAGTCGGCGCGGCCTTGACCGAGGTGATGAACCTCTTCGGCTACCTGATGCTGCCGTTCTCGGAGCTTCTGGAAAAGTTGCCGCTGCCGCCGCGCCGCCGCTTCCTGCGCGCGCGCGCGCGGCTCGACGCGGTCATCTACCGCATCATCGAAGAGCGTCGGCGCGAGGGGCGCGACCGCGGCGACCTGCTCTCGACGCTGCTCGACGCGGTTGACGAAGAGGGCGACCGGACGGGGATGACCAACGAGCAACTGCGCGACGAGGTGATGACCATCTTCCTCGCCGGCCACGAGACGACCGCCAACGCGCTGACGTGGGCCTGGTACCTGCTCGCGCAGAACCCGGAGGCGGAGGCGCGCCTGCACGCGGAGCTTGACGGGGTGCTCGCGGGCGGGCGCGCGCCCGCGCCGGAGGACGTGCCGGCGCTTCAGTACACAGAGATGGTCGTGGCCGAGACGATGCGGCTCTACCCGCCGGCGTGGGCGCTCGGGCGGCTGGCGCTCGAAGACTACGAGGTCGGCGGCTACACAATCCCGCGCGGCTCGCTCGTGCTCGTCAGCCAGTACGTCGTCCAGCGCGACCCGCGCTTCTGGCCCGACCCGGAGCGCTTCGACCCCGAGCGCTGGACGCCCGAGGCCAGGTCAGCGCGCCCGCAGTTCGCATACTTCCCCTTCGGCGGCGGCCCGCGCCGCTGCGTCGGCGAGGGCTTCGCGTGGACTGAGCTAGTGCTCATCCTCGCCACGCTCGCCAGACGTTGGCGCGCGCGCATCGTCCCCGGCCGCGCCGTCGAGTTGCAGCCGCGCATCACGCTCCGCCCCGGCCCGGGCGGCGTCCCCATGAGAATCGAAGAGCGTAAACCGTGAGCCGTAAACCGTGACGAGGTGGGAACCGTCTTTCTCTTGTCATGGTTCACGGCCTTTAACGGTTCACGGCTTTTCCTTGCTAAGCTTGAACGCCGAAGGAAGGAGTCAGCAGAGTTGCCAATCACGCCGGATTTCATCGAGACGTTCAGCGTCGTCTGCCCGGCCTGCCGGGGCCGCGTCGTGCTCAAGGAGGACGCGAGCGGCATCAAGTGCACGGAGTGCCGTAGGGTCTACCCCGTCCGCAACGACATCCCCGCGCTGATCGTCGAAGAGGCGACAATCGAGGATGAAGAGCCTCCGAAGACAGGCTGAGCCGGGAGCCTTTCCGACGGCGCCGGCGACGGACGTAAACGAGTCCGCGCCGCGCGCCGACGACGGAGAGCCGCGCCCGCTCGCGCCGCCGCGCTGGGACTGGTCGCGCGTCGGGCGCGTGCTCGTCGTACGCCTGCGCTCCATCGGCGACACGGTGCTGGCGACGCCTTCGCTCCGCACGCTGCGCCGCTTCCTGCCCGGCGCGCGCATCGACGTGCTGCTCGAAGACTGGGTCGCGCCGCTCCTCGAAGGCTCGGCCGAAGTTGACCGCGTCCTGACCGTGCGGCGCAAGAGCCAGTCGTCGAGGCTCGCGGTCGCGCGTCGTCTGCGCGCCGAAGGGTACGACGTGGCTTACAACCTCCACGGCGGGAGCACGGCCGCGCTCCTCGTGCGCGCCTCGGGCGCGCGGCACCGCGTCGGCTACGCCGACTACTCGTACGCCTCGCTGCACAACCACGCCGCGCCGCCTTCCGCCGAGCTTTGGGGGCGTGAGAAGACGCACTCGGCCGAGCAGCAGTTGGCGCTCCTCGGTTGGACGGGCGTGCCCGTCACCGACCGCCCCGCGTCGCGCCTCGCCGTCCTGCCCGAGCCCGCGGCGAAGGTCGCGCGCCGCCTGCGCGAAGAGGCCGGGCTCGTTGACGGTCAACCCTTCGCGCTCGTCCACCCGGCGGCGGCGTTCGAGACGAAGACGTGGGCGGCCGGGAACTTCGCGCGCGTGGTCGAGCACCTCGCCGCGCGCGGGCTCGCCTCGGTCGCCGTCGCCGCGCCGGGCGAGTCGAAGGTGATTGACGAAGTCCGCGCCCGCTCGACTTCTCCGCTCGCGGGCTTTACGGACTTGACGCTACCAGAGCTGACGGCGCTCGCCGCGCGCGCGACCGTTTTCGTCGGCAACGACAGCGGCGTCGCGCACGTCGCGGCGGCCGTCGGAGCGCCGCAGGTCGTCGTCTTCGGCTCGTCGAACGTCGCGCACTGGCGACCCTGGACTGAAGCCCCGGCCGAGGTCGTCAGCGAAGAGATGCCGTGCGCGCCGTGCGCGGGCTACACCTGCGCGGAGTTCGGCGCGCCCGAGTGCATCCGCCGCGTGCCGCCCGCGCGCGTCGTCGCCGCCGTAGACCGCGTGCTCGCGGCGGGGCGCAAGCGGTCTTGAACTCTCCTTCGGCCTTCCAACTCAGGCGGGAACACACGTCGTGGTGATTAAACAAGGTCGGGCTTTTTGCTAAACTCGCTGGGCTTCGGCTGCTTCCGATGATGCTTCCTTTAAACCACCTGACCTCGGGGCGCGCGGCCGAGATCGTCGCAAAGATGCGCGCGCGCACGGTCGCCGTCTTCGGCGACGTGATGCTCGACGAGTTCATCTGGGGCGACGTGACGCGCATCTCGCCCGAGGCGCCCGTCCCCGTCGTCGAGGTGCGGCGCGAGTCCGTACACCTGGGCGGCGCGGCCAACGTGCTCGCCAACCTGCGCGCGCTCGGCGTGCGCGCCGCGGTGGTCGGGGTCGTGGGCTCCGACCGCGCGGGCGAGCGCGTGCGCTCGGAGCTGCGCGACGCGGGCGCGCACGAGCCGGAAGAGAATCTGATTACGGACGTGAGCCGCCCGACCACGCTCAAGACGCGCATCATCGCGCAGAGCCACCCGCTCGTGCGCGCCGACCGCGAGCGGCTGACGCCGGTCGACGGCCCCGTGGAGGAGAGAATCGTCGCGGCGCTCCGGAGGCTCCTGAAGGTCTCGGACGCGCTCGTCGTCTCGGACTACGACAAGGGGGCGGTGACGCCCGCGGTGCTCGGCGAGATTCTGCCGGCGGCCGAGGCGGCCGGCGTGCCCGTGCTCATCGACCCGAAGCTGCGCAACTTCAACTCGTACACCCCGGCGACGCTCGTCACGCCCAACCACCACGAGGCGCTGCGCGTGACGAACACGGAGGACGACACCGACGAGGGCGTGGCTCGCGCCGCGCGTCTGATACGCGAGCGCCTCGGGTGCCGCTCGGTGCTCATCACGCGCGGCGAGCGAGGGATGATGCTTCTGGAGGAGGGCGGCGAGCCCGTCTACGTGCCGACCGCCGCGCGCGAGGTCTACGACGTGACGGGCGCGGGCGACACCGTCATCGCGACGCTCGCGGCCTCGCTCGCCTCGGGCGCGACGCTCACGGAGGCGGCGATGCTCGCCAACCACGCCGCCGGCGTCGTCGTCGGCAAGGTCGGCACCGCCACCGCCACCGCTGAGGAGGTGCTCGCCTCCTTCCCGCCCGAGACGAATCCTTGAAACCACAGGCGCGCACGCGTGCATCACAGCAGAAGCCGGCGTTGGAGGCGGCGCTCGGATGAAGAAAGGACGACTGGTCTTTACGCTCCTCGCGTGCGCGGCGGGCGTCGCGTTGGGCGTGGCGTGCGTGGCGCGCGCCGTCAAAGTCGCGCGCGCGGACACGCTCGCGCCGTCGGCGTCGCCGACTCCGATGTCGCCGCCTGCGGCCCCGGGCGGCGGCGCGCCGCTGACCGCCCAGGAAGAGGCTTTAAACCTTCGCCCGCTCAAGCTCCCGCTCGCGGGGCCGCGCGTCGTGGTGGAGAAGGGCGCGCGGCGTTTGAGACTTTACGCGGGCGGGGAACTCGTGCGCGTGAGGCGGGTCGCGCTGGGCTTCGAGCCTTCGGGCGACAAGGTGAAACAGGGCGACGGCCGCACGCCGGAGGGCGACTTCTACGTCTGCATGAAGAACGAGCGGAGCAAGTTCTACCTCTCGCTCGGGCTCAGTTACCCGAACGCGGAGGACGCCGAGCGCGGCCTGCGCGAAGGGCTCGTCACGCGCGCGCAGGCCGACTCGATCAAGCGCGCCGTCCGCGCCGGGCGCTGCCCCGCGTGGAACACCGCGCTCGGCGGAGAAATCTTCATCCACGGCGGCGGCACCGCGTCCGACTGGACGTTCGGCTGCGTCGCGCTTGAGAACCCTGAGATCAAGGAGCTGTTCGACGCCCTCCCCGCCGGCACCCCCGTACGCATCGACCACTAGCGCCCAACCATGTCATCAAAGATGAGTCACACGTCAACGCGGCGTCCGCCCATGTTCGTCTCGACGCTGCTGCTCGCCGCGCTCCTGCTCGGCGTCGTCCCCGCCCGTGTCACGCCCGCGCAGGAGACGCAGCGCCAACGACGCGTAGGCACGCCGACACAGCCTAAGCCCGCGGCCACGCCGACGCCCACGCCGCGCGCTCAGGCGACCCCGACTCCTACGCCCGCCAAGCAGACTCCGACGCCCGCGCGGCCGACGCCGACGCCCGCCGCGTCTCAGACTCCGACCCCGCAGCCGACCGCGACGCCTACGCCGCGGCCCGCGTCCGTCCCGCCCCGGACGGCCGAAGAGCTTAGCGCGCGCATACGCGAGATCGTGTCGCGGCCCGAGTTCGCCGCCTCGCGCATCGCCGCCAAGGTCGCGTCGCTCGACACGGGGCGCGTCCTCTTCGAGCAGGACTCGCGTAAGTGGATGCAGCCCGCCTCGAACATGAAGCTCTACACGGTCGCGGCCGCGCTCGACCGCCTGACGCCGGACTACCGCTTCGTGACCTCGGTCTACGCGCCCGCGCGGCCCGACGCCTCGGGCACGCTGCGCGGCGACCTCGTCGTCTACGGGCGCGGCGACCCTTCCTTCGCCGTCCGCTTCAACCCGGAGGGCGACGCGGACTACTTCCGCGCGATTAACGAGCTGGCCTCAAGCGTCTACGCCGCCGGCCTCCGCCGCGTCGAGGGCGACATCGTCGGCGACGAAAGCTACTTCAAGGGGGGCAACATCCCTACGGGCTGGGAGTGGGACGACTTGCAGTGGTACTACGGCGCGGAGGCCTCCGCGCTCACGGTCAACGACAACTCGGTTGACCTCTCGGTCAGGCCCGGCGCGAGCGTGGGCTCGCCCGCGCGCATCACGGTCGGCCCGTCGCTTTCGCTCGTCACCGTCATCGACCGCACGACCACGGCCGAGCGCGGCACGACGCGCGAGCTGAGCGTCACGCGCCCGCTCGGCCAGAACACCATCGAGGTGCGAGGCCGCCTGCCGATTGACGACCGCGGCTACACGGCGAGCCTCGCCGTCTCGCGCCCCGCACTGGTCTTCACCTCGATGCTGCGCTCCGCGCTCGAACGGCGCGGCGTCGTCTTCACGGGCCAGACGCGCACCGTTGACGCGCAGGGTCGCGCCGACGGACAGCCGCTTCAGGTCTCGTCGCTGGTCGAAATCGCCGCGCGCAAGTCGCCGCCGCTCTCGGTCATCGCCGCGCAGGTTCAGAAGCCGAGCCAGAACCTCTATGCCGAGCTGCTGCTGCGCGCGCTCGGCAAGATGAACGCGACGGCCGACCCGCGGCTTTCGAGCGAGGACGCGGGCGTGCAGGCCGTCAGAAACTTTCTGACGCAGGCGGGCATCGACCCGGCGGGGCTCGTCATGCTCGACGGCTCGGGGCTCTCTCGCGCGGACCTCGTCACGGCCGACACGACCGTCCAACTGCTCACGTACATGAACCGCCACCGCTTCGGCGCCGCCTTCCGCGACGCGCTGCCCGTGGCGGGCGTCGACGGCACGCTCCGCAACCGCATGAGGGGCACGCCCGCGCAGGGGAACGTCCGCGCCAAGACCGGCACCCTGGGCACGGCGACCTCGCTCTCGGGCTACGTGCTGAGCGCGGCGGGCGAGCGCCTCGTCTTCTCGCTCATGATCAACAACCCCCCGCGCGACGCCAACCCGCGCACGGAGTTCACGGACGCCGTCGCCGTCCTCCTCGCCTCCTTCGCCGGGAGGTCATAAGAGAGAGTTCAAAGTTGCAAGTTCAAAGTCGCAAGTTACAGTTTAGAAGTTCGGGCGAGCGAAATTTATAGAGCCTCGGCTCCCGCGACTTGAAACTTTGAACTTGCAACTTTGAACTTTTGATTACCATGCGCTTCGTCAAATTCCACGGCTACGGCAACGACTACCTCGTCTTCGAGGCGTCCGAACTCGAAGGCGTCGGACTGAGCGAGGGCTTCGGGCGTCTGGGCCTTGAAGAGCCTTTCCCGGATTTCGTGCGGCTAGTCTGCGACAGACACTTCGGCGCGGGCTCGGACGGCGTCGCCGTCGTCGAGCCGCTGGGCGCGGGCGCGGAGGCGGACTTCCGCCTGCGCATCTTCAACCCCGACGGCGGCGAGGCCGCGATGTCCGGCAACGGCTCGCGCTGCGCCGCCGCGTACCTCCATTACGGCGGGCTCTGGACGGACGAGGAACTGCGCTTCTCGACGCGCGCCGGCGTCAAGCGGTACGCCCTGCGCGGACGCCCCGGCCCCGGCTCGTTCCGCTTCGAGGCCGAAATCGGCCGCCCGCGCTTCGACAGCGCCTCCGTCCCCGTCCTGACCGCGGAGCCGTTGGCGGAAGTGCGCGACTACACGCTCGCGCTTCCCCGCGGCGAGACCGTCCGCGTCACCGCGCTACAGATGTGCAACCCCAACTGCTGCGCCTTCTTCGACGACCTCGAAGCCACGGACTGGCGTCGGCTCGGCCGCGCCATCGAGTCGCACGCGGCCTTCCCCGAACGCACCAACGTCGAGTTCGTGCGCGTCATCGACCGCCAGAACATCGAGGCGCGCGTCTGGGAGCGCGGCGCGGGCGAGACGCTCTCCTCCGGGACGGGCGCGTGCGCGGCGGCCGTCGCCTCGATGATCGGCGGCCACACAGACCGGAGCGTGCGCGTCTCGATGCCCGGCGGCCTTCTCGAAGTTCTCTGGCGCGAGGACGGCGAAGTCCTCCTGACCGGGACGGCCGGCGTCGTCTATCAGGGCGTTTGGCTGGGGGAGGGTGCGGCCGGCGGGGAGGTTGTTTAACGGGCTGTTTAATGACTGTGAAGGCAGAAGTTCGTCCGTCCCCGTACACCTGAAAAACGCCTCCGCGAGTCCCCTTTCGATACGGTTTTTTAGGGCACATTGGCACTACTATTGAGCTAAGTCCTGTGTTATCTTCTCTTGCGTGACAAGTGGACTCTATGTTCGCTTGTCATTCTTTTGTATGGACTTCTTTCAGCGCTCCGCAACAAGGACATAGGTTCCCCACTTCGGCTGACTCTTCACACTCCTAGAGCCGGAGGACGAGGACGGGAGGTTACTTACCGCTCGCGCGCCGCTGAAAGATTTTGAATCGGTAGGAGGACCGAGAATGAGTAGACCCCTAGTCGGAGGGAGTGCGGCCGCGGCCGTGCTTCTCTCATGTTCTTTGCTCTTTTTAGCTCAGACTTCGCTCGCGGAGCCCCTCGGACAAGTTCCCCAAGACGTTCCGCAGAACGACGGCGCCGCCGCGCAGACCCAGACCGCCGGCGCCGAGACGACAACGAAGGCCGAGGCCGCCGCAAAGGCTGCCGACGCCGCAGAAACGAACAAGGCGGGAGCGGCCGCGCCCGAAGCATCGAAGGCCGCAGTTGACAAATCGGAGCCGGAGGCCGAAACAGAGGCTTCCACCCCGGCCGTCTCCTTCACGGCCACGGCCTACAGCCTCCGCGGGCGCACCGCGAGCGGCGCGGGAGTCAGACGCGGCATCATCGCGGCCGACAGACGCGTCCTGCCCATCGGGACGCGCGTCAGGGTCGAAGCCGGCTCTTACACCGGCGAGTACCTCGTCGCGGACACGGGCGGCGCCGTTCGCGGCCGCAAGATTGACATCTGGATGCCCAGCAGCGGCGAGGCCATGCGTTTCGGCCGCCGACCCGTCAAGCTGACCGTCCTGACGCGCACGCGCCCACGCACCAACACCCGGCGCGCCGGTAATTAAAAGAAAGACGAATAAAAAGCTTCGGCTTGTGAAGAGTGTCGAAGCCACGAGGCCGCAGTCAGACGTCTGACTGCGGCCTCGAACTTTTTCCGCCCGTGAGGACGCGCGGGCGGCAAAATTACCCGCGCGGGCGCGGCCGAAGCTTGCGGCGGGCGGGCGCACGCGTTTAAGATTCCGCGCGTTTGAAAACACCTGAACAAAACACACGCGTCCCCGTCCCGGCAGCGCTCGTCGAAGTCCGGCGCGGCCCCGTCATAGAGTCGCGCCACCGGGGCCACGTCGCCGCCGTGGACGGCGAAGGCCGCCTTGTCGCACACTTGGGCGAGCCCGAGACCGTCACATACCTGCGCTCCTCCGCCAAGCCCTTCCAGGCCGTCCCCGTCATCACGAGCGGCGCCGCAGACCGCTTCGGGCTGACGGATGCGGAACTCGCGCTCGCCTGCGGCTCGCACAGCGGGGAAGACCTGCACGCGGGCGTGGTCGCGGGTCTGCTCGAAAAGATCGGCCTCGGCGAAGAATTTTTGAAGTGCGGCGTCCACGACCCTTTCGACCGCAAGACCACCGAGCGCCTGCGCCGGAGGGGCGAGAGTCCGGGCGTGCTGCGCAACAACTGCTCGGGCAAGCACGCGGGGATGCTCGCCCTCTCGCGCCAACTCGGCGCACCGCCGGAGCTTTACGACGACCCCGAAGGCCCCGTCCAGCGTGCCATACTCCGCGCCGTCTCGACGTTCTCCGGCGTCCCGGAGGCCGAGATTGCTCTCGGCACGGACGGCTGCGGAGTCCCCGTCTTCGGCCTCTCGGTGAGCGCGATGGCGCTCATGTACGCGCGCCTGGTCGCGCCCCCCGAGGACTTCGACGCGCCGACGCGGGGCGCGTGCGCGCGGCTCGTCGCCTCGATGACCGGGTACCCCGAGCTGGTCGGCGGGACGAGGGAGCGCTTCGACACGGAGGTCATGCGCGCCGGGCGCGGGCGCGTCGTCTCGAAGATCGGCGCGGAGGGCGTCTACACGGCGGGCGTCCTGCCGTGCGGGCGTTGGCCGAAGGGGCTCGGGCTCGCCTTCAAAATCGAGGACGGGGAGGACAGGCGCGCTCGCTCGACCATCGCCATCAAGTCGCTCAGGCAGCTAGGTGTACTGGATGAGGACGCGCAAAAATCGCTTGCTCCTCACGCGAGTTTCCCCGTGCTCAACCATCGTGGTGAAATAGTCGGCCAAATTCAGGCTTCTTTCAGGCTTGAGCAGATATAAGTGTACAGTTTCAGACGAAGTTAAAATCCGGCCGTGTAAAATAACAATTCACAGGTTCTTTGCCGAGTATCAAAGTTGTACGCTTGCGGCGGCCGGAAATTACCTTGCGGGCGAGGCGGCTAAGGGACAGGAAAACTTAAATTTAAGGGTTTTCGGGGAAATTCTTTAGGGCAAGAATTTTTTTGAAGGGACGTTTACCCGGTGGCACGGTCGTTGCTCAGGCTAAGAACAGAATAAAACGTAAGGGGTAAATAGAGTTATCGGGTCA
>DASWNR010000258.1:0-3089 GCA_036399155.1 Pyrinomonadaceae bacterium
GACGTGGAGCGGGTCGAGACCGACCTGACCAACGTCCTGTTCACCGCGGTCGATAAGAACAAGCGCTTCGTCACCGCGCTCAAGCAGGAGGACATCCGCGTCCTCGAAGACGGCGTGCCGCAGCAGGTCTTCACCTTCCAGCGCGAGACCGACCGCGCTCTCTCGCTCGCGATCCTCATCGACGTTTCCGCCTCGCAGGAGCGCACGCTCCCCGAGGAGAAGTCGGCCGCGCAGCGCTTCGTCGACACCGTCATCCGCCAGCAGAAGGACGAGGTGGCCGTGCTCACCTTCACCGGCGAGGCCACGCTCGAACAGGGTTTGACGGGGAGCGTCGCGCGCATCCGCCGCGCCATCGACAAGGTCGAGTTCACGCCGCCCTCGGGCTACGTCGGCGGGGGCATCCTCGTCGGCACGCCGCCGATTTCCGGCGACAACCAGTCGCGCGCCGCATCGACCGCCATCTGGGACGCCATCTGGGTCACCTCGCGCGAGGTGCTCTCCGAGACCTCGGACAAGACGCGCCGCGCCATCATCCTGCTCTCCGACGGGGTGGACACCAGCAGCCGGCTCAAGATGAGCGAGGCGGTGGACTCGGCCCTCAAGTCCGACGCCATCATCTACGCCGTCGGCATCGGCGACAGCTTCAGCTTCGACGGCGTGGACGAGGGCTCGATGCGCAAGATAGCCGAGCGCACCGGCGGGCGGGCGTACTTCCCGCGCAACGAGGACGACCTGCGCGTCGCCTTCGCGCAGATTCAGGAGGAGCTGCGCTCGCAGTACCTCATCGCCTACTCGCCCCTGAATAAGTCGAAGGACGGCGGCTTCCGCAAGGTGCAGATAGAGGTCGTCAACCCCGAGCTGAAGAAGCAGAACCTTCGGCTCACGTACCGCCAGGGCTACTTCGCCCGCAGCGCCGTCGTCGTCCGGCCCAGAGCCAGGTGAGCGGCGGCGGCGCCTAACGTCGTAGCGTCGCAACGAGAAGGCCGGGGCATCGCCGCCCCGGCCTTTTTTTTGTCACCCGCGCCGGGCCGTCACGAAAATCGCCCGGCCCCGAACCGCCGCCGGCCCCGACCTCGTCGCCGCGCGGGGGCGGCCCGCACGCCCGTAGAAACGTTCTCGCCATAACCCCCATACATGAATGAGAAGGGCCGTTACTCCTCCCCGGGGAAAGCCCCGAGCTATAAGGGGGCGTGTTTAAAGACAAAGAAAGGTAGGAAGAACAGTTATGGCGACAAGGAAAGCAAGCAAGAAGGCGGCGCGGCCGGCGGGCGGCGCCGCTGGCGGCGGCGGCGGGTCGGCGTCGATGGTCGGCGTCTCGTCGCCCGTCGAGCAGTTGCTTCTCGCGGCGCTCGAACGCGGCGACGGAAGCTTCGAGACGGGGCGATACTTGGTGACGTTCAAGGAGGGGGCGGCCGAGGAGGGCTTACAGTCGCTCGGCGCGCGCGGCATGCGCGTGGCCGACGCGCGCGACTTCGCCGGGCAGGCGGCGGTGCTGGAGGAGGCCGGCGACGCCGAGGCGTTCGTCTTCCCAGAGATAGGCGTCGCGCTCATCGGCGGGGACGCCGCGCGGGAGCGCTCCATGACGGCCGGGGTCGAGGAGGCGGCCGACAGCCCGTTCGAGACCGTCGAGCCCGAGCCGTTCGTCTTCACGGCGGACGAATCCGGCGCGTTCGGCGCGGGTCTGTTCGGGGCGGCGGCCGAGGGCGGCGGCGGCGCGTCCGCGGGCGAGCAGTTGCGCGGCGCGGCGCGCATCCTGGAGGCCATCGCGCGCGAACTACAGGGCGGCGCGGCGCGGCAGCCACAACTCGAATTCGAGGAGGAGGCCGCCGTGCTGGGCGCGACGTGGGGCCTGACCGCCTGCCGCGTGCCGCCGAGCACGCGCAGCGGGGCCGGCATCAAGGTGGCCGTCCTCGACACGGGCATGGACCTGGGTCACCCCGACTTCGCGGGGCGCTCCGTCACCGTCGCCAGCTTCGTCGGCCAGCCCGTTCAGGACCTTCACAGCCACGGCACGCACTGCATCGGCACGGCCTGCGGCCCGAAGTCGCCCCCGGGCAACACGCCCCGTTACGGCATCGGCTACCAGACCGCCATCTTCGTCGGCAAGGTGCTCGCCAACTCCGGGTCGAGCGTCGGCGGCAGCGTCCTGAACGGGATGAACTGGGCGGTCGCCAACCGATGTCAGGTCATCTCGATGTCGCTCAGCGGCGCGGGCGGCCCCTTCGCGTTCTACACGGCCGCGGGGCAGGCGGCGCTCAACGCCGGCTGCCTGATGATAGCGGCCTCGGGCAACAACGCCGGCCTGGCGGGCTCGCCCGCCAACTCGCCCACCATCATGTCGGTCGCGTCGCTCGACCAGAACCTGACCCCGTCGAACTTCTCCAACTTTGGTAAGATTGACATCGCGGGGCCGGGCCGCGACGTCTTCTCCTGCATGCCGCGCCCGACCAGGTACGGCATCAAGAGCGGCACTAGCATGGCGGCGCCGCACGTGGCGGGCTGCGCGGCGTTGTGGGCGCAGACCTCCGCCAACCTGCGCGGCGCGGCGCTGTGGCAGAGGCTGCGCGCGACGGCCAGGCATCTGCCCTTCCCGGCGACGCGCGTCGGCGCGGGGCTCGTCCAGGCGCCCGCCTGAGCGGGGCGCTCCACAGGTCGAGTGCCGGCCCGGGGCGCCCCGGCCGGCACTCTTTTTAGCGGAGGTACTCTGTCTATGGCGGTAGAAAAAAAATGGATCGTCACGGCGTCAGGTGACCGCCCGCTCAAGGACGTGAGGAGGGGTCTGACCGACGAGGGCTTCACGGTCGAAGAGGTGCTCGACGCCATCGGGTGCATCCGCGGCGAGGCCAGCGAAGCCGTCGCCGAGAGGCTGCGCCGGGTGCCCGGCGTGGCCGACGTTTCGCCGGAGCCGCCGCCCGTCAGCGTCGGGCCGCCCGACTCCCCCTTCTCCTAGCGGGCAGACTCGGGTCGGCGTAAACGGGCGCGCGCCCGCGGCCCCACCCGTCCGGGCGGGGGCCACGGGCGCGCGCACCGGATTTATACTGATGACAACGCCGCTAACACTTTGTTATATTCGCACTTGCCCCCGGTGG
>DASWNR010000259.1:0-2043 GCA_036399155.1 Pyrinomonadaceae bacterium
CGCGGGCTCAGCTTTTGAGTTAGCTGAGCCCGCGCGCCTCCGCGTCTATGACCCGAACGCGTTGGGGTCTGGCTTACTGGACTTCGACCGCGTCGCCGGTGTGTATCTCCTGCGCGACGCGCGTGACGACGGCGGTCGCCGTCCGCCCCTCGACGCGCAGGACGACGACCTCGCCCACGACCTTGCGCGGGACGGACGGACGACTACGCTTGATCTCGGGCGTCTTGACGGTCGGGCCGTACATCGAGCCGTCAACGTCCTTGACGCGCTTGGCCTGGTTGGAGTGCTGGCCGCCCCTAAACTCTCTGCTCTCGAAACCTCGGCGCGCGTTGGCCGCTATCTCTTCGTCGTACTCGACGAACGTGCCGTGGCCTATCGGGCGGAAGACGGTCAGGTAGTCGCCCGCCTTCAGGCCGTCCTCGCTCCCGAGGTCGATGAAGATGACGTCGTCGCGCGAGACTATCTCCCGGCCGTCGCGCGCCAGCACGATGCGGCCGGTCTGCTTGCCCGTCGGCTCGGCGAAGCGGTCGAGGGCGACTTCGGGGCGCGCGCTAGGGACTTCACGGCTCACGACGGGGCGGAGCAGGTCGCCGAGCAGCATGTCGCCGCAGGCGACCATCACGCGCGCCACCGAGACGCGGTCGCGCACGCGCTCCACGCGCAGACGCCCGACCTCCTGCGAGTAGACGCCGAGCGAACCGCTCTTGCGCGAGAACTTCGAGCGGAAACGCCCGCGCGGCCGCACGACCGAGAATTCCTGCCCGACGCGCGCGCCGCCCTGAGTGCCCAGGTCAACAAAGACCAGGTCGCCTTCCGCGAAGACGCCTCGCACCGCCTCCTGCTCGGCGCCGACTATCTGGCCGGCCGCCTGCTGTTGCGCCTGCTCGATGAAGCCGCCGCAGTCCGACTCGCTCGGGCGCGCGGCCGGCGCGGGCCGGCGCACTTCGGGGAAGATGACGGTCGACTGCTGCTCGCGCGGCTGGCCTGTGGAGGGCGCGCTGTTCGTCGTCTGGCCGCTTGCGGCGGCCTGGGCGAAGGCGCAAAATATGAGTAACAGTAGAAGCAGAAAGGCTTTGCGGGCGGGGAACGTGTCGCAGCTACGCACGGGAATCTCCTTGTGTGGTTGTCGCATCAAAGGTGTCCGAAATCCTCTGGACGTTCTTGCCTGGAGTTTTCTGTGGGGACAGCGGGGCTCGGCGAGACTGGCGCGGGAGGCGGCCGGCCCGTCGCGGGTTAAAGCCCGCGGGGCACTTCTCATCCTACCGGCTGGCACGAGCGAGCGTCAACAGGTTTGTTCACGGCCGTGACGTCGCGCCGTGGGCGTGGTGCGTCCGTTGCGGCTTGCCTTTTCCGGAAGGCGTTGCTAGTATTCACGTTTTGCCGGAAGGCGCGGATTCTTTACCGTAATAAGCCGGCGTAGCTCAGTGGTAGAGCGTCTGATTTGTAATCAGAGGGTCGGGGGTTCAAGTCCCTTCGCCGGCTCTGTCGGGTTTTGACATTTTGCAGGGGTGGTCGAGTGGTTAATGGCACCGGGCTGTAAACCCGGCCGGCGAAAGCCGTACGTAGGTTCGAATCCTACCCCCTGCACCAGTTCTGAAGGATGAAGGCGGAAGGATGAAGGGTGAAGTGACTGCTGAACAGCGTCGCTCTCATCCTTCATCCTTCATCCTTCGTCCTTTCTCCCGGGCGGGAGTAGCTCAGTTGGTAGAGCATCAGCCTTCCAAGCTGAGGGTCGCGAGTTCGAGCCTCGTCTCCCGCTCCAAACACAACCGCGCGGGCGTTTCCGTGCCCGAGTAGCTCAGGGGTAGAGCGCCTCCTTGGTAAGGAGGAGGTCATGGGTTCAAATCCCATCTCGGGCTTAAGCTAAACCGAAGAACTCAACCGAGAAGAGGCAAGAGGGAAATGGCGAAGGAGAAGTTTGACCGGTCGAAGCCGCACGTCAACATCGGGACGATAGGCCACGTCGACCACGGGAAGACGACCCTGACGGCGGCGATCACGAAGGTGTTGGCCAAGCACAACCCGAAGATCACGGTCAGGGCG
>DASWNR010000260.1:0-14844 GCA_036399155.1 Pyrinomonadaceae bacterium
CGTTCGAGAGTCGAACGTCGGCGGGCTCGCCTGTCGGTTACCGCCGCGCGCCCAGCCCAGGGAGATGCCTGAGCGCGCGGCGGGCCTCCCGGGGAGACGCCGGGAGGTTTAGCGCTGTGTTCTGGCGGGCGGCAGCTTCGGCGCCGTGAAGACCGGCGGGTTCTTCTTCAACTGGTCGAGCAGGTATTCGACGGCGGCCTCCAACTGCGGGTCGTGCCCCTGCGCGACCCGGTCGGGTCTGGCGTCCACCTCTATGTCCGGCCCGACGCCCTTGTTCTCCGCAATCCACTCGCCCGTCTTCGGGTCGAAGCGCGTGTAGCCGGGCGCGCTTATCTGGCTGCCGTCCATCAAGTCCCGAAACTCGGCGATGCCGACGAGCGCGCCCATCGTCCGCGTGCCGATGAGCGCGCCCAGCCCCATGTCGCGGAACATCCACGGCGTCAGGTCGCCGCCCGAGCCGGCGTAGCTGTTAATCAGCATCGCCTTCGGGCCGTTGACCGCGCGCATCTCCGAGCCGCCGAGAAATGAGTGGCGCCCTTGAATCACAGTCTGCCAGCGGCGCGCGAGCGTCGGCAGAACCATCGGCTGCGGGCTGCCGCCGGAGTTGAACCGTCCGTCAAGGATGATGGCCTCCTTGTCCGTCTGTGCGTAGTAGCCGCGTATGAACTCCGTCTGCCCGCCCTGCGCCGTGTCCGGGTAGTGTATGTAGCCGACGCGGCCGCCCGACAACTGTTCGACCTTCCGCCGGTTCGCCTCCACCCACTCGTAATAGCGCAGCTCCCACTCGCCCGCGACGGGCCTGACTCTCACCCTGCGCGCGCCCTCAAGCGTCGGCCGCACGTTGACCATCAGAGTCACCACGCGGTTCGCCTTGTTAATCAGGAGCGAGTTGGGGTGAACGTCCGCCGTGACCGCCTGCCCGTCAATCTCAAGTAGGTAGTCGCCGCCCTTCACGTTGACCCCGGGCTCACCGAGCGGGCCGCGCCATGCGTCGTTGGTGAGCGTGCCCGCGTAGACGCGCTTGAAGCGCACGTGGCGGCCGTCGCGCTCGTAGTCCGCCCCGAGCATTGCGGCGCTGGCGGCGCGCTCGGGCGAGGCCGGCTCACCCGGCGGGGACGAGACGTAGGCGTGCGAGGTGCCCAGCTCGCCTATCATCATCCCGAGCACGTAGTAGAGGTCCTGCCGGTGCCTGACGTGCGGGAGGTACTGCTCGTAGCGCTTGCCGATGGCCTTCCAGTCGAGCCCCCAGAGGTCTTCGCGGAAGAAGCCGTCGCGCTCGACGCGCCACGCCTCCCAGAACATCTGCCGCCACTCGGCGGAAGGCTCGACCCGAGCCTCGACGGCCTGCACGTCAACCTTGCCGTCGCCCACCTTCACGCCCGGCTTCACGTCCACGACGCCGAGCGTGGCGTCGGCGAAGTAGACGAGCTTGCTCCGGTCGGGGTTGAGCGCGAACCGCAGCTCCGGCCCCTCGTAGACCATCGCGGTCTGCTTCGAGCCGAGGTCGAACTTGCGGAGCTTGCCTTCGCCGTAGTGGAAGACGCCGTCGCGCGCGCCGACCAGCACGCCGGCCGGGCCGGCCGGGAGCGGCAGCGCCACGGCGCGCGCGCCCAGTCCTTCCAGGTCTATCCTCACGGGCGCCGGGTCGGCCGCCGGCTTATCGCTTTTGGCGTCGGGCTTCGCGGGCGGCTCCTCCGCCCCCTCCACCTTCGGGAACAGCGGGTTGGTCTGCTCATTCGAGAGCGGGAGCAGGTAGATGCGGTCGGCCTTCTCGACCTTCAGGCTCAGCTCGTACCGGCCGGGCGTCGGCGAGAAGGTGCGCGCGGAGGTGAAGTAGAGGTACCTGCCGTTCAGGTCGAAGGTGACGTTGCCGTCGTCGTACATGCCGTCGGTCACGCGCGTGACCTTGCCCGTCGCCACCTCGTAGAGGTGTATGGAGCCGAACTCGTTTTTGCCGTAGGCGACGAACGCGATCCAGCGGCCGTCCGGCGACCAGTCGTAGGTGAACGTGCCGTAGTTTTCGCTCTTCGTGACCTGCTTCGCCTCGCGCGTCTCCGGGTCGAGGATGAACAGGCTTTCGTCCACCGTACGGTACGCCAGCCGCTTCGAGTCGGGCGACCAGCCGACGTTGCGGATGCTCTTGCCGGTGTGGTTACTGAGCTGTCTGGCCTCGCCGCCCGAGGCCGGCCGCGCGAAGACCTGAAACTCGCCGGTCTCGTCGCTCAGGTAGGCGATGGTCTTGCCGTCGGGCGACCAGCGCGGGCGCTGCTCGCGCACGCCCGGCGTCGCCGTCAGATTCCTGGCGGACTCGCCGTCCGCCGCGATGTCGAAGATCTCGCCGCGCGCCTCGACGGCGACCCGGTTCCCCTTCGGCGAAGACGAGAACGAGGTGATGTTGCGGCCGACCTTGAGCACGTAGGGGCGCGCCGACAGCTCGTCGCCCTTCACGTCGAACGTAAGCCGCGCGTCCCGGCCCGAGGCGATGTCGTAGGCGCGCAGGTAGCCGTCGTGCTCGTAGACGATGGTCTTGCCGTCCGTGCTCGGCCACCTCACGTCGGCGTCCGAGTACCTTGTGAGCTGCGCGTCCTTCTTCGTCGTAAGGTCGTGTCGGTAGAGGTTCACAGTCCCCTGGTTGCGGTCGCTCGCGTAGTAGATCGAGTCACCCGCCACCATCGGGAACCACGAGTTCTCGCCCTTGCTCGGCAGCTCCGAGTAGCTGTTGGAGGCGAAGTCGTAGACGGAGACCTTCCCGGCCATGCCGCCGCGGTAGCGCCGCCAGTTCTGCGTGTGCGCGCCGTTGCGCGTGTAGGCGACGCGTTTGCCGTCGGGGAAGAACGAGCCGTCGCTGAACTCCAACAGAGGCGTCTCGAAGGGCAGCCCGCCGGCCGGCTCGACGAACCAGAGCCGCCTCTGCGACGCCGTGAAATTCCCGGCCGTCGAGGTGTAGGCGATTTTCCCGTCGGGCGTCCACCCCACCATCCCCTCTGCGTTCGGGTCGAAGGTGAGCCGGCGCGGCGAGCCGCCGCCCGCGGGCATCACGTAAAGGTCTGTGTTGCCGTCGTAGGACGCGATGAACGCTATCTGTGAGCCGTCCGGCGAGATGCGCGCGCGCCGCTCCTCGCCCGGATGCGTCGTCAGCTTGCGCGCCGCGCCGCCCCTGCGGTCGGCCACCCAGAGGTCTGCCGCGTACGTGAAGACGACCACGTCGCCCCTGATTTCCGGGTAACGCAGCAGACGCATCTCCTGCGCCCCGGCCGTCTGTAGAGAAAAGGCCGCAACTATCGCGGCGAATATGAGCCGTTTCAAAAGTGCTGTCCCCCTGATTGTGTTTCTTATAAGTGGAGTGGGCGCTGATAAATACGGGGCCGGTAGAGTCCTGTTGAAGTGGCTTCGGATGAGGATGAACCATCCCGCGCTTAACGCGCCCACAAATTCGTTCGCGTCAAAATCTACATAATCGCCGCTAATATGTCCAATATATCTTTAGCCATAACGTGATATATATTAAGTATGAGTCAGTCGATTGAGCTACGCCACCTGCGTTACTTCGCGGCCGTCGCCGAAGAGCTACATTTCGGGCGGGCCGCGGAGCGGATAGGAATCGCACAACCGCCGCTGAGTCAACAGATTAAGAGTCTGGAAGAGCTTGTCGGCTATCCGCTTTTCGAGCGCCGGCCGCAGGTTCGGCTGACCACGGCCGGCGAGGCGCTGCTCGAAGTGGCGCGGCGCACGCTGGCGCAGGTCGAGGAGGGGCTTGAGCTGACGAGGCGCGCGGGGCGGGGTGAGGCCGGGAAGATTTCCGTCGGGTTTGCCGCGTCGATTCTGACGACGGCGCTGCCGGAGATTCTGCGCACATACAGGGAGCAATACCCCGGCGTCGAGCTGCGGCTGCGGGAGCTGTCGAGCGCGGCGCAGGCCGCGGCGCTGGCCGACGGCAGCATAGACGTGGGCTTCGTGCGCGAAGCCGTAGTACAGGGCTCCGACCTCGTCTGCGAGCCGATTCTGCGGGAGGAGTTCGTGGCGGTGCTCCCCCCGTCGCACTCGCTCGCCGAGCGAGAGCAGTTGCCTCTGGGTGACATGGCCGGAGAGCCCTTCGTCCACTTCCCGCGCGCCGTCGCCCCGGCGCTTTACGACCAGATCGCCGACGCATGTCGCCGGGCGGGCTTCCGGCCGCGCGTCGTGCAGGAGGCGCAGGAGTGGCTGACCATCCTCGGGCTGGTGGAGGCGGGTCTGGGGGTATCGCTGGTGCCGGCCTCTTTCCGCCGGCTGCGCTGGGGCGGCGTGCAATACAGGCCGCTGGCCCCGCCGCGTGAGTTTACCGACGTCTTCGTCTGCCGGCGCGCCGCCCCGCTCGTGCCGGCCGTCGTCCCACTCATCAGAATCGCGCGCGGCATCGCGCCCGCTCATTCCCCGGAACAGTAAGCCCGCACGTAACCCTTTACACACATTAAAGTTACGTCGGCCGCCGCCAACTGCACCGACGACCACACCAAAAATTGTGCTGCCGTCAGGTGTCGGTTCGGCCATAAAATGATTCTCGCGAGGGAGTCGCGCACGCGGGCAACACGTTTGTTACGTCTCCCGAAGTGTGAAAAATTTTATTATTGACAGCCTCCACTTTTTTAGCTACCCTGCGCCTACCCCATAGTTAGTTAACAGTTTTCACTCGTTTCTCGTTAGGTTCGCTGGTTAGGCCAATCAACCACTCACCTGCTTTCGGACTGCCCGTACGAAAGCAGGGTGAAGCTTCCCAAGGTCTGACCGTCCTTCCCCCTTCCGACAATTCAAGCGCCAAGCAAGACGGTGGGACGCCGAATGACCTTCGTGCGTCTTCTCTACGCGCCTGCGGACGGCTCGGACTCTAACTCCCTACTTCCGGTAGGCTTTAAGGGGGTCTGTTTGACTGCCCCCTTATTCCGGGCTTAAAGCGAAGGCAGATGTCGGCGGCGGCCGAATCGGCCCCTGTGAAACCGCGCCCCGACGACGGCGAGCATGCGTCTCCCTACGCCTTCGCCCGGCCTTTCAAAGTGTTGACAGAATGCCCTCAGACTTCCCCCGTACCGAAGCCCCCTTCAGTTTGAAATTTTCACTCGTCAGCGATTTTTAAGTTCGCACGCGTCGGGACATTCTCGAACCGCGCGAACGCCGCCCCTAGTGTTGAAGGAACTTTCCAAGGAGGTTCGCCCATGCCTTCAAAGGTCGTTTTAAGAGGCCCTGAACGCCCCGCTCTTCTCACGCTTCTTTTCTGTTTGTTGATTCTCTTCGCGACGCCCGCCGCGGCGCAGGAGCGGGCGGGCTTTTCCGGCTCGGCCGCGCCGTTCGTGAGCGCCGACACTTTCCCGGGCGCGCGCCCGCACGCCGGGGCGGACGGCTCGCTACCGCCCGCGAACCCGAAGGCCGAGGCCACGACCGAGGTCATGGCCGAAGCCGCGACCGACGCGCCGGCACCCGCCGAAGCGCCCGCCGAACAGCCGACTGCGGCGACGACTCACGCAGCGGCTCAGCAGCAAGCTCCCGCGCAAAGTCAGTCGCTGTCTTACTCGGAGTTTAAGCCGGTCACGCCGGAGTGCGCGAGGACGATTACCGCGAAGGTCGTCGCCTTCGATCAGGTCTACACCTACAACCGCTTCGGTGCCTTCAACCCCGGCGGGATGATCTACGCGCTCGAACGCGACGTGGTGCCCATCAGCCCGGGCACAAAGATCAGCCCCGGCAACGTGCAACTCCGGCCCGACAAGCGCCCGCGCCCCATCGTGCTGCGCGCCAACGAGGGCGACTGTCTACAGGTCGAGTTCAAAAACCTCCTGACGCCCACGCGCGAGGAGGCGCAGAACAAGCAGTTCACCAACCAGCCCGACCGGCAGCCGGTCACGGAGTTTCCCATCCGCCTGCGCCAGAACGACACGACGTTCACGCGCACCGCCTCGATGCACGTCAACGGCCTCGACTACGTCAGGGGCCCGAACGAAGACGACGGCGCTTACGTCGGCCGCAACGCCTCTTCGCTCGCGGGCGTCGGCGAGACGCGGACTTACACCTGGTACGCCGCCAAGCAGGGGCAGTACCTGCTCTACTCGATGGGCGCGCCCGCGGGCAACGAGGGCGACAACGGGCAGGGCGGCCTCGGCCTCTTCGGCTCGGTCAACGTCGAGCCGGCCGGCGCGCGCTGGTACCGCTCGCAGGTGACGGAGAAAGACCTCATCCGCGCGACCAAGGGCACCAACCCGAACAAGACGCCCAAGATCGACTACGAGGCGACGTACGGGGATGGCCACCTGTGGGCGGGCTACCCCGTCCTCAACATGCTCCACGGCAACGAGATTATTTACACCGACGTTAGCGCGCTCATCGTCGGCTTCCAGGAGGACTGCACGAACGCGCCGCCGTCGGGGACGTGCGGGCGCGACTTCCGCGAGTTCTCCGTGCTCTTCCACGACGAGATCAAGGCCGTCCAGGCGTTCTCGAAGTCTGACGAAAAGGGCGACCCGCGCTCGCCGCTCGACGCCGAAATCTTCCACGGCGTGCGCGACGGCTTCGGCGTCAACTACGGCGCTTCCGGCTTAGGCTCCATCGTCGTCGCCAACCGCCTCAGGTTCGGCCCGTCGGCCGACTGCGAGGACTGCAAGTTCGAGGAGTTCTTCCTCGAATCGTGGGTCAACGGCGACCCGGCGCTCGTCGTCAAGTACGACGAGAAGGGCAACGACGGGCAGGCGCTCTTCCCCGACGACCCGTCCAACGTCCACCACTCCTACCTCGGCGACCCCGTGCGCTTCCGCAACGTCCACATCGGCAAGGAGACGCACGTCTTCCACCTCCACGCGCACCAGTGGCTCCAGAGCCCGCGCTTCGAGGACTCGACCTACCTGGATTCGCAGACCATCAGCCCGGGCGGGTCTTTCACCTACGAGATCAACTACGGCGGCTCGGGCAACCGCAACCTGACGCCGGGCGACGCCATCTTCCACTGCCACCTCTACCCGCACTTCGCGCAGGGGATGTGGGAGCTGTGGAGAGTCCACGACGTTTTCGAGAACGGGGCCGCCGACCGCCGCCTGCCCGACCACGAGCTGGGCTCGACGCCGAACCCGGCCGTCGTGCCGCTGCCCGGCCTCGGGATGCCGCCGATGCCCGACGACAAGTTCCGCGGCTACCCGTTCTACATCGCGGCCGAGGCCGGCAAGCGCCCGCCGCAACCGCCGCTCGACTTCGCCAACAACTCGGCGGGCAAGCCGATGGACGGCGGCCTGCCGCGCCACATCATCCTCGACGCCGAGATCATCGACGGCAAGGCCGGCATCGTGTTGGAGCACCCGGCGCTGCTCAACGACGTGGTCGCCAACCGCGTGCTCAACACGCACATTCCCGACCCCGACCTCGACCTCGGCTTCACGAACGAGTCGCCGCTGACCGCCTTCGCGCGCGCGCTCATCAAGGCCGACATCCGCGTCCTGCCTAACGAGGGCACCGACCCCGAGAAGATCGCCATGACCTTCCACGAGGGCTGTCTCGGTCAGGATTGCAACAAGTACTACCCGACGTTCACGCCCGAGGGCTACGACTCGAAGTTCTTCGTCAACGCCAGGCCGCGCCAGCCCGGCGCGCCCTTCGCCGACCCGTGCCCGGTGGACGGCACGAAGCCGCGCACCTACGGCGCGGCCTACATACAGTTCGACATGCCGGTCAACCGCGCGAAATGGCACGACCGGCAGGCGCGCATCCTGACTCTGGAGAACGACGCGCTGGCGACCATCGGCACGCCCTACGGCCGGCGGCGCCAGCCCGAGCCGCTCTTCTTCCGCGCCAACTCGGGCGAGTGCATCGTCTTCCGCGCGACCAACCTCATCCCGAACAACCTGAACCTCGACGACTTCCAGATTTTCACGCCCACCGACATCATGGGGCAGCACATCCACCTCGTGAAGTTCGACGTGACCTCGTCGGACGGCGCGGGCAACGGCTGGAACTATGAGGACGGCACCTTCAGCCCCGGCGAGGTGCAGGAGCGCATCAAGGCCAACAACGTGTTCCAGGAGGAGAACGGCGGTAAGCAGATTTTCACCCCGACCGTTCACCCGAAGTTCGGCGAGGGGCCCGACATCGACGGCAACAAGGTGGGCGACTACGTCGGCGCGCAGACGACCGTCCAGCGCTGGTGGGCCGACCCGCTGCTGAACACGCGCGGCAAGGACAGGACGCTCCGCACCGTCTTCACGCACGACCACTTCGGGCCCAGCTCGCACCAGCACCACGGCTTCTACGGCGCGCTGGTCGTCGAGAAGCCCAACAGCAAGTGGACGGCGCTGAACGGCACGGCGCTCGGCGGCGGCGACGACGGCGGCCCGACCTCCTTCGCCGCCAACATCATCGACCGCGACTTCTCGGACGGCACGGACGACAGCTTCCGCGAGTTCAACCTTGCGTTCGCGGACTTCGCCATCGTCTACCGCGGCTACGACGACCCGAGGCCGGTCAACCCGCCGGCGCGCAAGGAGGCGGCTCTGCCCATCGCCATCGAGGAGAGGGACGACCCGCGCCCCGAGGCCATCTCGGCGGCCGACCCCGGCACGCAGCTCATCAACTACCGCAACGAGCCGATACCGCACCGCATCGCGCCGCCCGACACGACCAGCCAGTACCCGGTCGGCGACCCGCGCGGCGACCTCGCCAACGCCTTCAGCTCGCGCGTGCACGGCGACCCGTTCACGCCCGTGCTCCCGGCCTACGAGCGCGACCGCGCGGTCGTCCGCCTCATACAGGGCGCGCAGGAGGAGCAGCACGTCTTCAACCTCCACGGCTACAAGTGGCTCTTCGAGCCGGGCACGCCCGAGGGGTCGAACACGGCCAACAACTCCGGCTACCGCAACGGCCAGCAGATAGGCATCTCTGAGCACTTCGAGTTCTATCTGAACCAGCCGCCGGCCGAAGACCCCGCGCCCGACACGCTGGCCAAGGGCGGCACCGCCGAGAAGCAGGCGCTCCCGCGCCGCCGCTTCACAGACCACCTCTACTCGTCGGCGGCGACCGACAACCTGTGGGACGGCCAGTGGGGCATCCTGCGCGTCTTCGCCGGCTCGTCGCGCGACCGCGACTTCTCGCGCGACAAGGTGAACCCGGACGGGTCGACCGAGACGGCCGTGCCCGACCCGAGCGACCCTTTGGGCGACACGATAACCACGCTCGCGCGCCTGCCTAACAACCCCGAGACCACCGAGGAGACGACACAGCCCGTCACGGTGACGCCGGAGGGCGACGAGTACGCGAAGCCCATCGTCATCAACAAGCCCGTCTGCGGCGAGGTCAACCGCAAGTACGGGGTGACGGCGATACTCGCGCGCGACCTCGTCCCCGGCGGGCAGGTCACCTACAGCCAGAAGGCGCGCATCTTCGACCCGAACGCGATCCTGCTGGTCGAGGACAACAACCTCGACCCGCTCAAGTCGGGGGCCATGCAGCCCGAGCCGCTCATCCTGCGCGCCAACGCGGGCGAGTGCATCGCGGTCACGCTCAAGAACAAGCTGCCGACGGAGCTTCCCGAGAACAACAGTTGGAACATGGTCCCGATGATCGTCAACCACTTCAACTTTAACCAGGTGAGAACGTCGAACCGCGTCGGGCTCCACTCGCAGCTCGTCGCCGTCAACACGTTCCTCGACGACGGAGCGAACGTCGGCTTCAACAAGGACTCGACCGTGGGCCCCGGCGAGTCGAAGACTTACCTCTGGTACGCGGGCGACCGCTTCGTCGGGAACAAGGGCGGGGTCTCGCACACGCCCATCGAGTTCGGCGCGTCGGGCCTGCGCGACATGGGCGATGTCATCAAGCACGCCTCGCACGGCTCCATCGGCGCGCTCGTCATCGAGCCCGAAGGCTCCGACTGGACGACCGACCCCGGCACCTTCGCCTCGGCCACCGTCAGCAACCGGATGACCGGCGACAGCTTCCGCGAGTTCGTCGTGCTCTACCAGACCGACCTCAGCCTTCAGTACATCCCGCGGCGCTGGCTGGGCGCGGGACGGCCGCTCCCGAACATCGCCGAGACGGACGACTCGGAGGACTCGGGCGGGAAGGCTTTCAACTACCGCACCGAGCCTCTGTGGTGGCGGCTCGGGGTGGACATCACGACGCCGCCCATCGGCGGCCCCGACCACCCGGGCACGTCCATCAACGACCTCGACCTGACGAACGTGCTCAGCTCCGAGGCGGACAACATCGGGTGCCGCGGCGCGTGCGGCGACCCCGAGACGCCGCTCTTCGAGGCGACGGCCGGTCAGGCCGTGCGCTTCCGCGTCCTCGACGTGGCCGGCCACCCGCGCCAGCACGGCTTCACCATCCACGGCCACCACTGGCAGTTCGCGCCGTGGCAGAACGCCTCGCGCGTTCAGGGCTACAACCCGCGCACCTTCGACATCGGGTCGGAGAGCGGCATCGGGCCGACGCGCCACGTCAACATCCTGACGCAGGCCGGCGGCCTCTTCAACACGACGGGGGATTTCCTCTACCGCACGCAGGAGAGCTTCAACTTCTCCTACGGCGGTCTGTGGGGCATCTTCCGCGTCAACCCGCCGAAACAGACTGACCCGTGCTACTGCCCGAAGGGGACGGCCTGCGTCACCCCGCTCTGGTGCCCGCCCGGGCCGGTCTATGAGCTTGAGGCGGAGCCGAAGTAGTCCCAAGACGTTCAAGAGGCGAGGCCCGCTCTCGGAGCGGGCCTCGCCTCGCACACTTCTCTCAGCCGCGTTGAAGTCGTATCTTCGTACGCGTCGCACCTGCTGAATTCAGACCCAACCACCCTGCCCGCACGGAGTCGAATGATGTTTGTGTCAGTCCGCCCTCGCCGCGCGAGCCCGCGTCTAATTTTGAGCGCGCTCGCAATCTTTCTCTTCTGCGCCGCCGCCGCGCGCGCGCAGATAGGCGGCCCCAACGGCGTCAGGAAGACGGCCGCGCCCGCCCCGACGCCCGCCGCCGCGCCGCCCTCTTCAATCACTAGCAAGTACGAGAAGGACGGCGTCGCCGTCGAGTTCTCTCTGGCGAGCGCGCCGGGCGTGCAGGGCGGGCTCGTGGCCGGCTCAGACGCCGTCGTCGCCTTCCGCGTCACGGACGCGCGCACGGGGCAGCCGCTCACGGGTCTGCACCCCAACGCGTGGGTCAGCGCCGTCAAGGCCGACCGCCCCGCGCCCAACGAGGCCGAATGCAAGGACAGGATTCGCTCCTTCATGGGCGGCCTGCTGAGCGTCCGCCCCGACATAGACCTCAACGGCTACCTCGCCGTGACGCTCAACCACGACAGCACCGTCTCCTTCATCAACCCGCAGGTCGCCTTCAAGATAACCAAGCTCGAAAGCATCATCCTGCTGCCCGGGCGCGGCGCGGACTGGGCGCTCACGCCCGACAAAAACTGGCTCTTCGTCACCATCCCCACTCAGTCCTCGGTCGCGGTAATCAACACCGTCACGCGCAAACTTGAGACGACCGTCCCGCTCGGCGCGGGCACGCAGCCGCGCCGCGTCGCGCTCTCGCCCGACGGCGCGCGCCTCTGGGTCTCGCTCGACGGCTCGCCGCGCGTGGCCGTCATCGACACCGCCGGGCGCAAGCTGCTCTCGACGGTGGAGGTCGGCGGCGGCGGGCTGCACAGCATCGCCTTCACGCCGGACGGCCGCTTCGCCTACGTCTCGAACAGCGACGGCGAGACCGTCACCGCGCTCGACGCGCGGACGCTCGGCAGGCTCGCCGACATCGCGGTCGGCAAGACGCCCGGCCCCGTCGCCTACAGCAAGGCGAGCGGCAAGGTCTACGCCGCGGCGATCAACGGCGGCAACGTCGCCGTCATCGACCCGGCGCGGCAGGCCGTCGTCGCCAACGTCCCCGTCGGCCCCGGCGTAGTCGCGCTCCGCTTCGAGCCGGGCGGCCGCCACGCCTTCGCCGTCAACCAGAAGGACGGCAAGGTCACCGTCATCGACGCCGCGACCGACAAGGTCGTCGTCAGCGCCTCGGTCGTCCCCTCGCCCGACCAGGTCGTCTTCACCGGCGAGTACGCGTACGTGCGCGGCCTCGGCTCCGAGAAGTTCTCGCTCATCAACATCAAGGAGGCCGCCGACGGCAAGCTCACGCCCGTAGACATACAGGCCGGCCGCCGCCCCCCCTCGGACAGTCCCGAAGACCTCGGCGTCGCCGACATGATCGCCGCCACGCCCGAGGGCAACTCCGCCATGATCGCCAACGCGCCCGACGCGATGCTCTACTTCTACGTGCAGGGCATGATGGCACCGATGGGGACGCTCTCGAACTACAAGCGCCGGCCGCAGGCGCTCATGATTCTCGACCGCAGCCTGACGGAGACCGGCCCCGGCGTCTACACCACGCCGGTCAGGCTCACCGGCGCCGGGCGCTTCAACGTAGCCCTTCTGGTGGACCAGCCGCGCGTCATCAACTGCTTCGAGATGGGCGTCGCGGAGTCGCCCGACGGCCCGAAGAACGTGAACGCCTCCACGCTGCAAGTCGAGCCGGAGTTCAAGGGCTTGAAGACGACGCCGGGTCGCCCCGTCCCGCTCCGGTTCCGACTCAAAGACCCGGCGACCGGCGCGGCCGTGGCCGGGCTGGAAGACGTGCAGGTGCTCGTCTTCCAGCCGCCGGGCGTGTGGCAGCAGCGGCAGTGGGCGAAGGCACTGGGCGGCGGCGTCTACGAAATCACGCAGACGTTCCCGCACACCGGGACGTTCGCCGTCATGTTCCGCGTCGCCTCGCGCGGCGTCGAGTACCGCCACCTGCCCGCGACCAACGTCGTCGTCGCCGAAGGGAGCAAATAGGATGTTAAAGCCGATAACCCTCCTGCTGCTGGCCGCGGCCTTCCTCGCCGCGTCGCCGGCGGCGAACGCGCAGGCGCGCAGGAAGACAAGCCCCGCGGCGAAGGCCCGGGGCGCCAAGGCTCAGGCCGCGAAGCCTGCGACGCGAACCGGCGCGGAAATATTCGCGTGCCCGATGCACCCGGAGGTGACCGCGAAGGCCGCCGGCCGGCGCTGCCCGAAGTGCGGGATGAATCTCGTCAAGGCCGACCCCGCCGCAGCCGCGACGGCCGGCCCCGCGGAACCCGCGGCGGCGAAGACGACGACGCCCGAGGCCGTCGAGCCCGTGCGCATACCCGAGACCCCCGTGCTCGACCAGGACGGCCGCCGGCTCGACTTCTACAAAGACCTCGTCAAGGGGAGGACGGTCGCCATCAACTTCGTCTTCACGACCTGCGCGGGCGTCTGCCCGCCGCTGACGGCAACGTTCCGGCGAGTGCAGCAGATGCTCGGCGAGCGCGCCGGCCGCGAAGTCTCGCTCATCTCCGTCAGCGTCGACCCGACGACCGACACGCCCGAGCGCCTGAAGGCTTTCGCGGAGAAGTTCAAGGCCGGCCCCGGCTGGACGTTCGTCACCGGCGGCAAGCCCGAGATAGGCGCGCTGCTCAAGTCGCTCGGCGTCGGCACGGCCGACAAGGCAGACCACACCGCGATGATTCTCGTCGGCAACGACGCGGCCGGGCACTGGACGCGCGCCTACGGCCTCTCGCCCGCCTCCACGCTCGTCAAGGTCATCGACGAGGCGGCCGCGCGCAAGCCCGCCGCGACGACCGAGGCTTCGGCCGCGGCCGCCCCAGACGGAAAGTCCGTCTCCGCAAAGTCCGCCGCATACTTCCCCAACCACACGCTCGTCACGCAGGACGACAAGACCGTCCGCTTCTACGACGACATGCTCAAGGGCAAGGTCGTCCTCATCAACTTCATGTTCACGCAATGCGCGGGCGTCTGCTCGCCGATGACGGCGAACATGGCGAAGGTGCAGAGCTACCTCGGAGAGCGAGTCGGGCGCGAGGTCTCCATGCTCTCAATCAGCGTAGACCCGGCGAACGACACGCCGGCCGTGCTCAAGGCTTACGCCGCCAAACACAAGGCCGGGCCGGGCTGGTACTTTCTGACGGGGAAGAAGGAGAACGTCGACTGGGTTCTCCACAAGCTGGGCGGCTACGTCGCCGAGCCCGGGCAGCACAGCAGCGTCCTCATCATCGGCAACGAGGCCACGGGCGAGTGGATCAAAGTCCACGCGATGTCGAGCCCTGCGGACATCGCCGCCGCCGTCGTCAAGCTCGCCGGCGACAAGGCCGCGAGCCACACCCGCTGAGCGCGTGAAGCGGTTCAGAAGGGCGCGATTTTGAGAACGCTCACGAACGCGGCGCTCGCCGCACTGCTCCTGCTGGCTTGCTCGCAACTGTTCGCGGCCGCGCGCGGGCGGGCGACCACGCCGCCGCAGGCCGCGCCAAACGGCGACGCGGCGCGCGGCCGGCGCATCTACTTCGAGGGCGAGGACGGCTCGCGCGAAGAGATGCAAGTCCTCCTCGGCGGCGAGGAGATTGAAGCGCCCGCGACCGCCTTCGCCTGCGCCAACTGCCACGCCGCCGACGGGCTGGGCACGGCCGAAGGCGGAGTCAGCCCCGCGCCCGTCAACTGGGACACCCTCACCCGCGCGCGCACCTCCCCGCTCACGGGGCGTCCGCGCCCGCCCTACGACGCACGCACGCTGACGCGCGCGGTGCGCCTCGGGGTCAACTCCGCGGGCGAGCGCCTGCACCTCGCGATGCCCCGCTACCGTCTGACCGACAGGCAGGCCGCAGACCTCGTCGCCTTCCTCAAAATCCTCGGCACGGACGCGGACGCCGACCCGGGCGTCAGCGCCGACTCGGTCAAGGTCGGGGCGGCGCTCCCGCTGACGGGACAGTACGCGCCGGTCGGCGAGGCCGCGCGCGCGACGCTCACGGCCTTCTTCGCGGAGGCGAACGCGCGCGGCGGCATCTACGACCGGCGCTTCGAG
>DASWNR010000261.1:0-7716 GCA_036399155.1 Pyrinomonadaceae bacterium
GCATAGGACAGCGATGCGTGGGTTTTTTCGCGCCGTGCGGGGCGAGAATGGGTCGGTGCGCACGAGTTTCGGCGTGTGCGGGGGGGGGACGGGCGGTGCGTGCGGGAATGTGGAGGTGCGTGGGTTTTTTCGGGCGGTGCGGGGGAGAATGTTGCCGGTGCGTGCGGGAGGTTTGGCGGGGCGGGGGAGTTTTGTGGCGGGGCGGCGAATGTGTGGGGCGGGGGAAAATTTGTTGTGGAGGCTGCGTGGGTTGGGCATATAATGCGGGCTCCGGCGAACATGGGGGGCGCAAAATCTCACGGCCCCGAACCTCTCTTCCTGTAAACCTCATGCAAGGAGTGGAAAGTTTATGAATAGTTCAATCAACCGCACGCACGAGATGTTCGTGCGCGTGCTTGGCTTTGCCGACGCGCACGCGGACGCGTTCCCCGCCGGGTCGCTCGGTGTCGAGACGGTCGCGGAACTCAAGCGCGTCGTCGAGGGGCTGACCGAGGCCGCCACCACACAGACCTCCGGCCTCAGCTCCGTGCAGCGCGCGACCGCCGAGCGTGTGGCCGCGCGCGCGAAGCTGCGCGCGAGCATGCAGGCCATCACCCGCACGGCCCGCGCGATGGGGCTCGACACGCCGGGGCTGGAGAACAAGTTTCGGCTCCCGCGCAGCGGCAGCGACTCCGCGCTCCTACAGATCGCGCGCGCCTTCGCCGCCGACGCGCTCCCGCTCAAGGACAAATTCCTGCGCCACGCCATGCCCGCCTCTTTCATAGAGGATTTCGGGGAGGACATCGCCGCCCTCGAACGCGCAATGGGGCAGCAGAACAGTGGACGCGGCGCGCACGTCACGGCCACAGCCACGGTCGAGTCCGGCGCGGAGCGCGGGATGAACGCCGTCCGCAAGCTCGACGTCATCGTCCGCAACACGTACCGCAGCGACGCGGCCACACTCGCCGCATGGGAGAGCGCGCGCCACGTCGAAAGCCCTCTGCGCTCGCGCCGGCGCACGAACGGGAACACGGGCGGCACTAAGACGGAGGGCGGAGGGGACGCGTAAACCACGCACGCGGCCGGGAGTTAAAGTCCGCTCCCGAATCAGACGAAAGGCCGGCGCGGGTTGCGCGCCGCGCCGGCCTTTTCGTCGCCAAAAGAAGGGGTCGCCCGCGAGCCCGTACACAGGCGACCCCGCCCCGTCCGGTGAGGCCGGGGCCGCGGCAACGTCTCTGCCCAGACGTGTCCGCATTACTCGTCGCCAACCAAAATGCTCATGTGCTATCCTCTCGCGCGTTCTAGTCTTTGAAAATAAGGCAACGGGTCGGATGCGCCGCGAAAGCTCACCCTCAGTCTCGGAGAGATGAGCATCGCCGTTGAGCATGAGAGGTCTCTACTCACGGCGAATCAGTTACGCAATCACACGTTACCACCAAACGGTGGCAATGACAAGCTCAATGTGCGACCTGACCTATTAGGAGAACGCTCCTGATGGGGTCGAGACCGCGCATGAAGCCCGAACATCTGGCGGAGAAGTTGCGCCGGATAAGAGAGGCGTTAGGGCTTTCTCAATCCGAGATGTGGCGTCACCTCGGAGTCGAAGACCTTATCTGGGCCAAGCAGATTTCGACTTACGAGTTAGGAAAGAACGAGCCGCCGCTGCTGATTCTTTTGAAGTACGCGGAGGCGGCCGGCGTCAGCACGGACGTTCTGATTGACGACCGGCTAGACCTCCCCGCAAAGCTGCCCGCCACGCGGAAACGCTCCTGAGACTTTCCGCGACCCGTTATAAAAACATCGACATGAAAAAACTTCTCTGGCTCGCTCTGCTCTCGCTCTGTGTGCTCACCCCTACGGCGGGCGCGCAGGTGACGGTCATCAAGGCCGGCCGGCTCGTAGACCCCGAGGCGGGGACGGCCGCGCGCGACCAGCTCATCGTCGTCGAGGCGGGGAAGGTCACGGCCGTCGGCGCGGGGCTCTCGATACCGGCGGGCGCTCAGGTCATAGACCTCTCCGCCGCATACGTCCTGCCCGGCCTCTTCGACTGTCACACGCACATGCTGACGACGTGGGATCCTCTGGCCGGGCTCTCGCCTTCGCAGGAGGCGATGCAGCCGCTCGGCGTCCACATGATTCAGGGCGTGGTCAACGCGCGCACGATGCTCGAAGCCGGCTTCACGACCGTTCGCGACGTGGGCAACGCCCCCGAGTACGCGGACGCCGCCCTGCGCGACGCGATTAACGCCGGCTGGATACCGGGGCCGACAATGATTATCGCCGGCAAGATAATCACGCCCTTCGGCGGGCAGAACCGGCTCCGCCCCGGCCGCCCAGACCTCTTCAAAGAGGAGTACATCTACGCCGACACGCGCGACGAGATGCGCAAGGCCGTGCGCGAGAACCTGCACTACGGCGCGCGCGTCATCAAGATAGTCGTCGGCGGCATCGGCGGCTACCGCTACACGGCCGACGACGTGCGCTTCATCGTCGAAGAGGCGTCGGCCGCCGGCGTCCGAGTGGCCGCGCACTGCGACTCGGACCTCGACGCGCGCAACGCCATCGCGGGCGGCGTCGCCTCCATCGAGCACGGGCCGGCGATGACCGAGGAGACTCTGCTCCTGATGAAGAAGGCCGGCGTCGTGCTCGTCGGCACAGACTTTCCCGAAGGGATAGAGAAGGAGCAGGGCTACCAGCCGCCGCTCGCACGGCGCTTCTACGAGCGCCTGCAACGCGCGCACAAGGTCGGCGCGCCGATGGCCTTCGGCTCGGACGTTCTGCTCACGCGGCGCGAGAAGGGGCGCGGCGCGTACGCGCTCGACTTCCTCGAAAACTACGTCCGCGTCGGGATGCGCCCGGCCGAAATCCTCCGCATGATGACGACCGACGCCGCGCGGCTCGTCGGCGTCGAGAAGCAGCGCGGGCGCATAGCAGTCGGACTCGCCGCCGACATCATCGCCACGCCCGCCGACCCGCTCGCCGACGTGTACGCGCTCAGACAGGTCGGCTTCGTCATGAAGGACGGCAGGGTCTTCAAACACGTCAGGTGAAAGTTCACGCCGCACAGCCTTGAGGCCGGCATCTACAGGAACATTCCCCTGCGGTGACTCATAAGGGTTGAGCCGTCGGGGAGTCGTCCGCGTTTGGGTCGAGTTTGGCCGCGCCTCACTTGCGTGCGGCGCGGGGCTGCGGAGAGCGTGCCTGCTCGGTGAAGATTTTCAGCACCTCGCGCTTGTCGTGCGGGGTCAGGCTCCCGAGGCCGCCCGTGACCTCGAACTTCTGGTTGACCCACTTGCGCACCTTCGCCGCGTCGTAGCCCAATTCCTCCGCGGCCCGCAAAATCTGCGAATCCAGGTCGGGCGTGGCTTCGGGAGGCGCAGGGGGCGGCGCGGGGGCGGCCGCTTCCGGCCTCTGCGTCGGCGCGGAAGGCCGCTCGGGACGCGCGGCGGCCGCCGGCTGGGGCGGCGCGGGCGGCGATGCGGCGGCGGCCTGCTGCTTTTTCGCCCCCCGGATGACCTCCTCGCGGCTCGCCACGCCCCTGCGCACCTCGAACCCGAGCAGGGCGAGCGCGCGGCCGACGCTGCTGGTTTCACACACTTCCACATAACTGCCGGCCTGTACGTGGCCGGCGCTGCGCAGCTCGTAGGCGTGCCCCGTCGCGGCCGGGAGCGTGTCTTCGGGGTCGCGGTAGACCTCCGCGCGGGTGAGTATGAAGCCGGTCTCGGCGTTGTGCTCGACGATGGAGGTCAGAATCCGCCCCTGCGGGAATTTGGCGTAAAATTTCTCGATTCTTTCGCTGACGGTGATGTACTCGTCCGGGTTGAAGCGCATCAAAGATTTTCGCCTTTCGGTAGGTGGTTACGGGCTCGGACTTTAGCAGAAAACCGGGGCGGCCGGACACGATTTTTAAGGCCGCCCGCGGGACTCCTTCCGAGACTCTTTCAGGCGGGGGCGGGGAGGCCGCGCCCGGGCTTGACAGACCGGAAAAGCGTCCGTATAGTCTCACGTTTGGACTGATAGTCCTTTTCCCAACAGTGCGACGCTTAAGTTGGTTCTGCCGGTGTGGAGGCGTCGCCCGGTCTGTGGCCTGAGAGGGCAACAGGTCGTTGACAAATATTGTGGCGTAAACTCCGGGCCACCTCCCCGAAACGGGCGGCCGGGCTCCGGAGAGCGAAAAACAGCAGGGCTGAGAAGCAAGACCCGAAGCCCCGCACCCTTTACCAAAGGCGACGCCACAGAAAAGTTTCGGCCACAGGGGAGGCCAGAATCCACACCCGCTGGAAGTCAGAACATCCCTGACTAATTAGACAAACAAGGGCATGCCGCTCTTGCGCTGACTGCCGGACGATTGGTTCCGGTAAGAGGCAGGGAAGGCAGCCTCTTGCGCCTTGAAAGCGGGGCGCGGGCGGGCCCGCAAGAGACCGGAACCTTTAAGAAGGACTGAAAGTAAGTGCCGACCATCAACCAACTCGTACGCAAAGGGCGTCAGGCCGTTAAGTACAAGACGGCGAGCCCGGCCTTGCAGCAGTCGCCGCAGAAGCGCGGCGTCTGCACGCGCGTCTACACGCAGACCCCGAAGAAGCCCAACTCGGCCCTGCGCAAGGTCGCGCGCGTGCGGCTGACCAACGGCATCGAGGTGACGACCTACATCCCCGGCGTCGGCCACAACCTCCAGGAGCACTCGATCGTGCTCATCCGCGGCGGCCGCGTCAAAGACCTGCCGGGCGTGCGCTACCACATCATCCGCGGCACGCTCGACTCGGTCGGCGTCAACGACCGCAAGCAGGGGCGCTCGAAGTACGGCGCCAAGCGCCCGAAGGGCGGCGCGGCGGCCGGCGCGGCCAAGGGCGGCGCCAAGGGTAAGAAGTAAGACCGAACTGAAAAACGACTATGCCGAGAAGAAGAGTTGTTGACAGACGCGACGTGCTGCCCGACCCGGTTTACAACAGCCCGCTGGTGACCAAGTTCATCAACGGCCTGATGTGGGGCGGCAAGAAGTCCACGGCCGAGGGCATCTTCTACAGGGCGCTGGCGCAGGTCGGCGACAAGACCAACGAAGACCCCTTGAAGATGTTCAAGCGCGCCATCGAGAACGTGCGCCCGACCGTCGAGGTCAAGTCGCGCCGCGTGGGCGGCTCGACCTACCAGGTGCCCATCGAGGTCGCGCAGGAGCGTCGGGGCTCGCTCGCCATCCGCTGGATCGTGGGCGCCGCCCGCGCGCGCGGCGAGAAGACGATGATCGACCGCCTCGCCGGCGAGATGCTCGACGCCGCCAACAACCGCGGCAACGCGGTCAAGAAGAAGGACGACACGCACCGCATGGCCGAGGCCAACAAGGCTTTCGCGCACTACAAGTGGTAAGAGGCCGTCGGCCCACAGTTCACGGGGTTTAGTTATGGCTAAGCAGGACCTGAACAAGTTCCGCAACATCGGCATCATGGCTCACATCGATGCCGGGAAGACCACCACGACCGAGCGCGTGCTCTTCTACACGGGCGTCTCGCACAAGATCGGCGAGGTGCACGAGGGCACGGCGACGATGGACTGGATGGAGCAGGAGCAGGAGCGCGGCATCACGATCACGTCGGCCGCGACGACCTGCTTCTGGAAGCGCTCGGGCGTCGAGCACCGCATCAACATCATCGACACGCCCGGCCACGTCGACTTCACGATGGAGGTCGAGCGCAGCCTTCGCGTGCTCGACGGCGCGGTCGCCGTGTTCGACGGCGTCGCGGGCGTCGAGCCGCAGTCCGAGACCGTCTGGCGTCAGGCCGACAAGTACGGCGTCCCGCGCATCTGCTTCATCAACAAGCTCGACCGCGCGGGCGCCTCGTTCGACCGCTCGTTCCAGTCGATCATCGACCGCCTCGGCGCGAACCCCGTCGCCTTGCAGATTCCCATCGGCCTCGAAGACCAGTTCAAGGGCGTCGTCGACCTCATCACGATGAAGGCGCTCATCTGGAACGACGAGTCGAAGGGCGCCGAGTATGAGACGACCGACATCCCCGAAGACCTCCGCGGGCGCGCGCAGGAGATGCGCCACAAGCTGCTCGAAGCGGCCGCCGAGGCCGACGAGGAGCTGATGGAGCAGTACCTCGAAGACGAGGGCGCCTCGTTTACCGAGGAGCAGATTCGCGCGGCGCTCCGCAAGGGCACGCTCGCCATCAAGCTCGTCCCCGTCGTCACCGGCTCCGCCTTCAAGAACAAGGGCGTGCAGACGCTGCTCGACGCGGTCGTGGACTACCTGCCCAGCCCGCTCGACATCCCGCCCATCGAGGGCGTGAACCCGAGGACGGGCGACACGGAGGCCAGGCCGCCCGAGGCGTCCGCGCCGTTCTCCGGGCTCGTCTTCAAGATCATGGCCGACAAGCACCTCGGCCAGCTCTCGTTCATCCGCATCTACTCGGGCACGGTCAAGGGCGGCTCCTACGCCTACAACTCCGTCAAGGGGACGAAGGAGCGCGTCGGCCGCCTGCTGCGGATGCACGCCAACAAGCGCGAGGACATCGACGAGGCGTCGGCCGGCGAGATCATCGCCATCGGCGGCATGAAGCAGGTCACCACCGGCGACACCGTGTGCGACGAGAACAAGCCCATCGTGTTAGAGGCGATGGAGTTCCCCGCGCCCGTCATCCGCGTCGCCGTCGAGCCCAAGACCCGCGCCGACCAGGATAAGCTCGGCACGGCCCTCTCGCGTCTGGCTCAGGAAGACCCGAGCTTTAACGTCTCGACCGACCACGAGACCGGCCAGACCATCATCGCCGGCATGGGCGAGCTGCACCTTGAGATCATCGTCGACCGCATGAAGCGCGAGTTCGGCGTCGAGGCCAACGTCGGCAAGCCGCAGGTCGCGTACCGCGAGACGATCACCATCCCGGCCAAGGGCGCCGAGCGCTACAAGCGCCAGACGGGCGGCCGCGGCCAGTACGGCCACGCCGAGCTGGAGATCGAGCCGGCGCCCGGCGAGGGCTTCGTCTTCGAGAATAAGATCACCGGCGGCGCCATCCCGCGCGAGTTCATCAAGCCCATCGAGGAGGGCGTCAAAGACGCGCTGGAGCGCGGCTTCCTCGCCGGCTACGAGCTGGTGGACATCAAGGTCGCGCTCGTCTTCGGCTCGTACCACGAGGTCGACTCGGACGAGCGCTCGTTCCACATCGCGGGCTCGCTCGCGTTCCAGGACGCGGTCAAGAAGGCCAAGCCGGTTCTGTTGGAGCCCATCATGCGCGTCGAGGTCGTCACGCCCGAGGAGTACATGGGCAGCGTGAACGGCGACCTCAACCGCCGCCGCGGGCAGATCGAGAAGATGGAGCCGCGGCCGGGCGGCGCGCAGGTCATCACGGCCTACGTCCCGCTCTCCGAGATGTTCGGCTACACGACCGACCTGCGCTCGATGACGCAGGGGCGCGCCACCTCGACGATGCACTTCGAGCGCTACGACGCGGCTCCCAAGAACATCGCCGAAGAGGTCATCGCGAAGGTGCAGGGCGTCGCCAAGTAGTTAAAAGATTGTAAGGCGGGTCGCCTCTCTCGCTGACGGTTGCGGCGACCCAAACGAAAGAAGCAGACAAACACATTCGTTAGGAGCGAGAGAGAAACATGGCGAAGGAGAAGTTTGACCGGTCGAAGCCGCACGTCAACATCGGGACGATAGGCCACGTCGACCACGGGAAGACGACCCTGACGGCGGCGATCACGAAGGTGTTGGCCAAGCACAACCCGAAGATCACGGTCAGGGCG
>DASWNR010000262.1:0-33312 GCA_036399155.1 Pyrinomonadaceae bacterium
TCGACCAACAGCCGCGCCAAGCGCTGGCCGGCCGAGCGCTTCGCCGCCGTCGCAGACATGCTGGCCGAGAACGCCGCCGCGCAAATCCTCCTGGTCGGCGCGGCCGAAGAGTCGGACATCTCCGAACAGGTCGCGCGGCTCATGCGCGCCCGGCCGTTCGTGCTGACCGGCCGCACAGACCTTTCGCAGACGGCGGCCGTCCTGCGCGCCGCCGACCTTCTCGTCACGAACGACACCGGCCCCGCACACGTCGCCGACGCGGTCGGCTGCCCAGTCGTCGTCATCTTCGGGCCGACGAACCCGCAGACGACGCGCCCCTTCTCAAACACGGCCGAGGTCGTCAGACGCCCGCCCGACTGCGCGCCCTGCATGTTGCGCGACTGTCCCATCGACCACCGCTGCATGACCGCCGTCACGCCCGAGGAGGTCTTCGAGCGCTCTCTCTCCGCGCTCGAAGCGCGCCGGAAAGTCGAGGTGGCGCGTTGAGCGGCGCGTCGGACGGCGCGAGGCGGGCGGTCTTCATCGACCGCGACGGGACGATTTCGGAAGAGGTCGGCTACGTCAACCACGTCTCGCGCTACAGGGTCTTTCCGTTCGCGGCGGAGGCCGTGCGCGCGCTGCACGAGGCGGGCTGGCTCGCCATCCTCGTCACCAACCAGGCCGGCGTCGCGCGCGGCTACTTCGCGGAGGAGTTGATAGGACGTGTGCACGCGCACCTCGCCGAAGAGCTTGGGCGCGGCGGGGCGCGGCTCGACGCCGTCTACTACTGCCCGCACCACCCTTCGGTCGGCGAGCCGCCGTACCGGCTCGACTGCGACTGCCGCAAGCCGAAGCCGGGGCTGATTCACACCGCTTCGCGCGAGTTCGGGCTCGACCTCGCGCGCTGCTGGATGGTCGGCGACCGTTACAGCGACGTGGAACTCGCGCGCAACGCGGGCGTCCGCTCCGCCTTCGTGCTCACCGGCTACGGGCGCGGCGAGCTTGAGTACCAGAGCCCCGCGTGGAAGCACCGGCCCGACCTCGTCGCCGAGAACATTCTTGAAGCCGCGCGGAAGATTGTCGAAGAGAGTGATGAGTGAGAGCGTGGACAATTGCGGCGGGCGGCTGGCCGGCCTCGTGCGCGAGTTCGCGTCGCGGCGCGTGCTGGTGCTGGGCGACCTGATAGCCGACCAGTTCGTGTCGGGCGAGATCAGCCGCGTGTCGCGCGAGGCGCCGGTGATGATTCTGCGGCACGAGCGGACGGAGACCGTCCCGGGCGGCGCGGCCAACTGCGCGCTGAACCTCGCGACGCTCGGCGCGCGCGCCTGCATAGTCGGCGTGGTCGGCGAAGACGAGGCGGGCCGCGAATTGTTGGACGGGCTGACGGCCGCGGGAGTCGATTGCGGCGGCGTGGTCGTCGTGCCGGGCGCGCGCACGACGACGAAGGTGCGCATCCTCGCCGGCCACGCGCACTCGACCCGCCAGCAGGTCGTGCGGCTCGACTACGAGAGCCGGACGCCCGCGGACGCGGCGCTGCTCGGCCGTCTCGCGGAGAACGTTAAGAGTGCGTTTGAAGGAATCGGCGCGGCCGTCGTCTCCGACTACGACTACGGCGTCGCGTGCGCGGCCACCGTCGCGGCGCTGCGCGAGGCGGCGACTTCGGCCACTTCGGCAACGGGGGCGGGCAACGTTCCCATCCTCGTCGATTCGCGCTTCCGCCTGCGAGAGTTCGCCGGCCTCACGTCGGCCACGCCGAACGAGGACGAGGTCGAGCAGGTCGCGGGCCGGCGCTTCGCCGACCCCGAAGAGCTTGCGGGCGAGGGCGAGCGCCTGCGCTCGGCGCTCGGCTACCGCGCTCTGCTCGTCACGCGCGGCAGGGATGGGATGCTCCTGCTTGAGGAGGGCGCGGCCCCGCTCCACCTCGCGGCGGTCGGCTCGCACGACGCGGTGGACGTGACGGGCGCGGGCGACACCGTCATCGCCACCTACGCGCTCGCGCTCGCCTGCGGCGCGGACTTCTCGGAGGCGGCGCGGCTCGCCAACCACGCGGGCGGCGTCGTCGTCCTCAAGCGCGGCACCGCCTCCGTCTCGCCCGAAGAACTCCTCGCCTCGGTCGAGCAGGAGTATCAAGCCTGAGCAGGGGCGCGCGCCCCGTGCCCCCGACGTGACTTTGTCATATCATCCTTCTTTACAGATGAGAGCCATGCCCAGAGCCTTCGCCGTCTTCCTCGCACTCTGCGCGCTCGCCAGCGTCGCGCGGGCGCAAGCCCGCCGCGCGCCCTACGGCTTGCCGGCCGGCGCGCTCGTCGTCGAGGAGCGCTCGCTCGAACTCGGCCCGTCGAAGAAGAGAAAGCTCGTCCTCTGGATGCAGAGGCCGAAGAGGTACCCGCGCGGCCGCGAAGAGACTTACACCTGCCCCGAGGAGACGCGCGGCAGCTTCTACCGCGGCCCGGCGCGCGTCTCGCTCGTGGACGCCGGGGCCGGCCGCGTCGTCAACACGCTGAAGGTCTTACAGGAGTACTCACACGGCGAGGACGAGTTCGACCTGCCCTTCCGCATCAAGGCCGGCGGCTTCTACCGCGTCGAGGGCACGCCCGAAGGGCGCGAGGGGCGGCCGACGATTCTCCGGCTGCGCGACTACAACGGCGACGGCCGCGCGCTTGAGTTCGCGCTCTTCGACGCGCTCGCCTGCATGGGGTTGGAGACGGCGCTGTTCGGCTACAGCGAGCGGCGCGACCGGGTGGTACAGTACGCCGTGAGCCTCGAAACCGAGTACGCCGGGAAGAAGACGACCGAGGCGCTCACCTGGGTGGACTACCTTTTCAGCCGCGAGCCGACGGGCCCCGGCCGCTGGAAATTCGAGATAGATTACCGCGGGCGCGGCGGCACGCTCGACAGCTATGACGTGCGCTACGACGTGCGCGCCGAGCGCTTCGAGGGGAGCGTCCGCCGCGTCGGCGAACAGTGAGGGCATGAGAGAGAACGAAGAGCAGTCGAAGACGGCGGCCGCCGCGCGCATCCTTGAGCGCAACCGTCTGATCGCGCGCGTGGCGATTGCGCGCAAGGGCGGCGCGCGCGTCGTCTTCGCCAACGGCTGCTTCGACATCCTGCACGTCGGGCACGTACGCTACCTCGAAGCGGCGAAGGGGTGCGGCGACCTGCTCGTCGTGGGCATCAACGGCGACGAACAGGTGCGGCGTCTGAAGGGCGAGGGGCGCCCCTTCGTCCCCGAGCGCGAGCGCGCCGAGACGGTCGCGGCGCTGCGCGCCGTCGATTACGTCACCGTCTTCCACGAGCCGACCGTGACCGAGCTCCTGCTCGCGCTCCGCCCCGAAGTACACGCCAAGGGCACCGACTACACAGAGGACTCCGTCCCCGAGCGCGACGTGGTGCGCTCCTTCGGCGGCCGCGTCCAGATCGTCGGCGACCCGAAAGACCATTCGAGCACGGAAATGTTGAAGAGAGTGATGAGTGATGAGTGAAGGGTGACGGTTGATAAGTAAAGAACAGCGGGCCTTGTTTTTTCTTATCACCCGTCACCCGTCACTCATCACCGTTTTATGAGAATTCTTTTCGTCAAACTCGGGAGCATCGGCGACGTGGTGCACACTCTGCCCGCGCTGGCGGCGGTGCACAGGGCCGTGCCGGGCGCGGAAATTTCGTGGGTCGTCGAACGCGGCGCGGCGGAAATTTTGAGGGACAACCACTTTTTAAAAACCCTCATCGAAGTGGACACGAAGGGCTTGAGGCGCTGGCCGTTGTCTGGGGAGACGCTGTCGGCAACGCGCCGGCAGTTGCGGCGGTTACGCGCCTCACCCTTCGACCTTTCCTTAGACTTCCAGGGACTTTTTAAATCGGCACTCGTCGCCCGGCTCTCGGGCGCGAAGCGGCGCGCGGGCTTTGACCGCGCCTCCTCGCGCGAGCCCCTGAGCCGGCTGCTCATGACGCAGACCTTCGCGGTGCCGTCACGCGTCCACGTCATTAGAAAAAATCTATCGCTGGCGTCCGGCGCGCTCGGCGTCGAGCTGCCGACCGACGGCGACGCGTTCGAGTTCCCCGTCGCCGTCTCGCCGTCTCACGAGCGCGAGGCCGACGAGGTCGTCCGACTCGTCGGACAAAGATTCACCATCCTGAACCCGGGCGGCGGCTGGCCGACGAAGCTCTGGGACGCTGAGCGTTTCGGCGCGCTCGCCGACGCGCTGCTCGTGACGCACGGCCTGCGCTCGGTCGTCACGTACGGTCCCGGCGAGCGCGAGTTGGCCGACCGCGTCGTCGCTTCGAGCCGCGCGGGCGCGGCCGTCGCGGCCTCGCCGACGCTCAAGGGCTTCTACGCGCTGGCCCGGCGCGCGGCCGTCTACGTCGGCGGCGACACGGGCCCTACGCACCTCGCGGTCGCGGCGGGCGCGCCCGTCGTCGGCCTCTTCGGCCCGACCGAGTGGTGGCGCAACGGCTCGCCCCGCGACGAGGACATCTGCGTCGAGCGCACGGACGTCGGCTGCCGCGCGGACTGCCACCGTCGCGCGTGCGCGCGCTGGGTCTGCATGGACATCGAGGTCGGGCGCGTGGCCGAGGCCGTCGGCGAGAGGCTGCGGCGCACGGCTGCGATTCGGGGCGCGGTCGAGGTGGGTGCCGGTGGCGCGTAGGGGCGGGACGTGGGTGCAGCGCTGGCGCGTGCCGCTCGGGTTCGCCTGCGCGGCCGTCTTCATCGTGCTGGCGCGCCCCGACCGGCGCTCGCTCGCCGTCGGCGGCGCGGTCGCGCTCGTCGGACTGGCGATTCGCGCGTGGGCCTCTGGGCACATACGCAAGAACGCGCGGCTCGCCGTCTCCGGCCCTTACGCGCACACGCGCAACCCGCTCTACCTCGGCAGCTTTATCCTCGGGCTCGGCTTCACCGTCGCGGCATCTTCGAGCCTTCTGCTCTTTCTCATCCTCGGCGGGCTGTTCGCGGCGCTGTTCCTGGGCATCTACTGGCCGGTGATGCGCGTCGAAGCTGCGACGCTCGCCGAGATGTTCGGCGGCGAGTACAAAGCTTACGCCGAGGCCGTCCCGCTCCTCTTCCCACGCCCGACGCCTTACAGGCCGGGCGGGCCCGCGGCGGCTCCGGTGAAGTTCGACCCGTCACTCTACATGCGTTACCGCGAATACCGCGCGGCGCTCGGGCTGCTCGTGGCATGGTGCGTGCTATGGCTGAAAGCAGTTCTGGCTTTCTGACCTGAACAAGCACACGAAAATAAGGGTTGAGGAAGGATGTACGCTATGCCTCGCAGAATTCTGTCCAAAATCACCGCGACGACAGCAACGGCGCTGCTTTTTGCCGTTGTACTCTCTTCGGTCGTACTGGCAACGGACACGCCCAAAGAGCGTACACAACCACGCGCTGCGCAGACCATGCCCTTCGGCCCTTCGGAGGAGCTGGTCTACGAGGGCGAGTTCACGCGCGCCATCCTGCGCGGCATCGACATCGCCGAGCTGCGCTTCAAGGCGCAGCGCCCGACCCCTTCGGCCGTCACGACCGAGGGCGAGACGCCCGCGCCCGCCCCGCTCGTGCTGACGACCGAAGTCACCTCGAAGGGCTTCTTCAGCAAACTCTTCGGCGTGACCTTCAAGTTCCACGCCGAGTCTCAGGTCGAGCCGAACGACTTCCAGGCGATGCGCACCACCAAGCGCGACGAGCAGGGCAAGCGCCTGCGGACGAGCGAGGCGGTCTTCAACCAGGAGTCCAAGACGGTCGAGTACACCGAGCGCGACCCGAACAACACGCAGGCCGCGCCGCGCGTCATCACGGCCGCGCTCTCCGGGCCGACGCAGGACATCGTCTCGGCCCTCTACTTCCTCCGCACGCAGCCGCTCACGCCGGGTCAGACCTTTAACGTCGCCATCAGCGACTCCGGGCGCGTCTACCAGGTGCCGGCGACGGTCGTCGTCGAGAAGAAGAAGATGAAGAGCGTGCTCGGCAAGGTCGATGTCGTCCGCGTGGACGTTGAGCTGTTCGGGCCGGGCCGCCCCGTCGAGGAGGGCAAGGGCAAGATGTCCATTTGGGTGACGAACGACGAGCGCCACGTCCCCATCAAGGCACGCCTCTCGCACGACATGGGCCAGCTCGACATCACCCTCAAGAGCATCCAGCGCGAAGAGCCGCTGGTCGCGCAGCGTTAAGCTCAAAATCAATTCAGACCGGGGAGGGCGGAGGCGACGGCGACTCCGCCTTTTTCGCGCTCACGGCGGAGAGGCGCGTGATTTGACTCTCGGGCGATTCGTGATAGCTTAAATCCGACTTCCTTATCAGCCGACGGAGCAGCCCTTTTCGATGACGACCGCGCTGGTCATACACGGCCACTTCTACCAGCCTCCGCGCGAGAACCCCTGGACGGAGCTGGTCGAGCGCGAGCCGGGCGCGTCGCCCTTCCACGACTGGAACGAGCGCATCCACGCGGAGTGCTACCGCCCCAACGCCTTCTCGCGCATCGGCGACTCGTCGGGGCGCGTCGAGCGCGTCGTCAACAACTACGCGCGGCTCAGCTTCAACTTCGGCCCGACGCTGCTCAACTGGCTCGAACGCTTTCACCCCGAGACCTACCGTCGCATCCTCGAAGCCGACCGCGAGAGCGCCGGCTCGCGCGTCGGACACGGCAACGCCGTCGCGCAGGGCTACAACCACTCCATCCTCCCGCTCTGCAACGAGCGCGACCGCCGCACGCAGATACGCTGGGGGCTCGCCGACTTCCGCCGCCGCTACCGGCGCGAGGCCGAATCGCTCTGGCTCCCCGAGACGGCGTGCGACGACGCGACGCTCGAAGCCCTCATCGAAGAGGGACTGCGCTACGTCATCCTCTCGCCCTTTCAGGCCGGCGCGGTGCGCGCCGCGGGCTCCGACGACTGGCTGACGCTGCCAGACGGCACAATCGACACGAGCGTCCCTTACAAGTTCCTGCACCGCGACGGCTCGGGCCGCTCCATCGCGGTCTTCTTCTACGACGGACGCGTGGCGCGCGGCGTCGCCTTCGAGGGGCTGCTCGCGTCGAGCCAGGGTCTCGTCGCGGCGTGCGCGCGCGCGGCGCGCGGCGGCGCGCGAGTTGTGAGCGTCGCCACCGACGGCGAAAGTTACGGCCACCACTTCCGCTGGGGCGACCGCTGCATCGCCTACGCGCTCGAAGTCGAGGCCGAGCGTCAGGGCTTGCGTGTCACGAACTACGGCGAGTTTCTTGACACCTGCGAGCCCGAGCACGAAGTCCGCCTGAAGTCCGGCCCCGAAGGCGAAGGGACGGCGTGGAGCTGTTCGTACGGGCTCGGGCGCTGGACGCGCGACTGCGGCTGCAACGCCAACGCGCCCGGGGGCTGGAACCAGCGCTGGCGCACGCCGCTGCGCGCGGCCTTCGACCTGCTGCGCGACGACCTCGCGCCGAAGTTCGAGGCGGCGGCCGGCGCGCTTTTGCGCGACCCGTGGCTCGCGCGCGACGAGTACGTCGAGCTGCTCGGCCCCGGCGGCGCCGCCCGCCGCGAAGAGTTCTTCCGCAGGTACGCCGCGCGCACGCTCTCCGACGAAGAGCGTGTGCGCGCCTTGACTCTGCTCGAAGCGCAGCGCGCGGCGATGACGATGTACACGAGCTGCGGCTGGTTCTTCAACGACATCTCGGGGCTGGAGACCGTCCAGACGCTCCGCTACGCCGGCCGCGTCGTCGAGACGATGGAGGCGCTCGGGCTCGCGCCGCCGCTCGACGCCTTTCTCGAAACGCTCTCCGACGCGAAGAGCAACCTGCGCGACGCACAGACCGGCGCGGACATCTACCTGCGCGCGGTCGAGCGTTCGCGCGTCACGCCGCAGCGCGTCGCCGCGCACGTCGCCATCTGTAACCTGATCGAGCACGAGGGGCAGGTGCCCGAGTGCGGGTCGGCCGGCTACGGCTACCGCAAGCTCGACTTCCGCAAGCAGCGCCACGGCCGCGTCACGTTGGAGACCGTCCGGCTCGCGCTCGAAGAGGAGGCGACGGGGCGTCGGCACGAGTTCGCACTCGCGGCGATGCACTTCGGCGAGGTCGATTACTACTGCGCGCTGCGCCCCTTCGAGGGCGGGCGCGAGTTCGAGGAGGCCGCCGAAAGGCTCTGGTCGAGCCTGCGCGCGGCCTCGCTCCCCGCGCTGCTGCGCGTCGCGCAGACCGAGTTCGGGCCGGAAGAGTTCGGGCTCGAAGCCCTTCTGCCGCAGGGGCAGGGTCACCTCTCGCGCAGCGTCTTCGGCCGTCTCGTCGCGCGCTTCATGGAGCAGTACGAGCAACTCTACGAGGAGAACCGGCGCGTCATCGAGCGGCTTCAGGAGATAGGCTTTCACCCGCCGCGCGAGCTGCGCCTCGCCGCCGAGCTGACCGTGGGACTGCGCCTTGAACGCGAGCTGCGCGGGCAGCGCGCGGGCGAGGGCGACTTCAGCGCGGCGGCCGGGGTAGCACGCGACGCGGCGCGCTACGGCTACCGCATCGACCGCACGTCGGTCACGCGCGTCTTCGAGGAGACGGTGACAGAGGCCGCGCGACTCGTCGTCGCACGGCCCGACGCGGAGAACGTCCGCACGGCCCGCGCGCTCATCGCCCTCGGCCGCGAGCTGGGTCTCGAAGCCAACCTCGAACGCGGGCAGGAGATTCTCTACGAGGCCGCCGCGAAGGGCGCGCCGCTCTCGGACGAGGCGCGCGAGTTCGCGCTCGCGCTGGGGCTCGCGCCCGTCGCGCTCGCGGCGGCCGGGCCGGCGGTCTTCGTCAACAGTTGAGGGAGGGAGCAAGAGATGTCGAACCAGCCGGGGCACACGGGCTCGGCCGCCTACCCGGGCGTGTCGCGAATCGAGCTGGAGCGCCTGCTCGCGCTCGACTCTTCCGACCCGCACGCCGTCCTCGGCGCGCACCCCACGCCCGCCGGCGTCGCCGTCCGCGCCTACCGCCCCGACGCCGAGCGCGTCGAGCTTATAGTCGAAGGCGAGTCGCCCCGCGAGATGACGCGCACGCACCCCGCCGGCTTCTTCGAGCTGCTGCTCGAAGGCCGCACGGGGCTTTTCCCGTACCGCCTGCGCTCGCACTACCCCGGCGGCGTCGCCTTGACGCGCCCCGACCCGTACGCCTTCATGCCCACGCTCGACTCGCTGGACGAGCACCTCTTCGGCGAGGGGCGCCACTGGAATCTCTACGAGAAGCTCGGCGCGCACCCGCGAAACCTGGGCGGCGTCGGCGGCGTCTCGTTCGCCGTGTGGGCCCCGAACGCGGACGGCGTGAGCGTCGTCGGCGACTTCAACAACTGGGACGGCCGCCTCCACCAGATGCGGCGGCTCGGCATGTCGGGCATCTGGGAAATCTTCATCCCCGACGTGGCCCCCGGCGCGCTCTACAAGTACGAGATGCACCGCCGCGGCGGGCTCTCCTTCCTCAAGGCCGACCCCTACGCGCTCTTCGCGGAGGTGCCGCCCGCGACCTCCTCGATCGTCCACAAGCCCTCGTACTGGTTCACCGACGACGAGTGGATGGGGCGTCGCGCGACGCAGGACTACCTCCGCCGGCCGCTCAGCATCTACGAAGTCCACCTCGGCTCGTGGCGGCGCATCCCCGAAGAGGACAACCGCCCGCTCACCTACCGCGAGACCGCGCCCGCGCTCGCCGACTACTGCGAGCGGCTCGGCTTCACGCACGTCGAGTTCCTGCCGCTCAAAGGCCACCCGTACGGCGGCTCGTGGGGCTACCAGGTGGCGAACTACTACGCGCCGACCGCGCGCTTCGGCGACCCGGACGACTTCCGCTTTCTGATCGACTACCTCCACGGACGCGGCCTCGGCGTCATCATGGACTGGGTGCCCGCGCACTTCCCGAAGGACGCCTGGGCGCTGGGTCGCTTCGACGGCACGCCGCTCTACGAGCACGCAGACCCGCGTCTCGGCGAGCAGCCCGAGTGGGGCACATACATCTTCAACTACGGCCGCAACGAGGTGAGAAACTTCCTCATCGCCAACGCGCTCTTCTGGCTGCGGGAGTGTCACGTGGACGGGCTGAGGGTGGACGCCGTCGCCTCGATGCTCTACCTCGACTACGGCCGCGAGCCGGGGCAGGCGGCGACGAACAGGTACGGCGGGCGCGAGAACCTTGAGGCCGTCGCCTTCGTCCGCGAGCTGAACGACGTGGTGCACCGCGAGCAGCCGGGCGTGATGATGATCGCCGAGGAGTCCACCTCGTGGCCGCTCGTCACGAAGGGCACCGACCGGGGCGGGCTCGGGTTCGACTTCAAGTGGAACATGGGCTGGATGCACGACACGCTCAAGTATTTCGAGCGCGACCCGCTCGCCCGCAAATACTTTCACAGCAACCTCACCTTCGGGCTGACCTACGCGTGGAGCGAGAACTTCGTCCTTCCGTTCTCGCACGACGAGGTCGTCCACATGAAGGGCTCGATGCTCAACAAGATGCACGGCGGGCGCGAGCAGAAGTTCGCCAACCTGCGCGCGCTCTACGCGTACATGTGGGCGCACCCGGGCAAGAAGCTTTTGTTCATGGGCGGCGAGATAGGCCAGTGGCGCGAGTGGAGCGAGGAGCGCAGCCTCGACTGGCACCTACTCGAAGACGCGCACCACCGAGGCTTGAACACGCTCGTCGGCGACCTCAACCGCCTCGCGCGCGCGCATCCCGCCCTGCACGAGCTGGACGTTGATCCGCGCGGCTTCCAGTGGGTAGACGTTAACAACCACCTCGAAAACATCTTCGCCTTCATGCGCCGCTCGGCGGGGGGCGAGACGGTCGTCGGCGTCTTCAACTTCGCCGCCGCGCCGCGCCCCGGCTACCGCTTCGGGCTGCCCGCCGCCGGCACTTACCGCCTGATTCTCAACACCGACTCGTCCCACTACGCCGGCTCGGACGCGCTCCACATCGAATGCGTGCAGGCCGACGAGCAGCCCTGGCACGGACTCCCCTTCTCGGCCTCCGTCGACCTCCCGCCGCTCGCGGCGCTGCTGTTCGAGGCCCCCGCGCCCGGCGCGCCCGCCGGCGAGGGCGCGGAGGATTGCGCCGCCCCGGCCGAAGACGGCCCCGCGCCGCCGAACGCGACGCGTGAAAGGAAGAGCGCGGCGTCGAAGAAGGGTCAGGCGAAGAAGGCCGCGAAGAAGGCCGCGAACAAGCCTCCGGCCAAGTCGTCGAAGCGCGCGCCGCGCAAGAAGGCCGAATGAGCCGGGGACGTGAGGAGGCCCCGGCGAGCGCCGTGGAGGCCCCCGACGGGGGCGAGACTCCGGCGGGCGGCCCTCTCATCATCGGCCACCGGGGCGCATCGGCCTTCGCGCCCGAGAACACGCACGCCGCCTTCCGGATGGCCTTCGACGAGGCCGTGGACGGCATCGAGTTCGACGTGCGGCTCGCACGCGACGGCGTCCCCGTCGTGATTCACGACGCGACGCTCGAACGGACGGCGCTCATCCCCGGCGAGGTCGAGGAGTGCACCTCGGCGATGCTGACGGGGTGCCGCGTCGGCAGGTGGTTCAACCTCCGCCGCCCGAAGCACGCGCAGGAGTCCTTCGCGGACGAACGCATCCCGACGCTGGCCGAGGTCTTCGAGTCTTACGGCTCGCGCCTCCTCTACGTCGAGATGAAGTGCGAAGACGCCTCGCGCCGCTCGGCGCTGGCGCGCGCCGTCGTCGAGTTGACCCGCGCGCACGGCCTCGCCGACCGCGTCGTCGTCAAGAGCTTCGAGCACGACTCGCTCGCCGAGGTCAAAAGGCTCGCGCCGGAGATTCGCACCGCCGCACTCTTCGGCCGGAGCTGGCCGCGCCCGCTCGTGCCGGCCGCCCACATCTTCGACGCGGCCGAGCGTTGCGGCGCGGACGAAATCTCGCTGCACCGCTCGCTGCTGCGAAAGGCCACGGCCGAGGGGGCGCGGCGGCGGGGCTTCGGGGTGCTGGTCTGGACGGTTAACTCGCCCTTCTGGCTGCGCCGCGCATACGCCCTGGGCCTGCGCGCGGTCTTCACCGACTGCCCCGCCGAGATGCACAACTGGTTCATGCAACACCTGCCCGGCGACGCCGGGCGGCGCGCAAAAAGATGAGCCCCGCCGAGCAGGCCACCGACAGAATCTACACGCGCCCGCCGCACTTCTCCGTACACCTGCGCGCGGGCCGGCGGCTGCGCCTCGCGGGCGGCGCACAGTCGGACTACGCCGCGCTCCTCCTGCTCGGCGGCCGCCTGCGCTGGCGCGCCTCGCGCGCGGAGAGCGAGCCTCCGCACGCCGTCGAAGGCACGGGCGAAGCGGCGCGGTCGAAAGTCACGGGCGGCGCGGCTAGCCCTGCAAAGACATCCGGGGCGGCGGAGTCGGGCGAGCTATCTGCGGGCGGCGCTCTGCTCGCCGCGCCGGGTGACGAGCTGAGCGCGGCGGGCGGCGCGGCGCACGCCGAGTACGTGCTCGTGCGGCTCTCGCCCGTCCTCGTCGCAGACAGCGCGGCGCGCGCCGGACTGTCGCGCACCGACATGGTCGTCACCTTCCGCGCGCGCGAAGTCGGCGGCGACGAGCGGCTCGCGCGGCTCGCGCGCGACCTCGCGGAAGAGCTGCGCGAGGAGGCCGCCGGCCAGGGGCTCGTCGTAGCCGCGCTGGTCGAGCAGGCGCTCGTACACCTCCTGCGGCGCTACGCCAACCTGCGCCGCTCGGCTCACCTCGAACTCTCGCGCGCCGGCCTCGTAGACCGCCGCATACGCCTCGCCGTCGAGCTGATGCACGCGCACCTGCACCGCGACCTCTCGCTCGAAGAGATAGCCTCGGCCGCGCACCTCTCGCCGTTCCACTTCGCGCGCCTCTTCAAGAAGCTGACCGGCGCGACGCCGCACGCGTACCTCGCAAGCTTGCGCGCCGCGCGCGCCCAACAGCTCCTCGCCGAGACCGACCTCCCCGTCACCGAGGTCGGCGCGCGCGTCGGCTACATGAGCTCCAGCCACTTCGCGCGCGCCTTCCGGCAGGCCACGGGCATCTCGCCGCGCGCCTACCGCAAGGCGCTCGTGCGAGGCTGAACGCCCCGAAATTTTTCCGCAAGAGTCCCGCCCGACGGCCGTTCAACCCTCGGACAGCAGCATCGGCCGCCGAGCCGGCCCGCAAGATTTCGTGAAAAGGGAGACGACTATGAAACGCAGCCTTTTAAGACTCTCGACCGCCGCCCTGACCTTCGCCTTCGGCGTCATCATGACCTCGGCACTGCTCAAGACGAGCGCCAGCCGGCCCCCGCACGAGCCGCCCGCCAAAGAGAAGAAGGGCGGCAAGACGCTGGAGATGGTCTTCGTCCTCGACACGACCGGCTCGATGGGCGGGCTCATCGAGGGCGCGAAGCAGCGCATCTGGGGCATCGTCAACGAGGTGCAGCAGTCGCCCGCGCGGCCCGACGTGCGCGTCGGCCTCGTCGCCTACCGCGACAAGGGCGACGCTTACGTCACGCAAGTCCTGCCGCTCACCAACGACCTCGACAAGGTCTACACGACGCTGATGGAGTACCGCGCGGACGGCGGCGGCGACGGCCCCGAGGACGTGCGGCGCGCGCTCGCAGACGGCGTGCGAAGGGCCGGCTGGTCGAAGGCCGACGCCGACACCGCGCAGATCGTCTTCCTCGTCGGCGACGCGCCGCCGCACGACGACTACGTGCAGGAGCCGGACACGCTGACGACGACGGCCGAAGCCGTCGCGGCCGGCATGGTCGTCAACACCATCCAGTGCGGCGCCGACGCGCAGACGCAGTCCGTCTGGCAGCAGATCGCGCGGCGCGGCGAGGGGCAGTACTTCAGCATCGCGCAGGACGGCGGCGTCCAGACCGTCGCCACGCCCTACGACGCGCGGCTCTCCGAGCTGGGCAACCGCTTAGGCGCGACCTACCTCGCCTACGGCGGCGGCGCCGGCCCCGCGGGCGAGCGCTACCGCATGGCGGCGGACGCGGCGCAGGCCAGCACCGAGACGACCGTGGCGGCCGCCGCGCCCCTGAACGCCCGCGCCGAACGCGCCGTCAACAAGGCGCTCAACCGCGACGCGTACGTCGGCGACCTGCTCCAGTCAATCGAGAACGGCTCGGCCAAGCTCGCGGAGGTGAAGTCGGAAGACCTGCCCGCCGACCTCAGGAAGCTCTCGGCCGCCGAGCGCGCGAAGGAGGTCGAGCGCCGGCTCGGCGAGCGCAAGAAGATTCGCGACGAGATAGTCACGCTCAAGAAGCAGCGCGACGAGTACGTCGCCGCCGAGCGCAAGAAGCAGGCGGGCGGGCAGACCGGCTTCGACTCGGCCGTCGCCTCCGCGCTCAAAGAGCAGCTCTCGCGCAAGGGCATCAAGTAAGCCGGCGAGGGCCAACCCCCTCGGGAGCGCGTGCGTCCCTGCCTGCTTGAGCGCCGCAGGCGCGAAAATCGAGAAGCGCTATAACCCAACGTTGGGTTATAGCGCTTCTTCTTCTTCGCGCTGACGCGCTCAGTACCGGAATCATTTTATGATCGAACTAGAATCACTTTATGGTCGAACCGACACCGGTCGCGGGCGGCGGGCCCGCGTTGCCGACCGTGAACGAAAGCAAGCCGCCGCCCGTATTCCGCAAGATTCGGCAAGACTTCGGCGGGCGCGGGCCGCTATCCTTCGCTGATAAACATTGAGAAGGAGACCACCCACTTTGTCAGCAGAACAGAACGGCGCCATCTCGGCGGAACAGAACGGCGTCGAAATCGCGCCGGCCAAGGGCAAGCTCGGCGTGCTGCTCGTCGGGCTCGGCGCGGTCAGCACGACTTTCATCGCGGGCGTCGAGGCCGTCAAGCGCGGCATCGGCGAGCCCGTCGGCAGCCTCACGCAGATGGGCGCCATCCGCCTCGGCCGCCGTACGGATAACCGCAACCCGCTCATCAAGGACTTCGTCCCGCTCGCCTCGCTCGAAGACATCGTCTTCGGCGCGTGGGACATCTTCCCCGACTCGGCCTACGAGGCGGCACTCACCGCCGGCGTGCTTGAGAAGGAGCTGCTCGCGCAGCTCAAGACGCCGCTCCAGAAGATCAAGCCGATGAAGGCGGTCTTCGACCAACATTACGTTAAGCGTCTGAACGGCACGAACGTTAAGGAGGGCAAGAACAAGTTCGAGCTGGCCGAACAGCTCATTGAGGACATGGCCGAGTTCAAGCGCAAGAACAAGTGCTCGCGCCTCGTCATCGTCTGGGCCGCCTCGACCGAGATTTTTCTGAAGCAGCACGCCGTCCACAAGACCCTGAAGTCCTTCGAGCAGGCGATGCGCGACAACCACAAGGCAATCGCGCCCTCGATGGTCTACGCCTACGCGGCGCTCAAGTCGGGCGTCCCCTTCGCCAACGGCGCGCCGAACCTGACGGTCGACTTGCCGGCGCTGATGGAGCTGGCCAACACGAACGGCGTCCCCGTCTGCGGCAAGGACTTCAAGACCGGCCAGACCTTGATGAAGACCATCCTCGCGCCGGGACTGAAGTCGCGCATGCTGGGACTCCACGGCTGGTACTCGACCAACATCCTCGGCAACCGCGACGGCGAGGTGCTCGACGACCCCGAGTCGTTCAAGACCAAGGAGGAGTCGAAGCTGTCGGTTCTCGAATACATCCTCCAGCCCGACGTCTACCCGCAGCTCTACAAGGACTTCTCGCACGTCGTCCGCATCAACTACTACCCGCCGCGCGGCGACAACAAGGAGGGCTGGGACAGCATCGACATCTTCGGCTGGCTCGGCTACCCGATGCAGATTAAGATCGACTTCCTCTGCCGCGACTCGATTCTGGCCGCGCCCATCGTCCTCGACCTCGCGCTCTTCCTCGACCTCGCGCAGCGCTGCGGGATGAAGGGCACGCAGGAGTGGCTCTCGTTCTACTTCAAGTCGCCGATGACCGCGCCCGGGCTCTACCCCGAGCACGACATCTTCATACAGCTCATGAAGCTCAAGAACACGCTCCGCCACCTGCGCGGCGAAGACCTCATCACGCACCTCGGCCTGGAGTACTACGACTGAGGCCGGCGGCGACGCGGCGATGACTTCCGGGTTGCCTCTGGGGCAACCCCGGGGGCGCGGCGGGGTTGCCCGCCGCGCCCCTATTTTTTTTCCGCGCTCGGCCGTCGGGGGGCGCGGGGCGCGGCGCTCACGTTTTGACACGCGACGCGCCCCGCGCTCGACGTTTAGGTGTGGCGACGCGGGCGCCGGCCTCATTCATTTTTTTGAATTGGGCCGTTTATTGTCACCGGGGCGGTGCCGCGATTCGTCAGCGCGTGGGCGGGAGGCGGGAGACGCGCGGGGACGAAAAATTATCGTAGTCTCGAATATTTTGTGGTGACAAAAACCCCTTTGTCGTATATATAGTGCTCTCGTCATCGCGGCGCGGCCGCCCCCCGGCCGATGCGCCGGAAGCAAACCACGTCTTTCAACGTATCATCAAAGTAGTGCGGTTCGCTCTTTGCAAGGAGTTGGACTGGGAGCGCCCGACGGGCCGGGAGCCGCCAAACGCGGCGGCCGCCCGCAAGCCGGCCGGGCAGGTCTCCAGCGCTCCCTGCAAAGGAGGACGAGCCATGGTTGCAATAATGGAAAGAGAAACTATCAACGCCAACACCGTCCTGCTCGACCCCGACCAGAAGAGCCCACGCGCGCAGGAGTTCGAGGAGAAGCTCGCCGCGCGCATCGTGGGGCAGGAGCGCGCCGTGCGCCGCATGAGCGGCCTCTACCAGATTTTCCTCGCCGGGATGAACCCGCCGAACCGCCCCGTCGGCACGATGCTCTTCCTCGGGCCCACCGGCTCGGGCAAGACCCGCGTCGTCGAGGCCGCGGCCGAAGTCCTCTTCGGCGACCCCAACGCGGTCATCAAGATCGACTGCGCCGAGTTCCAGCACTCGCACGAGATCGCGAAGCTCATCGGCTCGCCCCCGGGCTACCTGGGCCACCGCGAGACCTCGCCGATGCTCACGCAGGAGAACCTCGACCGCTACCACACGGAGGATAACAAGCTCTCGCTCGTCCTCTTCGACGAGATCGAGAAGGCTTCCGACAGCCTGTGGCAGCTCCTGCTCGGCATCCTCGACAAGGCGACGCTCACGCTCGGCGACAACCGGCGCGTCAAATTCGAGCAGACGATGGTCATCATGACCTCGAACCTCGGCGCGCGCGAGATGTCGGAGTTGATCTCAGGTGGTATCGGCTTCGCCCCCAAGAAGAACGGGAAGAATCCGCACGACACGGAGGTCGATCAGAAGATTTACCGCACGGCGGTCGAGGCGGCGCGCAAGAAGTTCAGCCCCGAGTTCATGAACCGCATCGACAAGGTGGTCGTCTTCCGCTCGCTCAAGGAGCACCACCTCAGGCAGATTCTCGACCTCGAACTCCAGTCGGTGCAGGACAGGATCATGAGGTCGGCGGGCACGAAGTTCGTCTTCCAGTGTTCGGAGACGGCGAAGGACTTTCTGCTCGAAGAGGGCATCGACTTCAAGTACGGCGCGCGCCACCTGAAGAGGGCCATCGAGCGCTTCATGGTCTACCCGCTCTCGAACCTCGTGGCGACCGAGCAGGTCGGTCTTGGCGACCTCGTCTACGTGGACTTCGACGATTCGCGCGGCAAGCTCTCCTTCTCGAAGCGCTCGGGCGGCGCGCTCATCGCCGACGCGCAGGAGGAAGAGCAGGAGGACGACAAGCCGGCCGCCAAGTCGGGCGGCGCGGCCGTCCAACTCCCGCAGGCCAAGGCGGCGCGCAAGAGCCAGGGGCGCGGGGAGAAATCCGAAGCTTGAGATAGGATGAGTGTCTCGCGGGGCCCGGGGGAGCGTACCTCCCGGCCATTTTTTGCGGGGCGTGTTGCGTCCGAAGGAGCTTTGTTCCTTCCGGGCTCGGCGCCTGCGCCGCCCCGGCTAGTCGGGCTTGATGACGAACGAAAAGTCCTTATAACCGACCTCTGTGAACAATCGGAGGGTCGCCTCTTCCGCACCATTGACGGCATCGAAAAACTCGATCACGACCTTGATCGAGTCCCAGCCGAATGGGAATATTTTGTGGTCGTGCTCAACCGTGTAGAGATACCGCCCCTCGGCGAGCATCGCCGCCGAGAGCACGCCCGGCTCCTTAAATTCGGCTCTCCTCGGCAATATGAGGGCGATACGGAAGGATTCTGAGTCCAACATCTTGCCCGTCGGGTTGTGAATGTCTATGCTGAAATAACTGTAGCGTATCCTGTTAACTGTGACGGCCGGCTTGCCCGCAACCGGCACGCCGTTGATGGAGAACTGCGGGTTTATCTCGACACGCGCCAGTGACTCTTTAGGATTCTCTATGCACCAGCGGATTCTCCTTTCGAGTTCCGTCTTGAGGAAGGTTATCTTCCCCTCACCTTCGTAGACTAAATGCGTGTAGTGGCTTAGATCGAAAGGGATGTCTTTCCGGTCTTGGGTGATCAAGATGACTCTCTTATTAAGGGCGTGGGCGTATCCAGTCTCGTAGAAGACGTTGGGGTTCTGGCCGGTCATGTCCGCGACGATAACGTCCGCCTTCGCTATCTGGGTGTAGATGCGTTCCAAAATATTTTCGTCAAAAATCTGCTCGTCTACCCTCTCGCAATAGGCCCCCGCATCCTTACAAGCCTGCCTGATCCCCAGCACGTAAACGTCCGCGAATCTAGGGTCGAACGGCATCAGGACGAAGACGAATGTTTTAGGTTGAGTCTCTTCCATGTGAGGGCGCGCTCTCCCCGCCGCAGAATGCCGGGTACGAGTTACTGCGACTTTCCGCGAAGCTCGAGTTTATTTAGCATCTCAAAAGCGATCCGCGAGAGGTAAGGGTCCCCGTGCGTGAGCACGGCGCGGAGCGCGGGGACGGCCGCCGGGTCGCCGATGAGCCCCAGCGAGTGCGCGGCCTCGCGCCGCACGTCGTTGGGCGCGCGCGCGTCGGAGAGCGCCTCGACGAGCACAGGCACGGCCTCCCTGCTCCCTATCTGCCCGAGCGAGACGGCCGCCGCGCGGCGCACGAACTCATCCTCCTCGACCTTGCGCCGCAGCAGGCGGTTGAAGAAGCCGGAGCCTTGCAGCCGTCGCGTCAGAGCGCCGGCGAGCGCGGGGACGGACGCCGCGTCGCCTATCTGCCCGAGCGCGACCGCCGCCGCGGCGCGCACGGAAGCCTCCTTGTCAGTCTGCGTGGTCGCCGCGAGCGCCCCGACGGCGAGCGTGCTGCGCGCGCGGCCGAGCGCGTAGGCGGCCTCGCGCCTGACGAACTCGTCGCGGTCTTTGAGCAGAGGAAGAATCAGCGTGGCCGCCTCACCCGGCGCGAGCGAGAGCAGGGCGCGCACGGCGGTGGCGCGGACGACGGCCGCCCTGTCCCCGAGTGCCGCGGCGGCCGCACGCGACGCCTCGGGTCGCGCCATCGCGCCGAGGCGCACGACCGCGTCGCGACGCTCCTCCGTGTCGGCGGACGAGAGGCGCGCCGCCTGGGCGTTAATCTCGTGCTGGAGCGGGGTGAGTTCCCTCTGTGCGCGTGCGCGCGGCGCGTCGAAAGCGACGGCGGCGAGTGTGAAGGCGAGCACCAGAAAAAAGGAGACGGCCGCCCGCCGCGCCGTGCGCGCGGGAGGTGCGGCCTGGGGTTTGTGGCGGCGCGTGTGCGAGTGCCTTCTCATGCGCGGGCGGCGAGCGTGAGCGCGGCCTTCCGCTCGGCGCGGCGGCGCACGGACTCCCACTCGAAAGCCTGTCGGGCGCGCTCGTTCTCCACCGAGCCGGCGAGGAGCGCGACCAGCTCGTCGTCCCAGTTCGACGGGACGGCGGCGGCGGCCCTCCGCATCGATTCCATGATAGAGATGTAGTCGAGGACTTCGTGGACTTCGGTGTCGCTCAGGTGCTCAAGCTTGAGAACGAGGCGCTGTCTTTCGGTGATGCGTCTGGCCATCGGACGGCTCCCTTCCTGCGAAGCCGGACGGCCAACCGCTCTCGAAGACTAGTGCGGCGTGGCGAATCGTTCGATGGCGTTTCGGCCGTCGGCGTTCGTGTTCGGCGCGGCTTGGGCGCGCGCGATGTGTCTCTTCACCGTGTTTGTCTGGGTCTCCGCGATCGGCAAACTCTTGCACTTCCCGTGACGGCGACGAACCGAACCCGCGCGAACGCGGCGGACTCCCTTCCCGCCGTCGTCTCCCTTCCGATGTTCGGCTGTCGTTTGAAGCAGCTCTCGGCCGCTCGTGCGGCGAAATATACATGACGCGCGCGGCGGCGCGCAAGATTCGCGGTGGGAGACGGCGGCGGCGCGGCGCGCGTCAGTCGATCTTCGAGGCGATGTTGTGCATCGTGTCCACGATGAGGACGGCGATGGGTGGGTAGAAGAGCAGGTCGAGTCGGAAGTTCTGGCCGAAGAGGTAGTGTATGTCGTTGAAAATCTCGAACTGCTTCATGGCCGTGCCGACGTAGAGGCCGCCGGCCAGACTCAAAAGCGACCCCACGATGAGGAAGGTCGAGGCCGTGAAGCGCGTGAAGGGCTTGTCGGGCTGGCCGTCGTCGGCGTTGATGACCGAGTCGTGAATCGACTTCGGGCTGTAGGTGTAATGCTCGAAGCACGCCTTCAGTCGGACGGCGAGGTGCCACAGCCCGATGAAGAAGAGCGTGACGAGGACGGCGCGGCCGACGAGCTGGAAGCTGTACCAGAAGGGCGGCTTGAACCAGGAGACGAAGAAGGTCGAGAGGAAGAGCGTGACGGTCGTGAAGACCGCCTGCTGGAGCGCGAAGTTCTCGCGCCGGTCGGCCTCGATGAGCTGGTCGACGCGGCGGTCGAAGCGCGCCTGGACGGCCATGCGGCGCAGACGCTGCGCGTGCGGGTTGTTCGAGTGGAAGACCGAGCCGGAGCGGAGGTCGCTGCTGTGCGCGCGCTGGAGTTGCGAGTCGTAGAAGGCGCGCTCCTGCGGGTCGCCCAGAGTCCGGTAGGCCAGCGAGATGACCGCGAACTCGCGCGCGGCGCCCTCCGAACCGCCGTTCAAGTCCGGGTGCCGCTCGCGCGCAAGCTTCCGGTAGGCCGATTTGATCTCGGCCGCCGAGGCCGTCCGCTTGACCTTTAAAACTTTGTAGTAATCGACCACGACCAGCTTCCGAAAAATCTGCGGCCGGCGGGTGTCCCGAAGGGTCAGCGCCCCGGACGAACCGGCGCGGGCGGGGAGGCAGCCCGTCGGGCGTCACTATAACACTTTTCACACGCGTACGTCCCGCCGGAAACTCTTCAGAGCCTCCGGCGGGACGTACGCGTGTGAAGGGATGAGTCTGGGGGCGATGCTTGACCTCGGGCGGCCTCCGAGGGGGGCGAGGACTTTTTTGTGGCGCCCGCTCCCACAGACTCTACTTGCATGTCGACATTGCAACATATGTGCCAAAAATCTTGCAAGAAAAAAAATGAACATTTACTAGAATTTTAGATTCGCCGTCTCCCGACCTGTCAACAAATGTGGACGCCGGTGTTCACTAATGTAAACACCGGCGTCGGCGGTCGTCAGGCTGAAGCGCGTTTACTTCGACTTCCCCCCGGCGTCCTCCGCGCCGCCGGCGCGCGCCGCCTCGCGCTCGACGAAGTTGAGGAGCGTGCGGACGGCGACGCCCGTCGGCCCCTTCGCGCGGAAGGGCTTGGCCTCGTCGCCCCAGGCCGTGCCGGCGATGTCGAGGTGCGCCCAGGAGATGCCGTCGGCGAACTCCTTGATGAAGGCGGCGGCGGTGATGGTGCCGGCCTTGCGCCCGCCGACGTTCTTGATGTCGGCGATGTCGGACTTGATCTGCTTCGAGTACTCCTTGTCGAGCGGGAGCTGCCAGAACTTCTCGCCGACCTCGCGCCCCGACTCGATGACCTCGTTGATAAGTTCCTGGTCGGTGCCGAGGATGCCCGTGTTCACGTCGCCCAGGGCGATGGAGACGGCGCCGGTGAGCGTCGCCATGTCGACGACGCGCGTCGCGCCGAGCTTCCTGGCGTAGGAGACGGCGTCGGCGAGGATGAGCCGGCCTTCGGCGTCGGTGTTGATGACCTCGATGGTCTTGCCCGTCATGGCGCGCACCACGTCGCCGGGCTTGGTGGCCTTGCCCGAGGGCATGTTCTCGGTCGAGGGGACGACGCCGAGGACGGGAATCGGCGGCTTGAGCTGCGCGACGGCGCGCATGACGCCGAGGACGGTGGCGCCGCCGGTCATGTCGTACTTCATCAACTCCATGTTCTCGGACGGCTTGATGGAGATGCCGCCGGTGTCGAAGGTGATGCCCTTGCCGACGAGCGCGAGAAAGTCTTCGCCGTCCTCGACGCGCTCCTTGCCCTCGGGCATGTATGTGAGCACCATCATCTTCGGCGGCTGGTCGGAGCCGCGCGCGACCGAGAGGAGCGCGCCCATGCCCTCCTGCTCCATCCGCGCCTGGTCGAGCACGTCTATCTCCAACCCGAACTCGTTGGCTATCTCCTGCGCGCGCTCGGCCATGATGGTCGGCGTCATGTACGCGCCGGGCTCGTTGGAGAGGTCGCGCGTGAAGTTGACTGACTCGCCGACTATCCGCCCGCGCTCGGCCCCGCGCCGCAGCGCCTCTTCGTCCGCGCCGTCGGCGACGAGGACGAGGCGCTCGACCGTGCGCTCCTCCTTGTCGATGGTGCGGTACTTGTCGGGCTCGAAGAGTCCGATGACCGCGCCCTCGACCGCCGACGAGGCGGCGCGGGCGGCGTCCCCGCCCTCGTGGCGCGGGACGAGCCCGATCGTCTTCACGTTGCGCGAGCGGAGCTGCCGGACGGCGAGGCCGCCGAACTGCGAAACCTGCCCGGCGCGGTAGTCCGCGCGCTCGCCGACGCCGACGAGCAGCAGCCGCTTCGCCTTCGGCCCCGACTGGCCGGCGGGCAGGTGCAGGTAGACCGACTCGCCCTCCTTCCCCTTCATCTCCTCCGACTCGAGGACCGAGCGGACGAGCCCGCCCGAAGCCTCGTCGAGTTCCTTGAGGAAGCCCTCTTCGGCGCGCTCGTCCTTGAACACGGCGACGGCCAGTGCCTGCACGTCCAGCTCGGCGAAGCCGCCGGCGCTCGTTTGAATCTCCATCATCCCTCTTTTCTCCCCTTATCCTTTCACGCGCTCCTTCAACTGTGCGCGCGTCTCGCGCTCGACGGTGCGGCGCATCTCGGTCTCTCGCTTGTCGTAGAGTTTTTTACCACGGGCGACGCCTATTTCAAATTTGACGCGGCCGCCCTTGAGGTAGACGCGCGTGACGACGAGCGTCATGCCCTTCGTCGTCGCCTGCTCGTCGAGCCGCTCGATCTCGCGCCGGTGCAGGAGGAGCTTGCGCGTGCGCGTCGGGTCGTGGTTGGAGCGGTTGCCGTGCGAGTAGGGCGAGATGTGCGCGTTGAAGAGCCACGCCTCGCCGTCGCGGACGGAGACGTAAGACTCCTTCAACTGAATCTGCCCCGCGCGGACGCTCTTCACCTCCGTCCCCTGTAGCGCCACGCCCGCCTCGAACGTGTCGAGTATGTGGTACTCGTGCAACGCCGAGCGGTTCGTCACCAGATTCTTCTCTTCGTCGGGCATATGATTACTGTCTACCGTCTACTTCATCCTTCAGCGGCCGCGACATCAGGCTCTCGACCGCCGCGCGGGCCGGTTTGCCGTCGTAGAGGACGGCGTGCACCTCTTCGGTGATGGGCATCTCGACGCCTTTGCGGGCGGCGCGGAGGCGGACGGCGCTCGCGGTGCGGACGCCCTCGGCGACTTCGCGCATCCCGGCGAGCACGTCTTCGAGCGCGCGCCCGCGCCCGAGTTCTTCGCCGACGCGGCGGTTGCGCGAGAGGCCGCCCGTGCAGGTCAGGACGAGGTCGCCGAGACCCGCGAGGCCCATCAGCGTCTCCTGACGCCCGCCCTCCGCGAGCGCGAGCCGGGTCATCTCCGCCAGCCCCCTCGTGACGAGCGCCGCCACGCTGTTCGTGCCGAGACCCAGACCCGTGACCATCCCGGCCGCCAGCGCCATCACGTTCTTGGAGGCGCCGCCCAACTCCGTCCCCGTCACGTCGGGGTTGGTGTAGACGCGGAAGTTACCGGCGCTCAGAGCCCGCTGCACTTCCCTCGCCAGCGCCTCGTCGGCCGAGGCCGCGACGACCGCCGTCGGCTGGCCGGCCGCGACCTCCTGCGCGAACGACGGCCCGGAGAGGCAGACGAAGCGTGACGCGGCTTCGCGGCCGAGGACTTCGCCGACGACTTCGGAAATCCTGAGCCCGGTCTCGACCTCGACGCCCTTAGTCGCGCTGACCAGTATCGCGCCCGGCTCGAAGTGCCCGCGCAAATTCTCAAGCACCCCGCGCGTCGCGTGCGACGGTGCGGCGAGGATGATGAGCCCCGCGCCGCTCAATGCCTCGCGCGCGTCCGAAGTGGCGCTGACGCCCGAGGGTATCGCGTGCCCTTCGAGGTAGGCCGAGTTGACCCGGCGCGCGTTGACCTCGTCGGCCACGGCCGCGTTGCGCGACCAGAGGCGCACCTCGCGCCCCGCGCGCGCCGCCGCGATGCTCAGCGCCGTGCCCCAGCCGCCCGCCCCGATGACGGCCACGCGCCTCACTTCCACCTGCTCTCCTCGCCGCGCAGGAGCCGCCCGATGTTGGCGCGGTGCATGAAGACGATGAGCGCGGCCCCCGTGACGGCGACCGCGAGCACCGGCGCGGCGGCGCGGTCACTTACGCCTGACGCGCCGAGCGCCCAGACCGCGAGCGGCAGGACGGCCGCGCCCGTCATCGAGCCGAGCGAGACGTAGCGCCACAGCCAAACGACGACCACGAAGACGGCGAGCGCGCAAGCGGTCGCCAGCGGCGCGAGGACGAGAAAGACGCCCAACCCCGTCGCGACGCCCTTGCCGCCGCGAAAGCGCAGCCACACGGGGAAGACGTGCCCGAGCACCGCCGCCACCCCCGCCGCGCAAACCCACCACTCATCACCCGCGCCGAGCAGGGTGCGCGCGACGAGCACGGCCGCCGTCCCCTTCAAAGCGTCGAGCAGCAGGGTCAGCACCCCGACGCGCTTGCCCGCGCGGCGCGAGACGTTGGTCGCGCCCGTCCCGCCCGAGCCCGTCCGGCGCACGTCGCCGCCGCCGCGCAGGCGAACCAGCAGATACCCGAACGGGATCGAGCCGAGTAGGTACGCGAGCGAGACGACCGCGACGTGAAGCATCCGAAGGCTCCGGGCGACTTGTGCGGGGACATGAGTGCGCGGACTGAATATAACAAGCGGGGAAAGAAAGGGACAAGGCACGAGAGGACGGCCCACTCGGACGGGGTTAGTCTTCGCGGGTCGGCTTGGAGCGGAGGCGTTTGACGCGCGAGCGGCGGGACTTCTCTTCGAGGGTGCGCTCGCGCGAGCCGCGCGTGCGGCGCGTGGGGACGCGTTTGGGCGGGCGGTAGTTGAGGCGCGCGACCTCTTCGCGCAGCTTCCGCAGGCAGTTCATCTTGTTGCGGTGCTGGCTGCGCTCCTCGCGGCAGTTGACGACGACGCCCGAGGCGAGGTGTCGGAGGCGCACGCCCGTCTCGACCTTGTTGACGTGCTGCCCGCCGGGGCCGCCCGAGCGGAAGGTCTCGACCTCGCACTCGCGCAGCAGCTCTTCGTCCGACTCGGGCAGCCTTATCGTCAAGCCCAACGCCCTCTTGAAAACTTCAGGCGGCGCGCCCCGCGAGCCGCGCCACGGCCGAGAGCAGTTCCGCGGGCTCGACCGGCTTCGAGAGGTGCGCGTCGAAGCCCGCTTCGAGCGAGCGGGCGCGGTCGTCGTCCCTCGCGTAGGCGGTCAGCGCGACGGCCGGCGTGCGGACGCCGGCGCGCGCGTCGCGCTCGCGCACGCGGCCGATGAGCGAGTAGCCGTCCTCCTCCGGCATCCCGATGTCGCTGACGAGCACGTCGCAGGCCCCGTCCGCGAGCGCGGCCCACGCCTCCGCCGCCGAGCCGGCCGCGCGCACGCTCGCGCCCGCGCTTTCGAGCAGCGCCTTCAACATCGAGCGCGCGTCCTCATCGTCCTCGACGAGCAGCACGCACGTCCCCGCGAGTGAGGCCCAAGAGCCCGCCCCGTCACGCGAGGCCGGCGGCGCGGTCTCGGCCGGCGCGGGCTCGTCGGCGTGCGGCGCGGCCTTGAGCGGGAGACGCAGGCGGAACGTCGAGCCGCGGCCGAGGCCGGCGCTTTCGGCCGTCACCTCGCCGCCGTGCAGCTCTACAAGGTGTCGCACTATTGACAGACCGAGCCCGAGCCCGCCGTGCTGCCGCGTCGTGCCCATGTCGGCCTGCCGGAAGCGGTCGAAGACGTGCGGCAGGAATTCGGGCGCGATGCCCTGCCCCGTGTCGCTTACGCGCACCAAAGCCTGCGCGCCGTCGCGCCGCAGCTCGACCTCGACGCGGCCGCCGTGCGGGGTGAACTTAACGGCGTTCGAGAGCAGGTTCCACAGGACTTGCCTCAGGCGGTCGGGGTCGGCGGAGACTTCGCCCACTTCGCCGGCGAGCAGCGTGGACAGGAAGACGCCCTTGGCCTCGGCCGCCGGGCGGACGGTCTCGACCGCCTCCTGCAAAAGCGGGCGCGCCTCGACGGGTCGCGGCTCAAGGCGGAGCTTGCCCGTGATGATGCGCGACACGTCGAGCACGTCCTCGACTATCTGCCGCTGCGCGCGCGCGTTGCGCTCGATGGTCTCGACGGCGCGGCGCGTGGCCTCGGCGTCGAAGCCGCCGCCGCGAAGCATCGAGGCCCAGCCGAGAATGGCCGTCAGCGGCGTCCGCAGCTCGTGGCTCAGGGTGGCGAGGAACTCGTCCTTGATGCGGTTGGCGTCCTGCGCCTGCCGGTAGAGCCGCGCGTTCTCGACGGCGAGCGAGGCGCGCCGCGCGAGGTCTTCCGCGAAGGCGATGTCTTCGTGGCCGTAGCGGCGACCCGACTCGGCCGTGACGAAGGTGATGGCGCCGAAGGTGCGGCCGTGCGCCGAGAGCGGGACGACCATGGCGGAGGTGAAGCCCAGCTCGCGCATGATGCGCAGGTGCTCTTCGTCCTTCGCCGCCGCCACGAGCAGCCCGTCCGGCACGTCCTCGTAAAGCTCCGAGCGCCCCGTGCGCAGCACCGCCGCGATGCCGTGCGGCGCGTCGGGGTCGTACGGGTAACGCTCGGCGATCTCGCGCGCCCACTCGACCTTGGCCGGGTCGACGTGCGCGACGGCGAGGCGGCGCAGGCCGCCGTCATCGCCGACGACATCGACGCCGCACCAGTCGGCGACCCACGGCACGGCCGCGTGCGCGATGGCCTCAAGCGTCCTCTCGTATTCGAGCGAGGTGGAGAGCAGGCTTGTCGCCTCGGCGAGGAAGGTCGCGCGCCGCTCGGCGGCCTCGGCCTCGCCGCGCAGACGCCGCTGCGCGTCGTAGATGTCGGCCGTGCGGATGGCCGAGGCCGCGAGATTGGCGAGCGCCTGCGCGACGACAACGTCGGTCTCCGCGAAGCGGCGGGGCTGGCGGTAGTAGAAGACGAGCGTGCCGACCGGCTCGCCGTGCGCGCGCATGGGGATCGTGAGCATCGAGCGGATGCCCTCGCGCCTGTAGGTCTCGTGGCGGGGGGTAAGCATCGTGTCGTCGGCGAAAACGTCCTCGACGACGAGCGGCTCGTCGGGCAGCCGGGGCGTGGCCGAAGTGACTTCGATGCGGTCGCCGCTGTACTCCTCCGAAAGCCCGCTCGAAGCGACGACGGCCCACGCCGGCCCGTTCGGCAGGACCCGCCAGACGGCGTAGGCGTCGGCCTCGACGAGGCTGCGCGAGAGGTCGACGACGGCCGGCAGCACCGCCTCTGTCTGCGGCGACCCGAGCAGATTTGCGGAGGCTTCGACGAGCGTGCGCAGCCGCCCCTCCACGTCCCGCCGCTGGCCGAGCGCCTCCTCGGCCACGTCGCGCGCGGCGCGGGCCTCCTCAAGCAGCCGCTCGCGCTCCTGCGCGGCGCGCACCCGCTCGGTCACGTCGCGCGCGATGCCCTCGACGGCGACGGGGCGGCCGTCGTCGTAGGCGATGCGCGTCGAGACTTCGAGCGTGAGGCGGCGCCCGTCGCGCGAGATGATGTCCACCTCGTAGACGGTCGGCGTCGCGGGGTTGGCGATCTTCCGCGCGGTCATCCGCTTCGCCAGCTCAAGGTGCTCGGGCGCGACGACCTGCGCGATGTTCAGGCCGCCGAGAATCTCCTCGCGCGTGTAGCCCGTGATCTCCGCTCCCGCGCGGTTGATGGCGAGGTAGTTGCCGGCGAGGTCGTGCGAGTAGATGATGTCGTTGGCGTTCTCTAACAGCGAGCGGTAGCGCTCCTCGCTCTGCCTGAGCGCGCGCGCTATCTCTTCGGGCGTCTGTGGTGTGGTCGCTTCTTCCTGCATCGGTGGGCTCCCGCTCCGGCCGATGTGGAGATTAACATCTCCGCCGGAGATGGCAAGGCTTCACTCGACCCGGCGGGCCCGGGAAGACGCTTTACACGCCGTCCATCCCTGCCCGCCAGAGCGTGCGAAAGCACGCTTAACGCAGAAGCGCCGTCACTCAAGGTTTGAGTGACGACGCTTCCCGGCTTTTAGGGCCGTGTTTCAGACGCCGCCCAACAGGCGCTCGTACTCGTCCTTGACGCGGCCGTAGCACTCGCAGGCGAGTCTCTCCATGCCGGCGTGGTCAACGATCCTGATGCTCCCGCGGCTGTAGTCGATGAGGCCTTCGGCGCGGAGCTTGCCCGCGACCTCGGTCACGCCCGGCCGCCTCACGCCGAGCATCGCCGCCAGGTACTCCTGCGTCAGGTTCACCTCGTCCGAGCCGACGCCGTCGCTCGACATCAGGAGCCACCGGCACGTCCGCGCCTCGACGCGGTGCAGCGCGTTACAGGCCGAAGACTGCGAGCCGACGACGACGACCGTGTGGATGTAGCGGTTGATGATGCGGCGCACCTCTTCGCTGCGCCCGTAGGACTCCTTGAAGACTTCGGCTCGGAGGCGGACGGCCTCGCCCGGTATCTGGCAGAGGGTCGGCATCGTCGTCTGCCCGGCGTTGAGGATGACGGGGATGCCCGACATGCCCTCGCGCCCGATGGTGCCCGACTCGACGGTCGTGCCTTCCTTCATCGTCGTCTCAATCGAGAGCAGGCAGGAGAGGGGGAAGTAAACGTCGCGTATCGGCTCGTCGGGGATGATGGCGTGGTCGCCGTGGCGGAGTCTGACGACCTCCGCCCGGCCGCTCACGGCGTCAAGCTCGGCCGCGGGCAGAAGCGCCAGCAGCCTGTTCTCGCCGAGTCTGTCTCGCGTGTTTAAAGACATCGGGGCTCCCTCATCAATCCTCGTCGCCGGGCGGCGCGTTCCGGGTTCGCGCCGAGGGCAGGCGGGGCCTGACGGCGGACGAGGGCAGTTTCCAACAGTGGGGCGGTCGTGTAGATTATTATCACATTCCTCCCCCGGCGCGAAAATTGTCTCGCAACGTACGCACAAGGGGTTTGCAAAGATGGCGACGATTCTGCTCATCGAAGAGGACGACGACGCTCGTCCGATACTCCGGCACAACCTTCTGCGCGAGGGCTACGTGGTGTTGTTGGCCGTGGACGAGGCGTCGGCGCTCGACTGGCTCGCGGCCGGGCGCGCGAGCGCCGACCTGATTCTCATCAACCTGATCGACAAGACGGTGGACGAGGTGCTCGACTCCGCGCGCCGCGTGCGCGAGCGCAACGGGCCGGACGGCTCGACGCCGGTGGTCGTCATCGCCGAGCGTTACGACGAGGAGTTGGAGGGGCGCGACGTGAGCGCGGGCGCGGGCGAGTGGGTGACCTACATGGAAGACGCCGACCAGCTCAACGCGCTCCTCGGCAGGCTGACGGCGGGGCGAGGTGGCGGCGGCGGCCGCCGGGTCGCGGGGTAAAGTCCGGCGCGGGGGGGCCGGGTCGGCGTCAGGCCGCCGCGACCGGGGCGTCGCCCTCTTCGGCGATCTTGTCGGCGCTGAGGTTGTCGTGCGAGAAGACGGCGCTCCTGACCAGCTCGGAGCGGCGCTCGGCCTCCTCGGCCCGCCTGACGAACCGGGCGGCGGTGCCGGAGTCGGACTCGCCGATGTGCCCGGCCATGTGGCGCATCAGCATCACGCTCTCGTCGATGGCGCGGATCGAGTTCCACAGCGACGCCTCGACGTGCTCAGTTATCTCCGCGAGCAGGCTGTCGGCCGAGTAGGCGTGGCCGGTGTGGCAGCGGAAGCGTGTGCGCCCGTTCTCCTTCAACTGGAGGAGCGTGCCGTGACACTCCGGGCAGGCGTAGACCGAGGGCTGACCCAGCTTGAAGACGTCCGTGTCGCGCGCGCGCTCCTCCTTGGCGATGCTCACTTCGATGTTCAAATCTTCCGGCACTTCGTACCCCCCCTGCTCCGCGACCGACTTGCTCGCGAGCCGCATCAGCAGCGGCGCTATCTCCGCCACCGGCAGCGTGTAGTCGACCTCCACCTGGTTAATCGCATTCTGCGGCAGCGACGGCATGAACGCCTCTTTAGGGTCCTGCACCACCGCCAGCCCGCCGAGCCGCTTGACGGCCCACAGCCCCGAGACGCCGTCGTCCAGCCCCCCCGTCATGATGACGCCGACGGCGCGCGGCCCGAAGACCTGCGCGGCCGAGCGGAAGAGCGGGTCGATGGCGGGGCGGAAGCGGTTCTCGCGCGGCCCGTGCGTGACGCGCATCACGCCCGGCTCAAGCAGCAGGTGGCGGTCGGGAGGCGCGACGTAGACGTGGCCGGGGCGGATGCGCTCGCGGTTCTCGGCGCTCCGCGCGGGCAGCGGCCCCCAGCGGTCTAGTATCTGCGCCAGCACGCCCGGCGAGTCGGGCGCGGTGTGCATGACGACGAAGACCGAGCCGGGGAAGTCAGCCGGCAGGCCGCCGACGAGCGTCCGCAGCACCTCGACGCCTCCGGCGGAAGTACCGACGACGATGATGTCCCTGCCCGGCATACTCGAATTCTCCCCGTGGCGCCTTACGGCCCCCCACGCGACCGCGAATCGACGAACTCTCTTTGACCCGTCAAGGATACTCCCTCGGCACGCAAGGCGTCACGTCGCCGTGCGGCGCGCGCACCGCGCAAACGCGCTATAATCGTCGCGCACACACAGTCAGAAGGCGGCGGCGCCCGGCCGGGCGGTAAAGGAAAAGCATGAGCAGTCACAACGGCGGCGACGGAAACGGCGCGGGGCATCGGGGGCGGGGCCCGGGCGGCTTCATGGTCGTCGGGCTCGGGGCGTCGGCCGGCGGTATCCGCGCGCTCAAGGAGTTCTTCGAGCACGCGCCCGAGCGGAGCGGGATGGCCTACGTCGTCATCCTCCACCTCTCGCCCGACCACGACAGCCAGCTCGCCGAGGTCTTGCAGCAGAGCACGCCGATGCCGGTCGCGCAGGTCACCGAGCAGGTCAGAATCGAGCCCGACCACGTCTACGTCATCCCGCCCAACCAGAGCCTCACGCTGCGCGACGGCTCGCTCGTCCTCTCCGAGGTGACCGGCGTCGAGGTGCGCCGCGCGCCGGTGGACATCTTCTTCCGCACGCTCGCCGAGTCGCACGGCGCCAACGCCGCCTGCGTGGTGCTCTCGGGGACGGGCGCGAACGGCTCGATGGGTTTGAAGCACGTCAAGGAGCGCGGCGGCGTCGCCGTCGTCCAGGAGCCGGGCGAGGCCGAGTACGACGACATGCCGCGCCACTCCATCGCCACGGGGCTGGTGGACTACGTGCTGCCGGTCGCCGAGATGCCGGCGCGGCTCGTCGCCTACCGCGACAGCCTCGGCCGCGTCGTAAACGACGTGGCCGACGAAGGGGAGCGCGCGCGGCGTGACCACGCCGAGTGGGAGGCGCTCGCCGCCGTCCTCGCGCAGCTCCGCCTGCGCACCGGGCACGACTTCACGAACTACAAGCACGGCACCGTGCTCCGCCGCATCTCGCGGCGCGTCGGCGTGACGCAGGTGCCCGACCTCCCGGCTTACGCTCACTACATCCGCGAGAACCCGCGGGAGACGCGCGCGCTCCTCAAAGACCTGCTCATCAGCGTGACGAACTTCTTCCGCGACCCGAAGGCGTTCGAGATGCTGGAGGCGGCCGTCATCCCCCGCCTGTTCGAGAACAAGGGGGAGGGCGGGCACGTCCGCGTGTGGGTGCCGGGCTGCGCCACGGGCGAGGAGGCTTACTCCGTCGCGATGCTGCTCGCCGAGTACGCCGAGACGCTGCCCGCGTCGCCCACCATCCAGGTCTTCGCCTCGGACATCGACGAGGAGGCCGTCCAGACGGCGCGCGCCGGCTTCTACACTTTGAACGACGTGGCCGACGTGAGCCCCGAGCGCCTGCGCCACTTCTTCTCGAAGACGCGCGACGGCTACCGCGTCCGCCGGGAGCTGCGCGAGGTGGTGCTCTTCGCCAAGCACGACCTGCTCAAAGACCCGCCCTTCTTGCACCTCGACCTGGTGAGCTGCCGCAACCTCCTCATCTACCTCAACGCCTCGGGGCAGGCGAAGGCGATGAACATCTTCCACTTCGCCATGAACCCCGGCGGCTACCTCTTCCTCGGCGGCTCCGAGACGGTCGGCGACCACTCCGACATCTTCGTGGCCGCCGACAAGCAGAGCCACATCTTCCAGGCGAGGCTGGTCGCGCCGCGCCCGGGCTCTCACGAGCTGCCGCGCCTTCCGCCCCGGCCCGCCGGGCCGGAGCAGACGCAGGCGGAGGCGGCGCGGCATGGGCGCGCGCAGGAGCGGCTCTCCCACCTCGACCTGCACCGGCGGCTGCTGGAGCTGTACGCGCCGCCCTCGGTGCTCGTCAACACCGAGCACGAGATCGTCCACCTCTCCGAGTCGGCCGGGCGCTTCCTACAGATTCCCGGCGGAGAGCCCACCTACAACCTGCTGACGGTCGCGCGCCCCGAGCTGCGGCTTGAGCTGCGCGGCGCGCTCTTCCACTCGGCGCAGCACCGGGCGAACGTCGAGGTGCCGGGGCTCTCGGTGCGCATCGGCGAGCGCACAGAGACGGTCAACCTCCTCGTCCGCCCCGTCGTGGGCGAGGACGACACGGCGCGAGGCTTCTTCCTCGTCATCTTCGAGCCCACTCCTGAGACGGCGGCCGACGGCGCGGAGGACAAAGTCCTCCGCGCCGTCGAGCCGGTCGCTCGCCGGCTCGCAGAGGAGGTGTCGCACCTGCGCGCGCAGCTCCGCACGCACACCGAGCAGTACGAGGTGCAGCACGAGGAGCTGCGCGCCTCGAACGAGGAGTTGCAGGCCATCAACGAGGAGCTGCGCTCGACGGCCGAGGAGTTGGAAACGTCGAAGGAGGAGTTGCAGTCTTCCAACGAAGAGCTGACGACCATCAACCAGGAGCTGAAGGTCAAGATCGAGGAGCTGAGCCAGTCGAACGACGACCTCCACAACC
>DASWNR010000263.1:0-12993 GCA_036399155.1 Pyrinomonadaceae bacterium
CGTGCGCCGCCGTTGAACTCGCGGCCACCGCGCCCGCGGCGCCGAGGATGGAGGCGCGCCTCAGAAAGTTACGTCTGCTGTTATCCATCTCAATACTCCTGTCCTTGTAAAAACTTGTCGCTATACCCTGTTGCGTCAGCGGTCGTCCGAGTCGCCGGAGGCGTCGCTCGCCGACCTCAGCCTGAAGCCTTCCGTGCGCCCGCCGCCCTCGCCGACGGCGTCGAGGCCGCCTTCGAGCATGAAGCCGCGAAGGCCCGCGGCGCTCCGCCTCAACTCCACCAGCGCGCGTGCGTACTCGACCTCGACCTGGAAGAGCGTGCGCTGCGCGATGAGGACCTGCGGGTAGGCGGCCGCCATCTGCCTGAAGTTCGAGAGGTACATCTCGTAGGCCTGGCGCGCCCGGGGGATGACCTGCGTGCGGTACTTCTCCACCATCGTCCGGGCGCTGCGGTACTCGCGGAAGGCAGAGGCCATCCGCGTGCGTAAAGAGAGCTGGAGGCGGTCCAGTTCCCGCTCGGCGATGGCGAGCTCGGCTTCGGCCGCCGCGATGCCGCCCTTGTTGCGGTTGAAGATGGGGATGCTCACGCCCACCTCGATCCGCCCCGTCGCCCCGGTCTTCCTGCCGTCACTCTCCAGTAACTCGTTGCTGTAGCCGACGCCGCCGTTCACGAAGAGGTCGGGGACGCGCTCGGCCTTCTGGCGCGAGACCTCCGCACGCGCACGCTCGAGTCCCGCCCTGGCGACCCTGACCTCCGGGCTGTCGCGCAGGAGTGTCGTGAGCAGTTGCTCCTGGTCGAGCGCCGCGTCACCCTGGTCGAGGCTCCCGGCCAGACGCGCGGGCTTGAGGTCGGGGTTGTTGACCATCGCCCCGATCGCCCGCCACGCCTGCTCCCAGTCGCCCTGTGCGCGCAGCATCTCGATCTCGGCGCGCTCGGCCTCGATCTCTATCTCCAACTGGTCGGGGCGGTCGGCCTGCCCGACGTTGTAAAGCTCTTTGGTGATCTCGACGGCCTCGCGCGCGAGGTCGGCGAGGTCGGCGCGGAGCTCCACCAACTGCTGCGCCCCGAGCGTCTCGTAGTAGAGCGCGCGGACCGAGTTCGTGATGCGCAACCCTTGGGCCTCGGCCATGATCTCGGCCTGCTCGCGCTCGCGTTGGAAGACGCGTTTCGCCTTCCCCAGCTTCCCCCCGAGCGGAATGGTCTGCTCGACGAAGACGCCGTGCTCGCTCCTCTCGTTAGGCGCGCGGAAGGCCAGCTCCTCGCCGAAGTAGCCGACAACCGGGTTCGGGAAGGCCCCGGCTTGGCGGCGGCGCCCCTCGGCCGCGAGCACCGCCGAGCGCGCCTGCGCGACAGTCGGGTTCCTCTCGGCCGCCATCCTCTCCAGCTCTTCGAGCGTGACGACCGGCCCCTGGGGGATGAGCCCCTCGCGCGCCCGCCTCCTCACCGGCCCCTGCGGCTGGGCGGGCGTGTGCGCGCTATGGTCGACGGCCGGCGGAGTCTGCTGCTGGCCCCCGGGGGGCGCAGGCGTGGGCGTCTGCATCTGGTGCCCCTGGTGCTGCTGCTGCGTCCCCGCCGGTTGCGGCATCACGTGTCCCGCGTGCGGGTCGGGCGTCGGTGCGGGCGTCGGGGTCGGGGTGGCCTGCTGCATGTTGTGACCGGCGTGCGGGTCCGCGGGCCGCGCCGGGCTCGCGGCGGGCCGTGCCGCCGCACCCGCCGGCCGGGTGCTCCTCCGCGCGGCACGCCTGGGCGTAGTCCTGCGCGCGGGAGCCCTTCTTTGTGTCTGCCTCCTGGCCGGCTTCCTGGCGCTCGGTTTTGCGGCCGGCGCGGGCATGGTGTGCCCCTCGTGCTGTCCGAGCGCGGGCGGCGAGGCCGAGACGAGCAGGGCCGCGGCGATTAACGCGGCGGAGAATAGGCGAGCCAGCGCCGTGATGCGCCGAGATCGGTTCATGAGAGTCCTCCCCAGTGGTAACAAAAGCGGGCCGGCCCGTTACGCCCTGTGAAGGGCGCACCGCGGCGTGGCTACTCAAAATCAGTTTTATTAGGAGACGAAGAAGCGGGGCGGGGCGACGACACACGTCGGCCGCAGCCCGCGGGCGGGTCTAAATGCGGAATACGCTGAGGAGGAGATGTCTGACGGTCCCGTGTGGCGGGGCGTGCTGCGCGGGCGTGATCTCCCGGAGGAAGACGGCGGCCGGCGCTTCGACGCGTGTGACGGCGGTCGGGGCGGCGGACTCCGCGCCCTTCCTGACGGAATTAGCCTGAGCCTCGGAGGTCGGCGACGGCGGCGCCTCGGGACTGCCCACGCAGTGGGTGCAGCCGAGGTCGTGCCCCCCGGGGCTTACATTCGGGAGCCCCCGCCGGCCAACCTCGCTCGTGTTCTGAGCCGGCGGCTCGGCCGGATGACCGCCATGTTCTCCGGCGTGGCCCGAGTGGTCTTCGGAAGTCGCCGCGTCGTGGCCGTGGCCGGCGGCGCCCTCCGGCGCGGCCGCGGTCGTCTCGCACTCCACGTGGGGGCAGGCCGCGGCGGCGAGCACGCCACCCCAGCAGCCCGTCACAAGGGCAAAGACAACGGAAAGATTTATCAGCCTTCGCGCCACGTTCATAGGTACGGTTGTTACGATAGCAGGTTAATTATCACACGCCCCCGCCTCTTGTCCATACGCATCCGCACGGATACGTCCACAGGGTATTAGCGCACGGGCCGGAAGTTGGATGCCGCCCGGAACCATTAAGCCGCTCGGCCGTCGAGTTTGCGTTGCCTCCCGAACTCTTTTAAACGACATTCACGCCTGCCTTCATGTGAAACAGCGTTATCCCGTCCGTGACTCAATACCGGCCCCGGTAAATCCGACGTGAAAAAAAAGATAACCCCTGTACTCGAGTACAGAGTCAAGCCGCAACGCGGTCGGGGCACGAATTTTCTCAACGCCGGCGTTCTCACATTGGTCTAGGCCGCCGTCCAGAAGGCGCGGCGGGGCGCCGCCTCCGGCTGAGGCGGTCATGCCACGCGAGATCCCTGCCTCGGTTTTTGATAGGGCAACTTTGAGCAGGCACGTCGCGTCCGACCACATGTATGATATGCCCGTGAACGGTGCCGGCTGTCCGTAAGCGGGCGGGGTGACTGACGGGTCTTCGCCGCGCAGCGCGGTCACGGCTCACATACCCCTTTGGGGTATAAAGCGGCCGGCGCCGCGTGGGTGGATTTTACCCGGTCTGTTCGCTACAATTTCCATTTAATATTCCGCCGCGCGCGGCGACGCTTAGACGGAGGAGATACTGTTAATGAGACCTCGCGTAATCGCACTCGCAATTTTCGCTCTGGCGCTTTCAGCCCTGGCCGGGTGTGCGTCGCCGCAACCTGTTCCGCCGTCGACTTCCGCCGGGGCGAAGGCCGAGCAGCCTCAGCCGCCCCGGCAGGAGGGGGGAGAGGCGGCGCTCCAGGTCGTGGACGCCAAGTACGTCTGCATGATCAACAACCAGCGCTTCAGCAAGGTGCAGATACCCATAGAGGTCGAGGGGCGCACTTACTACGGTTGCTGCGACATGTGCAAGGACAAGCTCGGCGGGGACCCGACGAGCCGCGTCGCGGTCGACCCCGTCAGCGGTAAAGAGGTGGACAAGGCGAAGGCCGTCATCGGCGTTGACGCCGACGGCGCGGCCTACTACTTCGAGAGCGCCGAGAACCTGAAGCGGTATAAGGCGGGGGCGAAGTCGTAAGAGGGCGCGGGGCCCGGCCGGCCGCGGCGGGGACGTAATTACGGCGAGAAGGCCCCGGCAGGCCGCGAGACCGGGCCGCCTGCCGGGGCGTTTTACTTAATGCGGCCCCGGTTATTTACGCCGGGGCTCCTGATTCAAGCCTGAGGCGGAAGGAACCGTCCCCCGCAGCCCTTCCGCAGGCCGCGTCGGCGAAGCCGTCACCCGGACGCCGCCGTCTCCCACGTCACCCATGACACCCGGACTCCGCAAGTTCGCGCTCACCGCGCACGTCACTTCCTCGGTCGGCTGGCTCGGGGCGGTCGCCGCCTTCCTAGCACTCGCCGTCGCCGGCCTGGCCGTCCGGGACGCCCAGACAGTTCGCGCCTCCTACCTCTCGATGGAGCTGATCGGCTGGTACGTCATAGTGCCCCTGTGCGTGGCTTCGCTGCTGACGGGGCTCGTCCAGTCGCTGGTCACTCACTGGGGGCTGTTCCTGCGCTACTGGGTGCTGGTGAAATTCCTGATCACCGTCGTATCCGCCACCATCCTGTTCGTGTACACGAAGACGCTCGGCCAACTCGGCGCCCTGGCCACCGACGCGACGTTGCCCGTAGACGGTCTGCGCAACCCTTCCCCCGTCGTCCACTCCGGCGCCGCCCTGCTGGCCCTGGTCGTGACCTCGGTACTCTCGGTCTACAAACCCTGGGGCATGACCAGCTACGGGCTGCGTAAGCAGGACGAGAGGCGTCGCGGGGCGCGTCCGAATCCGTCGCCGCCATCGGAAGACGTCGCCGCCGGGCACGGCCGCAGGCCGACGGCAGGCGCCTCACGGGGGATCTATGCGCTCCTCGGGGTCGTCTGCCTGGCGCTGCTGCTTTTTGTCGGCCTCCACCTCGCCGGCGTAATCGGCCACGGCGGGCATTGAGCGGCTCCCACAGCCCGTTGGCCGTAAAAGAGATGCCTAACCGGATGGCCCGGAAGTGCCCCGCCGCCGCATCAATTCGGCCTAAGCCACAGACTGGCGGGCGCGCGGGCGGGACAAATCTTTACCCACTCGCGAACCGGGGCCGTGTTATATTGACGGCCACTTCATTTCCCTCCAAAGGATCGAAGTGATTAAGGGGGCCGCGTCCTGATCTTGGGAAGGGACGCGGCCCCCTTAATCTTGCCTCCGAAAGCCTCCTGTCTTCGAGCCCCGCCCATAGGAAGTTAGAAGCACGCCGGCCGACTCATCCGCTGCTCTGCGCGTGGGATGAGTCGGCCGGGAGAGTAGGGTTGTGAGTGTGGTCAGTTTAAGGCGCGGCCGTGGGGCTCGCGCGTGCTTCAGCGGGCCGACGGCACGCCGCTGCCGCCGCCACAGTCTTTCGGGCAACTGGTGGCGCTTTCGCACGACCTGGCGCACACGCCGTCGCCGCACCTGGCGCAAGCCCCGGCCGTCGTGCAGCCGACTTCTGAGACCCCGGGCAGCCCGAACGAGACCGAACCGAAGGCGATGGCGACGGCCGCGGCGGCGATCAACAACATTCTGCGTAAATTCATCTATCCCTCCTCATTTGCAGCGTGGGTTCGAGTCGTAAACGCGAGGCGGACAAACCCGGCCGGGGCGGGTTTCCCATCACCTTTACAAGTCGAATGCGCGAAGACTCGAAGCGGGCTCTCCGCGACGGTGAGGTGAAGGGGCCGAGCCCGCATTATATGCCCGGTCAGGGGGGCTGACAAGAACTTCGTCTCGAGGTGGGCGCGCCACGAAAGCGAGTCGGCCGGGTGTGTTAGACTTCGCCCCGCGGCCCCACCGCTTCACCACGTTACGAAGAGCTCGTCCACCTTCAGAAGCATAGTCGGAGTGAGAACATGAGTGCGCCTCACAACCGTCTTCCCCGCCGCGTGCCGCTGGCCTTCATGCTCTCCGGCGTCTCGGCGCTCGTCTACGAGGTCGTCTGGGTCCGGCTGCTCGGGGACCTCTTCGGGCACACGGCCTACGCCGTGCAGGTCGTCCTCGCCGTCTTCTTCGGCGGCCTCGCGCTGGGCAGCTACCTCTCGGGTCGGTTCAAGCGCGGGGGCTATGACCCGTTAAAGGTTTACGCCGTCATCGAAATCCTCGTCGGGCTGGCCGGGCTGCTCTTCCCGCTGACCGTGAGCCTCCTGACGCCTTTTTACGACGGCAACGCGCCGCCGGGGCTGGAGACCGGCGGGGCTCTTCTTTTCCGCCTCGCGGTGGCGACGCTGCTGCTCCTCATCCCGACGGCGCTGCTGGGCGCGACCTTCCCGCTGGTGGTCGGGTGGCAGTCGGCGCGCGACGGCGGGCGGGGCGGCGTCGCGACACTCTACGCGGTGAACACGCTCGGCGGGGCGGCCGGCGCCTGGGCGAGCGCCTTCGTGCTGATGCCGCTCCTCGGCGTCACCTACACGTTAGCGGCGGCCGCGCTCGGCAACTTCGCCGCCGCGCTGTTGGCCCTCTCCCTGAGAGCCGGGCCCCGCGGCGAGTCGGTTGACGCAACATCAAGAGCAGCAGACACACCCGACGTGGTTGAGGTCGCTGCAGTAGACACAGAGGTTCCCGCCGCGCGCGCCGCGGTGCTGCTCTTCGCTACGGGGTTCATCGCCATCGCCCTCGAAGTGCTATGGACGCGCGCCCTCGACCAAGTGCTCTCAGGCACGGTTTACAGCTTCGCGACGGTGCTCGCGGTGTTCCTGCTCGGCATCGCGGCGGGGAGCTGGGTCTACGGAAGATTTCTCAGGGGGCTTCCGCCGCTGCGCACCTTCGCCGCCATCGAAGTCCTGCTGGCGAACTACGTTTTAGCCAGCCTCTTCCTGATCTACTTCATCCCCGGCGTCTCGTCGGGTCTCGGAGCACGTCTGGGTCTCGGCTTCGTTAGGCGCGGCGTTATCCTCGAAAGCCTCCTGAGTGCCTTCATCCTTATGGTGCCCGCCGTCTGCATGGGCATCCTCTTCCCGCTCCTCCTGGATGCTGCCGGTAGTCGAGCGCGTCACGCGCGGGTGGGGACGCTCGTCGCCGCCAACACCGTCGGCTCCGTCCTGGGGCCGCTCGCCGCCGGGTTTTTCCTCCTCCCGCGACTCGGCCTGCACAACTCTTTGATCGTGATGGCGGGGCTCTCTCTCGCGCTCGCTGTCACGGTCGCAATCACTAACGCGAGCCGGGCGAAGGCGGGGCCGCTCGTAGCCGCGGGCGCGGGGCTCGCGCTCGTCCTCCTGATCCTCTCACCCGGCGATATACGCGTCTGGGGCGCGCCCGGCGAGCGCCTGATCGACTACCGCGAAGACCCGGCGGCGACTGTCTCCGTGGTGGAGTCGGGCGGGCCGCAGAGGGAGAGGCGGCTGAAGGTCAACAACACCTACTCGCTCGGGGGCGGCCGCGGCGTCTTCACCGAGCGGCGGCAGGGGCACCTCCCGATGCTGCTGCACCCGGAGCCGCGGCGCGTGCTCATGCTCGGCGTCGGCACCGGCAACACGTTAGGGGCCGTGTCGCTCCACCGCCCGGCGCGGCTCGTGGCGGTCGAGCTGGTGCCCGGCGTGCTGGAGCTGGCGAAGCGGCACTTCGCGGCGACCAACTACCGCGTGCTCGAAAGCCCCGGCGCGCAGGTCATCACGGCCGACGCGCTGCGCGTGGCGCGCGCCACGCCCGAGAAGTACGACGTGGTAGTCGCCGACCTCTTCCACCCCTGGCAGGCGGGCGTCGGGTCGCTCTACTCGCGCGAGCACTTCTCGGCGGTGCGCCGCACCCTCGACGAGGGCGGCCTCTTCTGCCAGTGGCTCCCGCTCTACCAGCTCTCCGGGGAGGAGTTGAAGACCATCGTCCGCACATTCCTCGACGTCTTCCCCGAGTCTTCGGCCTGGCTCGGCAACTTCGGCTCGACCACGCCCATCCTCGCGCTCGTCGGCTCCGAAAGACCCGTCCGTCTTCACTGGGGCCGGTGGGAGTCGGGGATGGGCGACCCGGCGATCCGCGAGAGCCTCACGTCCGTCTACCTCGACCGGCCGGCGGAAGTGACCGGCGGGTATGTGGGCGGGCGCGCCGACCTCGAACGCTTCGCCGGCGCCGGCGCGCTCAACAGCCTCGGCCGCCCGACCGTGGAATTCGCCGCGCCCTCCGCCTTCTTCGGCGAAGGGTTCGGACAGGCCAAGCTGTCGGCGCTCGAAGCACTCGTCGGTTTGAACGAGAACCCGGAGACGCCGATCTCCGACGACGGCGTGCGAAGTCCGGTCGGCGCGGAAGAGGTGCGTGCGAACGCGGCGGCGGTGAGGTGGATGGTCAGGGCGCTCGTCGAGATGGAGCGCGGGGGGAAGGAGCCCGCGCTGCGTGCGGCGTTGCAGTCCGCGCGGCTCGCGCGCGGCTACGAGATACCTTCGAGGATTCTCGCCTCCGTCGCGATCGACGCCTACGAGACTCACCCGCTTCTGGCCGAGGAGGCGTTCCGCGAAGTCCTGCGGGCGCGCCCCGACGACCTCGACGCCCTCAACGGCCTCGGCGAGACGTGCCTGCTGCTCGGGCGCGCCGACGAAGCCGCGCAAGCTTTCGAGAGGGCGCTGAAGGTGGCCCCCGACTCCCGGGAGGCGCGGGACGGGTTGGAAAGGGCGAGGCGCGCGCCGGCGGCGAGATAAAATCCGGGGCACAATAAAGCGAGGGGGCGACCGACTGCTGGCCGCCCCCTCGCCTTTCCGGGGAGAACTAAAGCCGGGACGCGTGTCCTACTTCAGCATCTTGAGCGCCTCGGCGGTGCCCCTGCCGTGGAGCGCGCCGGCCACGGGGTCGCCGGGCGAGGTCGCGACCAGGCGGCCGGCCACCTCGTGGAAGCGCCCCTGGTCGTTGACCTGGTAGTAGTAGGGGCCGCCGTCCTCCTGCTTCTTCAGGAAGAGCAGGTAGGTGCCGCCGACCTCGAAGTCGCCGCCGTCGAAGTTGAAGTAGGCGATGGTGCCGTCCTGCGTGCTGCTGACGCGCTCGACCGAGACGGCCTCGCCCGTCCGCGCGCCCTTCATCCCGCGCACGACCGTGAAGTTGACGACCTCAAAGGAGAGCGAGTCCTCGTTGTTCGACGAGTAGGCGACGCGCCCGGGCGCGACCGAGTCGGCGCGCGCGAGCACGACGGCGTCGGAAGATTTCACCATCTCGCCGATGCCTTTGAAGTTCTCCTTCCAGTGCGCCCTGGTGACGGATTCGTTGCGCGGCTGCTCATGGTGCCTCCAGCCGAAGGCGGCGGAGACGGACAGGCCGCAAATGGCGATAATCAGCGTGTAGGTCCAGAATGTTCTGCGTGTCATCGTTCTTTGCCTCCTGTCTCAGTAAATCGAGTTGACGAGTGACTGGTCGTGAGAATTGGGCTGCGGGGCGGAGAGTATCGTGTCGTTCATGCAGGTCGTCGTCGAGCCGGTGTTGTGACCCAGCCCGAAGAGGTGCCCGACCTCCTGGCAGGCGACGTGCTTCTTGTTCGTGCGCGAGTAGCTGCCGTTGTCGAGGTAGGACTGGTTCAGGCGGGCGCGGCCGTTGAAGATGGTGCAGCCGCTGTAGCCCCGTATCTCGGCGATGCCGAGCCAGCCGTTCGCGCCGTAGAAGCCGTTGTAGGCGTTGATGTGGTCGGTCGTGCCCGCCGCGCCGACGGGGTTGAGGTTGATGTCCGTGTAGTTGTGCCAGGAGTTTGAGTCGGTCCTGGCCTCCTCGTTGTATATGTTGAAGTAGTCGCCGGTGCCGCCGTTGTACCAGTTGATGTTGGCGTCGGCGTACCTCCAGCAGCCCCAGCGGTGGGCGGCCCACGCGCCCATCGGGAGACCGAGGGTCACGACCGCGCCGAGAATCAGCGTCCAGACCAGCAAAGCTTTTCTCAGGTTCATCGGATTCTCCTTGCTGTACCCCGTGCCTGGGCGGCACGGGAAGGTGGGTGTTCGGCCGGCCGGCAGCAAGGCCGGTCGCACTATTAAACACGCCGCGCCCTTTGCCGACGACCGCGGTCTCCCGCGGGGGCGGGCACACCGGTGGACGTCGAGGCGCGATTCTCTTCGGTGACTTCGGGCGGCGTCGGGGCTGACGGCCGTTCGTCACTACTGGTTTGTGTTTAAGAACGATAAGGGGCCGAAGGTGGAGGTTCCGGCCACACGACTCGGGGAACGGCAGACAGACTATGCAAGAGGCGTGCGGTTGTCAAGAGTTTTGTTCGTACAAAGTCTCATACCCCTACGGGGTAAAATTTACATCGCTCGAAATAATGTTTGCGGCGGCGCTGCGGGCGTCGTAAACTTCACCGCACAGGAGGTAACGGCCATGCCCCTCGCGGCGAAACGCGGCCTGTCTTTCGTCTCCCTCTCCCTGCTCTGCCTCTTCCTTGCCCCGGGCGCCGGCGCGACGGTCTTCCGAGACCGCGCGGCCTTCGAGGCCGCCTCGCAGAACCTTCACACACTGGACTTCGAGTCGGTGGGCCCGTTCGATTGGTGGCGCGACACCATCGACGGGCTGCACTTCGGAATCGTGGGTTTGGGGGCCAGAGTCAGCACGTGGCCGGGCGTGCCGGGCAAAGTGCTGGTCTCCGTCGGCGTGCCCGAGAGGACACTCTTACGCATCGACCTGCCGCCGGGGACGACCGCCGTCGGCTGCGACCAGTTCGCGCGCCCGATGGAGGTCATCACCTCGACGGGGGAGAAGGTGTTGATGACCCAGGGCGACGGCTCGGACTTCGTCGGCTTCGTCTCCGACGCCCCCATCGCGTGGCTGCTCGTCACGCTCGACTTCCCAGAGCCGACCCCGAACGCCGCCGTCGACAACCTAACCTACGGACAGCGCCGCGCCGGCAACGAGCCGCCGGCGCCGCTGCTCCTCACGAACTCCCTGACGGGCCGCGCCGCCGCCTTCGACTCGGTCGCGCTGACCGCCGAGCCCTTCGCCGTCAACACGCCCTACGAGCGCAACCTCGCCGCCGACGGCCTGACGCGCGTCACGCTCCTCCTCGTCGGCGTCAGACTCGACGCGCCCGGCGAGGCCGGCTTCGTCACGGCGCGCGCCGTGGACGCTCAGCAGCGCGCCTACGACCTCCCCGTAGAGGCCGTCGGCGGCGCGAAGAACCTGAGCTGGCTGGAGCAGGTGACGGTCCGACTCCCGCCTGAGCTCACCGGTGCGGGCGACGTGTCCGTCTCCGTCACCGTCCGCGGCGTCGAGAGCAACAAGGCGACGCTGCGCGTGAACTGACCTTCCCCGTCAATTTCACCTGAAGGCGCTGACGTCGGCCGTCGCCGTGCGGACCTGCGGGGGCTTGCCGAACTGTGTCCAGGCGAAGTGGACGGTGTCGCCCTGCCGGGCCATACGGGGGAAGCCGCTCGAGCGCGAGACATCCGTACTGGAGATGACCGCGACGGGGCCGAGCGCGCCGTCGGGCGCGACGCGCCTCACCTTGTTAGCGCCGCCTTCGGGGCCGCCCGACATCCAGCAGACGAGCGCCGAGCCGTCCGCCAGCAGCACGACGTCGACGCGGCCGAGGGTCCCGCCGTCGTCCACCCGCGTGGCCGGGCCGAACGTGGCGCCCGCGTCATCCGAGAACGCCACCTGTACTTTCGCCGTCTCACCCTCCCCCGTGTACCAGGCGAGCGCCACCCTCCGCCCGTCGGCCGAGACCGAGGGCCCGTTGACCGGGCAGGCGTTGATCTGCCAGTTGTCGGCGTTGACCGGCCGCGGCGCGCTCCAGCCCCCGGCCTGCCCCCGGACGAAGTGGATGTCGCGCACCTCCTGCTCGGAGCGGTCGCGGTAGGCCGCGATGACGCCCTCGGCGGTCACGGCGGCCGAGGTCTGGCAGCACTCGCAGATGCGTTCGTCGAGCACGGCCTCATCCGATAGCTTGCCGTCGGCGCCCACGGCGGCGTAGCGGAGCTGCATACTGACGGGGAGCGGCCCCTCTTCGCCGTGCCCCTCCTTCACGTCCTTCGTGGCACGCCCGTCAACCCACACGGCGCCGAGGCGGCCGTCCTGAAGAGGGAGCATCGAGACGAAGCCGTGCTCGGTCTTCGTCCCGTCCGTGTGCGGGACGACGGGCTTGTCCCACGTCTTCCCGCCGTCCTTCGACCGCGAGATGTTCACGTCGTAGGCATAGGTGCTCGTGCCGCTCTTGACGAGCCAGTGCGCGGCGAGCGACCCGTCGGCGAGCGCCACGACCGAGGGGAAGTCGGCCCAGTTGACGAACCAGTTCTCGCCCTCGGCCGCGGTGCCCTTTGTGGACCACCCCGAGGCGTCGCGCACGGAGAAGCGCAGGGCGTGGCGCTTCTCGCCCGTCTTCTCCACCCAGCTCAGGATGACCCGCCCGTCAGGGGCGGCGAAGAGGTCGGGCTCGCGCGTGTCGGCCCCGGCGGGTGATTCGGCCTCGCGCACGGCGAGCGCCGGCCCGGCCGCGGCGGGAGGGGTCGTCTTAACCTGCGACTGTGAAGAGTCGGGAGTCACTCGCGCGCAGGAGGTGACTAATAAAGCCAACACCGCGAGCGTAACGACGCCGCGCCTCTTGAGTAGAGTTTTCATTCCCCGCCGCCCCCGCCGGCAAACTGATTCCCGAGCACCGCCCCGAGCGCGCGCAGCACGCCCGCGTCGTCGCCGACGTAAAGGACGATCAAGTTGTCCTTTCTGAAAAAGTGAGGGGTGGAAATCCACGACACCATGCTCGTGCCGACGCCGGAGCCGTCGGGGCTGACGCGCCCCGCCTCGCGCTCGGCCGCACGCGCGGTCGCGTATCGGAAGACCTGAACGTCCTCGCCAATCACCGCAAGAATCTGCCCGCCGACGGAGAAGAACGGCTGGGAGACTCTCCCCCTCTTCCCGACCTTTACGCCGGCAGTACGCAGGCTCGCGGCCAGGGCGTCGATGTCTTTCGATGCTTGGCTCGCCTGCGAGGTCCCACGCCTCGCCCGCCGGCCCTGAACTGAGACCGACGAATCCCGCCCCACCCCGGAGACCGGCCGCGAGACGACGACGGAGTGCGTCACCAAAAATGAGAGAAGAAGAATGAGCGAGCGGTTTTTCATCATGGGACTGTGTGGCATCTTTCGAGAGCTACTTGGGAAGTTAGTACAGCACGCCGCCCCGGCGAACGTTCTACCCTAAAATAAAGGGCGGGGCAACCGACGTGCACCGCGTCTGATCGGAGGCTGCACGCCCCCGCCCGACCCTGTGCGGCAGACGGCTCAGCGTCCTTTACCAACCAGCCGGAGAAATTCGACCCGGCCCGAACCGCCCCGACCGGAAGATACCTTTTTTGCTTTCCGAGATGGAGGAAAATCCGATGCGGTTTCTTCAGTATAGTCAATGCGGCGGGGGGGC
>DASWNR010000264.1:0-4184 GCA_036399155.1 Pyrinomonadaceae bacterium
GCGCCGGAATCAGAATCGACACGCGCGCGCTCGGCGACTTCGGCGAATGTCTCGGGCGCGCTTACCAACTCTGCGACGACGTGTCGGACGAGACTCGCCCGTCCGAGCTGACGGGAAAGCCCGCGCGGCAGGACGCGCGGCACATGCGCGCGAGCGCCGTCGCGTCGCTCGGCCACGAAGGCGCACGCGACCTCGCGCGGAGACTCGTCGTGCGCGGCGTCGCGCGACTCTGCGAGCAGTTCGGCGCGCGCGACGAGGTGATGCTCCTCGCCGACGCCGGCCACCTCGTGCTCGGCGAGTCGCTGAAGGAGCGCGCGCCGGTGGCCCGCTCGCACGCGTTCGAGGGCGCCGCCACTTAACGGTCGTCGACGCTTCGGCAATCCTCCCCGAGATGATTTTCGTGACGCTCCTTTATCTTGCGATTCTGGCCGCCGCGCTCGCGACGCTCTGCGTGGCGCTGTGGAACGCGCTCGCGTGGCCGCGCGTCGGGGAAGCGTCGGGCGTCGAGAGCCGTTCGGGCGCGCGCGTGTCGATTCTGATTCCGGCGCGCGACGAGGAGCGGAACATCGCCGGCTGTCTCGGCGCGGCGCTCGCCCAGTGCGAAGTAGTAAGCGAGGTGCTCGTCTACGACGACCACTCTCGCGACGGCACGGCGCGAATTGTCGAGGAGTACGCCCGGCTGGATTCGCGCGTGCGACTGGTCGCGCCCGCGCCGCTCCCGGCGGGCTGGTGCGGGAAGACTTTCGCGTGCGCGCGTCTCGCCGTGGAGGCGCGCGCCGACTGGCTTCTCTTCCTAGACGCGGACGCGCGTTTGGGCGTGGGCGCGGCGGCGGTCATCGTCCGGGAGGCGGAGTCGCGCGGCGTCACAATGCTCTCGTGCTGGCCCCGTCTTGAGACGCGGGGGTTCTGGGAGGGCGCGCTGATGCCGCTCCTGAACTTCGTCGTCTTCACGCTCTACCCCGCGCCGCTCGCCCTGCGTCGAAAGGACGCTTCGCTCGGGCTGGCTCACGGCTCGTGCGTGCTGGCGCGGCGCGACGACTACGAACTGGTCGGCGGTCACGCGGCGGTGCGCGGCGAGCTGTTCGAGGACGTAAGGCTGGCGCAGGCTTGGCGCGCGGCCGGGCGGCCGAGCCTTTGTCTCGACGGCCGCGCGGTCGTCGGAGTCCGCATGTACGGCTCGCTCGCGGAAATCTGGCGGGGCTTTCAGAAAAACTTCTTCCCCGCCTTCCGAAGCGCGCGAAGCTTCTGGGCGTTCATGGCGCTCCACCTCTTTGTCTTTCTCGCGCCGTTCGCGCTCCTGCCTCTCGCCGCCGGGACGACCGGCGGACTGCTGTTGTCGGCGGCCGCCGCCTGCGTCCTCGCGACGCGCTTCGCGCTGGCTCACAGGTTCGGACAGCCTTTGTGGTCGCCGCTCGTGCACCCGCTGGGCGAGGCGGTTCTGCTCGCCCTCGGCGTCTCGTCGTGGCTTAGGTGCAGGACGGGGCGCGGCGTCGTTTGGAAGGGTCGGAGCTACAACGCGGGCGCGCGCACGAACGCGCCGATACAGACCGAAGGAGTTAAGGAATGAACGTTCTCTTTACAGCCCTGTTGTCGGCGTCCCTGCTCGCGGCGCTCGCGTGGCCGCAGGCCGCGTGTGTGCGCCCCGAAGACTTACGCCGGTTGACGGGCGCGCGATGGACGGGGACGCTCACCTACACCGACTACTCGTCTAACAGGCGAGTCTCGATACCGTCAAATCTAAACGTGACCGTGCGCGACGGCGACTCGACTTCGTGGGTCTTCGAGTACGAGTACCCGAAGGAGCCGAAGGCCAACGGCAGGCGTGAGGTGACGCTCGGGCGTGACGGCGCGACGCTCGACGGCGAGGCCGTCGTCGAGCGGACGAGCCTCGAAGACGGCACGCTCAGGGTCGTCACGGAGAAGCGCGGCACGGACAACGACAGGGCCGCCCTCTTCCGTTTCACATACCTCATCGGAGCTTCGAGCTTCTCCGTCCGCAAGGAGGTGCGCCGCGACGGCGACGACCGATTCTTCGAGAGGAACGTCTACAGTTGGAGTCGTTGAAGTCGAAGAAGGGGCGTCGCGCCGTCGTCGTCGGAGGCGGGCTCGGTGGGCTGGCGACCGCCGTGCGGCTGGCGGCCGCCGGCTGGGAGGTCGAGGTCTGCGAGAGCGGCCCGCGCTTCGGCGGCAAGATGAACACGTTCGAGCGCGGGGGCTTCCGCTTCGACACGGGGCCGTCGCTCATCACGATGCCGTGGGTCTTCCAGGAGCTGTTCGAGGCGGCCGGCTCAAGGCTCGCGGAGCACGTCACGCTCGCGCCCGTCCACACGCTCGCCGACTACGTCTTCGACGACGGGACGCGCTTCACATACACGTCGCGGCTCCCCGAATGGCTCGCGACCGTGCGGCGGCTTGAGCCGCGCGACGCCGACGGCTTCCTGCGCTTCATGCGTCTGGGCGCGCGTCTGTTCGCGCTCTCGCGCGAGACGTTCCTGCGCCGCCCGCCGCTCGCGCCGCCCGACCTGCGCGCGCTCGGGTCGCTCAGACATCTCCCGCTCCGGCGCGCGTGGGGCAACTATCACTCGACGGTCGCGGCTCACTTCCGCAGCCCGCACCTGCGCCAGATGTTCGACCGCTACCCGACCTACGTCGGCTCGTCGCCCTACGAGTCGCCCGCGACGCTCGCCGTCATCCCCTTCATCGAGTACGCGCACGGCGGCTGGCACGTCGAGGGCGGGCTCTACCGCATCGTCGAGAGCCTCGTCGCGCTCGCGGGGAAGTTGGGCGTGCGGCTCCACGCGAACGCGCGCGTCGCGCGCATCGTGCGCGACGGCGCGCGCGCCTGCGGCGTCACCCTCGCCGACGGGACGCGACTCGATTCGGACGTGGTCGTCATGAACGGCGACGCGGCGACGACGGGCGCGCTGCTCGAAGGCCGCGGCGTTGAAGGGGGCGGCGACGAAGGCGGAGTCGAAGCCGCCGACGAAGGCGGCGGAGCGCAGACCGCCTCGCGGCGTTCGCTCTCGGGCTTCGTGCTGCTGCTCGGACTCAGGCGCAGGCTCGAAGGGCTGGCGCACCACACGGTCTACTTCTCGTCCGACTACCGCGCGGAGTTCTCGCAGCTCTTCGGCGCGCGGCGCTTCCCGGATGACCCGACCGTCTACGTCTGCGCGCCGAGCCGAGCGGACGCCGGCCTCGCGCCCGAGGGCGGCGAGACGCTCTTCGTCATGGCGAACGCCCCGGCCGACGGCGGCGCGTGGGACGAACGGCGAATCGAGGCGGCGCGCGCGAGCGTCTTCGCGCGGCTGGCGAAGGGCGGTTTTCCCGACGTGTCGTCGGACGTGGTCGTCTCGGACGTGTGGACGCCCGAGCGTTTCGCCGGCGCTTACCTCTGCCCCGGCGGCGCGATCTACGGCACGCACTCGCACGGCTGGCGGCGCGCGTTCCTGCGACCGCCAAACCGCCACGCGCGCGTCGGCGGCCTCTACCACGTCGGCGGCAGCAGCCACCCCGGCGGCGGCACGCCCACCGTCCTGCTCTCGGCGCGCATCACCAGCGAACTCATCGGGAGGCACGAGACTTGAGCGCGACCGCTCCGGCGAACGGGACTGCGGCCGGGACTTCGACCGAGCCGTCCATCGGCGCTTCGCCGCGCACGCCGCGCCTGCGCCGGCTGCGACGCGCGGCGCTGGCGGCGGCCGTCTCGCTCTTCGCGTTGCTGTGGGTCGGCGGCGTCCTGAGCCGTTGGACGGGGGCGGCCGGCGACGACGAAGGCTGGCTCGCGTCGCTCTTTCTTCTGAACGCGGGTCTCGTCGTGATGCTCGGGGAGAGGACGGCGGCGGGCGTGTCGAGACTCGCCGCCGTCGTGCTGATGGGCTTCGCGGTCGAGGCGGCGGGCGTGCGCTTCGGGCTCCCGTTCGGCGAGTACGCGTACACGGGCGTCCTGCGGCCGCAGGTCTTCGGCGTCCCGGCCGCGATGGGCTTCGCGTGGGTGGCTCTGGTCGCGTTCGCCTGCGACTTCGCGTGGCGTCTGCGGCTCGCGCCGTGGGTCGCCGTCGTGTGCGCGGCCGGTTTGACGACCGCCACCGACCTCGTCATCGACCCGCTCGCCGCGAACCACCTCGGCTACTGGATTTGGGCGAGGGGCGGCGCGTACTACGGCATCCCCTTCACAAACTTCGTCG
>DASWNR010000265.1:0-24908 GCA_036399155.1 Pyrinomonadaceae bacterium
CTTCGTCGTCGAGCGGCACGTCCGGCTGCTGCTGCGCGGGGCGCTGCGGCGGCGGCGGCGCCTGCGGCTGCTGCCGCCGCGCGCTCGCGCCCGGCCCCGCGAACGACAAGGCTGCCGCCAGAGCCAGCGCCAGAACGAACACGAACCTCTTATGAATAGACATCTTCAACCTCAAAAAACCAGTGACGGGTGATGGGTGATAAGAAAGAACGGGAGCCTCTTGTCTTCTCTTATCACCCATCGCCCATCACTCATCACTTACTTAACAAATCCCTGTCGGCCGTGTAGCCCTTCTTGGCGTTGATCTTGTACTTATCGCCGGCGGCGACCTTGACCTCGATGCGGCGGAAGCCGCCGTCGAAGGGGCCTTCGGGGCGGTAGGTCAGAAGGTACTGCGAGCGCAGCTCCTCGCCGATCTTCTTGAACGCGCGCTCCAACGCGAGCATGTCGCCGGTGTAGAAGGCGCGGCCGCCCGTCTCCTCCGCGAGCTTCTGTAGCTCCTTGTCGCCCGAGTCCTTGACCGTCCCGGCCTCGACGCCGGGGACGGCGCTGCCCGTGAAGCCGCCCTTGGTCGAGATGGAGAAGATGATGGTGTCGGTCTTCTGCGCAATGGCGATGGCGTCCCCGATGGTCGCGCGGCTGTAGGTGTCGTCGCCGTCGGTGATGAGGACGAGCGCCCGGCGCGGGCTCGGGACGCCGCGCATCTTCTGGTCGCAGAACTCCCAGATGGCGTCGAAGAGCGCGGTGTGCGTCCCCGGCTTCTTGACGCCGTCGATGGCGCGCTCAAGGTGGTCGAGGTTGCGCGTGAAGTCCTGGCGGAGCTTGACCTCGTCGTCGAAGGTGACGAAGGCGGCGTGGTCTTTGCGCGTGCGCGTGACGGTGTAGAGGAAGTTCTTCGCGGCCTCCTTCTCGAACCCGAGCTTGCCCGAGGTCGAGCTGGACGTGTCCATCAGGACGCCGATGTAGATGGGCAGCTTCTCAAGCTCCTTGATCTCGCCGAGGAAGTCGAACTGGACGGGGCGCTTGTCCTCGAAGACGAGGAAGTCGCCGCGCGACAGCCCCGTGACGGGCGTGCCCTTCTTGTCGAGCACGGTGACGGGGACGCGCACGACGCGCGCGGTGACCGTGCCCTCGACCTCGTCGCGCTGCGGCGTCGGCGTCTGGAGCGGGGCGGGCGCTTGGGTCTGCGCGCCGGAAGGGCGCGGGGCGGCGGCCGCGCCGAGGAGGGCGCAGGCGAGTGCGGCGAACGAAAGCCAGAGTCTGGGGTTGTTCATAGACGGATGAAGGGGAGCGCGGGTGAAACCTCGGGGTATTCAGCCGATTCGAGCACCCTTTCGATGCCCGCGGCCGTCGCGGTCGTTGCTTCCCTCTTGCCCGACAGTATAAAGCAAGTGGGCGGTCGGGAGTAGGGGCGGGCGCGCCGGCGCTCAGGCCGGTTCGAGCGCGGCGAGGAAGTCGGAAAGCTCGGGCGGGAGCGGCGCGGTGAAGCTCATCCACTCGCCGGTCGATGGGTGGTGAAAGCCGAGCCGCTCGGCGTGCAGGAACTGGCGGCCGAGCGCCCTGACGCGCGCGCGCAAAGAAGGGTCGGCGATGGTCTTGTCGCGCCCGCCGCCGTAGCTCTCGTCGCCGACCACCGGGTGCTTGAGCCACGCGAGGTGGACGCGTATCTGGTGCGTCCGCCCCGTCTTTATCTGCACGTCGAGGAGCGTCATCCGCTCGTAGTGGCGGCGCACGCGCCAGAGCGAGAGGGCGGCGCGCCCGCCGCGCACGACGGCCATCCGCGTGCGGTTGCGCGGGTCGCGCGCCAGAGGCACTTCGACCTTCCCCTTCTCCTCCTTCGGCACGCCGTGGACGAGCGCGACGTAGGACTTGAAGACCGTGCGCGCGCGGAACTGGTCGGAGAGGTTTTCGTGCGCGCGCGCCGTGCGGGCGACGACGATGGCGCCCGAGGTGTCGCGGTCGAGCCGGTGGACGAGCCCCGGCCGCATCGCGCCGCCGCCCGGGGCCAGTCGCGCGAAGTGGAAGGCGAGCGCGTTGGCGAGCGTCCCGCCGCCGACGCCCGCCGCCGGGTGGACGACGAGGCCGGAGGGCTTGTTGACGACGACGACCTCGTCGTCTTCGTGGAGGATGTCGAGCGGAATATCCTCCGGCTCTATCTCGGAGGGCGGCGGCGCGGGCAGCTCGACCTCGACGCGCTCGCCCGCCTTCAGCTTGTGCGAGGGCTTCGCCGCGCGGCCCCCGACGAGCACGTCGCCGTCGTCGATGACGCGCTTCAGGGTCGAGCGGCTCACGCCCTCGACCCTCGCGGCCAGAAAGGCGTCGAGCCGCGCGCCCGCGTCCGACGCTTCCGCGACGAAGGTCAGCAGCTCGGCCTCGGGCTCGGGCACGGCGCCGGCCGCGACCGTCTCGGCGTCCGTCGCGGCGTCAGTCTCGGGGTTGGATTGTTCCTGTGTCATGCGCTGGCGGCGTCCGGCGCGGCGGGCGTCGAGTCGCCCGCGCGGCGCCGGCGCAGGATGATGAAGACGACGCCGCCCGCGACGACCATGAGGCTGATGAGCTGCGAGGTCGAAAGTCCGGTCAGCGTCGTCAGCCCGAAAATGTCTCCGCGCGGGTCGTCGCGTAAGAACTCGATAATAAAGCGCGTCAGGCCGTAGAGCGCCGCGTAGGCCGCGATGATCTGTCCGTCGAAACGCTTGCGCCCGTGGAGCCAATACAGCAGCAGGAAGATGAGGAGCGCGGCGAACGACTCGTAGAGCTGCGTCGGGTGGAGGTGGACGCCCGTCGGGACGCCCGTGATGGCGTGCGCGGCCTCGCCGAACTCGACGCCCCACGGCGCGCCGGTCGGGCGGCCCCAGCAGCACCCCGCGGCGAAGCAGCCCTGACGCCCCACGGCCTGCCCCAGCGCCACTCCGGGCGCGAACGCGTCCAACACCTTCCAGAACGGGAGCCGGTAACGGCGTATCAGCAGCACCCCGGTCAGGAGCCCGCCGAGAAAGCCGCCGTACCAGACGCCGCCCGACCGCAGGAAGTCTATCGAGAGCAGGTTGCGCCAGTCCGCGCCGTACTCCGGCTCGGCCACCATCAGCAGCAGCTTCGAGCCGATGAGCCCGCCGAGGAGCATCCACAGCCCGAGGTCGAAGACGCGCTCGCGCGGCAGCCCGTCGCGCGCGCCGAGGCGCGACGACACGAACAGCGCCCCCATGAAGGCCAGCGCCAGAAGCACGCCGTACGTGTTGACCGGAAAGCCGCCGATGCGGAAAAGCTCGGGATACATTTTTTAGAGTACTGAGTGCCGAGGACTGGGGACTGAGTGATGAGAAGCATCTCGTCTTCACTCAGTCCCCAGTCCTCAGCACTCATCACTTTTTCTTGACCCCCTTGACGAAGGCGACGACCTCCGCGAGAAATTTGGGCGCGACCGGGAGCGCGGGGTCGCTGTACGAGGCGGCCTGCTGCTTCGGGTCGGCGGGCGTCAGCTTGAGGACGTGGTTCATGCCCTCGACCATCAGGAGCTTCGCGCCGGGCTTCGCCGCCGCGAGCGCCTTCGCGTCCTCGGCCCTGGCCTGCATGTCGTGCGTCCCCTGCGCGATGAGGACGGGCACCGCGAGTTTGGCGACCTCCTTCGTCGGGTCGTACTTGAGCCACGAGATGATGTAGGGCTGAACGCTCGGGCGGAAGAGGATGTCTTCGGCCGAGATGTCTGGAACCGTCTTGCCCTCCAGCAGCGACTTGAGCGTAGCCTCCGTTTTGGCGTACTGCTCGGTGGTGAACTGCGGCTTCACCTGTTCGAGGATAATCGCGTCGATGCGCCGCCCCGCCCCGGCTATCGAGACGAAGGCGTCGGCGCCGAGCCGCTGCGCCGCGACCGCCCCGATGAGCGAGCCCTCGCTGTGCCCGGCGACGACGAGCGCGGAGAAGCGCCGGTCGGCGCGCAGCTTCTGCCCCCACAGCATCGCGTCCTCGATGTATGTGTCGAAGCGCAAGTCCGACTCGGACTTCGCCGCCATCACGCTCTCGGCCACGCCGCGCTTGTCGAACCGGAGCGAGGCGACGCCTTCGGCGGCCAGCCCTTCGGCCAGATACCTCAGGCTGTTGTTCGCCCCGGGAAGCAGGGGCGAGTTGCCGTTGCGGTCGGTCGGCCCCGACCCGGCGATGATGATTACCACGGGGTACGGCGCGCGCCCGGCGGCCGGCAGCTCCAGCGTCCCGTGCAGCCTGCCGCCGGGCGTATCGAGCGCGACCGGCTCCGACTTCGACGCGGCCCGCGTGGCGGCCGGAGCGGCCGACGCAGGAGTCTGCGTGGGAGCGCCGGCCTGCGCAAACGTCGCGGGAGGGAGAGCCAGCGCGCCGGCGACGACGCAAAGCCCGGCGAGTACGTATTTCATAGCCCTCATAAAATCCCTCCGCGCCGCGCCGCGCCGCGCCCCGCCGCCTCAGCGGCCGCCGGCCGTCGCCTCCGCGCCGCCCTCGGCCCTGGCCCTCGCCTCGCGCCCCTCGCGACGCCCCTCAAGGATGAGGTCGAGCGCGAGCAGCGCCGCCCCCGTGCAGATGGCCGCGTCGGCGACGTTGAAGGTCGGCCACTGGTACGAGCCGATGAAGACCTCTATGAAGTCTACGACGTGGCCGAGCCGCACGCGGTCGGTCAGGTTGCCGGCCACGCCCGCCAGCAGCAGCGCGAGCGCGCCGAGCAGGCGGTCTTCCGTCCGCTTCGTGCGGAGGAAGTAGGCGAGGAGCCCGACGGCCGCCAGCGCCGCCAGCGCCGCCAGCATCCAGCGCCCGAACTCGCCGCCGCCCTGCAAGCGCCCGAACGCTATCCCCGGGTTCTCCGCGTAGCCGAAGTGTAAAAGGTTGTCGAAGACCCTGACGACCTCGCCGCCGCTCAGGCGCTTGACCGCCCACGCCTTCGACGCCTGGTCGGCCACGTAGAGCGCGGCGGCGGCGAGCAGGTACGCCGCGCGCCAGCCCGGCCTGCGGCCGCCGCCCGCCCCCACGCCATGACTGCCCGCGGTGCTCACTGTGCGCCTCCTTCGGCCTCTATCTCGGCCAGCGCCTCGACGCAGCGCTCGCACGCCGCGGGGTAGCGCGTGAACTCTCCGACGAACGTCGAGTAGTTCCAGCAGCGCTCGCACTTCTGACCCGCCGCGCGCTCCACGCGGACGCGCGCCTCGCCGGCCGCGTCCTCTTCGAGCAGCGTCAGCGAGACCTGCGAGACGATGAAGAGGTAGCGCAACTCCCCGCGGTAGCCTTCGAGCAGGTCGAACGTCTTCCGCTTCGCTTCGAGCCGGACGTGGGCTTCGAGACTGCTGCCGATGAGCTTCGCCGTGCGCGCCTCTTCAAGCGCGCCGAGCACCGCGTCTCGCACCTCGAAGAGACGCGCCCACCGCTCGGGCAGCCCCGCGTCGCGCTCGACGCTCAGGACGACGGGAAACTCCGCGACGTGAACCGACGGCGGCACGGCCGCGACCTCGCCATCGGCCGCGACGCCCTCGACGCCCCCGCCCGCGTCCGCGCCAGGCGCGCGGCGCGACCTGACTTCCGGAAGGTTCTCCCAGATCTCGTCGGCCGTGAACGAGAGCACCGGCGCGAGCAGGCGCGCGAGCGCGTCGGCGATGTGGTTCAGCGCGGTCTGCGCCGAGCGCCGCGCTTCGGACTTCGGCGCGTAGGTGTAGAGCCTGTCCTTGATGATGTCGAAGTAGCGAGCCGACAGCGTCACCGTGCAGAAGGCGTCCAGGGCGCGGTAGACCGAGTGGAAGTCGTAAGCCTTGTAGGCTTCGACCGCGCGCTCGATCAGCCGATCCAGCTCGGCCAGCGCCCAACGGTCTACCTCGTGCATGTCGCCGAGCGCGACGGCGTCGGCGGCCGGGTCGAAGCCGTCGAGGTTGCCGAGCGCGAAGCGCGCCGTGTTGCGTATCTTGCGGTACGAGTCGGCGACGCGGGAGAGTATCTCGGGCGAGCACCGCATGTCCTCCCTGTAGTCGGAGGACGTGACCCACAGCCGCAGGATGTCCGCGCCCGACTCCTTGACGAAGTCCTCGGGCGAGACGGCGTTGCCCGCCGACTTGTGCATCGCGCGCCCCTGCGCGTCGAGCGTCCAGCCGTGCGTGACCACCGCGCGGTACGGCGCGCGGTCGTGCGCGGCGAGTCCGACCATCAGACTCGAATTGAACCACCCGCGGAACTGGTCGCCGCCTTCGAGGTACACGTCCGCCGGCCAGCGCAGACCCTCGTAAGCTTCGAGCACCGCGACCGACGAGACGCCGCTGTCGAACCAAACGTCGAGGATGTCCGTCTCCTTCGTGAACTCCGTGCCGCCGCACTCCGGGCACTTGAAGCCCTCGGGCAGAAGCTCCTTCGCCTCGCGGCGGTACCAGGCGTCGGTCGTCTCGCGCTCGAAGACGTCCGCGACGTGGTCGATTGTTCCGCGGCCGGCGATGGCCTCGCCGCACGAGCAGTAGAAGGCCGGGATGGGCACGCCCCACACGCGCTGGCGCGAGACGCACCAGTCGGGCCGGCCCTTCTGCATGTTGCGCATCCGGTCGGCGCCCCAACCGGGAACCCACTGGACGCGCTCTATCTCGCGCAGCGCGCCCGCCCTCAGACTCGCCGGCGCGTCCTCCTCGTTCTCCGTGAAGTTCGCGCGCGGCCGTCCGTCGTCGTCCGTCTCGAACGCCTGCGCGGCCGCGCCCGCCACGGCGTCGAGAGAGATGAACCACTGCGGCGTCGCGCGGAAGATGACCGGGTTCTTGCAGCGCCAGCAGTGCGGGTAGCGGTGCGCGTACTCCTCCGAGAAGAGCAGCGCGCCGCGCTCGCGTGCGAACTCGACGATTGACGGGTTGGCCTCGAAGACGCTCCGGCCGGCGAAGTGCTCGACCTCCCCCGTGAAGCGCCCCGCGTTGTCCACGGGGCAGTAGATGTCGAGCCCGTAAGCCTTGCCGATGACGAAGTCGTCGTGCCCGTGCCCGGGCGCGGTGTGGACGAGCCCGGTGCCGGCCTTCCCCGTCGCGCGCCTGTCTCGCGCGTCCTTCACGTCGAGCTCGGTCTCGCCGTCGGCCTCGCCGCCGAGCGTGACGTGGTCGCCGAGCATCAGCAGGGAATGGCGGTCGAGCCACGCGTGCCGCGCTTCGAGCCTGTCGAGACGAGAGCCGGGGAAGCGCGCGAGCACGCGGGGCGGCCAGTCGACGGTCGAGGGGCTCGGGTCTGCCTGCCCGCGCGGCTCGCCCGTGCTCAGGTCGGCGGGGCGCCCCAGTCCGCACTTCTGCGCGACGTGCGTGACCAGCTCGGAGGCGACGACGTAGACCTCGCCCTCCCGGCCCTCTATCGCCGCGTACTCGAACTGCGGGTTGACGGCGATGCCGAGGTTGGCCGGGAGCGTCCACGGGGTCGTCGTCCAGATGAGGAAGAAGATGCGGCGCGGGTCGTCGTCGTCGCCGAGCACCTCGCGCTTGAAAGCCTTCGCCTCGACCGAGTCCTCCGAGAGCGGGAACTTGACGTAGACGCTGGGGCTCGTGTGCTCGCGGTACTCGACCTCCGCCTCGGCGAGCGCCGTCTGGTCGTGGATGCACCAGTAGACGGGGCGCGCGCCCTTGTAGACGTAGCCGCGCTCGACGAAGCGCCCGAACTGGCGCGCCGTCTCCGCCTCGTAGTGGTTCGACATCGTCAGGTACGGGTCTTCCCACAGGCCGAGTATGCCGAGCCGCTGGAAGTCGCGCGTCTGACTCTTGAGGGCGCTGGCCGCGTGCTCGCGGCAGGCGCGTCGGAAGCTCTCGGTCGAGAGGTCGGACTTCTTCTTCCCCTTCTTGTCGAGCGCGCGCTCGACGTGCTGCTCGATGGGGAGGCCGTGGCAGTCGTAGCCGGGCACGTAGGGGCTGTCGTAGCCCATCATCGTGCGCGACTTGACGACGATGTCCTTCAGGATTTTGTTCATCGCCGTGCCGAGGTGGATGTCGGCGTTGGCGTAGGGCGGCCCGTCGTGGAGGATGAAGCGCTCGCGCCCCCGGCGCGAGCGGCGGATCATCTCGTAGAGCCCCATCTCGGCCCAGCGCTTGAGGCGCGCCGGCTCGGTCTGCCCCAGGTTGGCCTTCTGCGCGAAGGCGGTCTTCGGCAGGTTGACTGTCTTTTTAAGTTCTAACGGCGCCTGTGTAGACATGGAAAGGTCACATCCTTCTCGGAATTTCGATAGTAGCGCAGCCAAAGGGCAATTCAAAACTGAAGCGCCCGGGCCGCCCCCCGCGGAGGGTAGCCCGGGCGCGTTACAACGCCGTTAAGATGTTTCGGGTTTCAGCCGATGAACATCTCCTCCTCCGCGTACGACTCGTTTATCTGCTTCGGGGCGGGAGCCAGCATGACCTCAAGGCCGCGCCTGACCCCCGCCATAATCGCGGCGATCTCGCGCGCCGGGCTGATGATTCGCGAGGTGACGTAGTTGGTCGTGAGCATGAGCTGCCCGTGCGTCTCGTCTATCGAACGGCTGATGCGCTCTATCTTGTCGCGCGCGGTCTCGGCCGAGAGGCCGACGACCTGCTTGAGTTCTGAGACCTCGCCCCGGATGAGCGCCATCGACTCGGAGAAGTGCATCGTCGCCGTCGAGAGGTGGCCCGACATGACCGTGACCTGCTCGGCGACCTCGCGCCCCTGCGCGGCGATGGCCTGCGCCTGCTCGGCCAGTGCGCCGACGCGCTCGACCAGCGGCCCGACCCTCGACTCGACGTTGCGGACGGCGCGCACGGCGCGCGCGACCAGCACCGCCACCGAGACCATCGCGGCGGCGATGACCACGAACGACACCGCCACGACCACCAGCACCCAGAACGCCGGGTCGTTCGTGCTCAGTTGTATGGCCGGGAAGGGCATAAGGAAGAAGTAGACGGTAGACGGTAGACGGTAGAAAACCTTCGTCAGTTGAACCGTTCGAGTGTCAGTGACAGCGCCCGTCAAGCGGAGCCTACTGTCTACCGTCTACTGTTTTCTCAAGCGTTCCCTCCTTCGAGGGCGCGGGGCTGTGCGTCCGTGAGCGCCGAGGACTCGGTGCGGCGCTTCTCATCGCGGTACGCTTCGCGGCCGGCCTCGATGGCCGAGGTGAAGCGCTCGCCGCGCCGCGAGACGGCGTCGCGCGCGCCCGACGCCAGCTCGCCCGCACGCGACGTGGCCGTCTCGTAATACTCGCCCGCGCGCGCCGAGAGCTGCGAGCCGGTCTCGCGCGCGCGGTCAACGCCCTTGCGCGTCGCGTCGGCGAGGTCTTCCCTCAGCTCGCGCCCGGACTTCGGCGCGAACAGCAGCGCGACCACCGCGCCCGCGGCCGCGCCCATCGCGAAGCAGGTCAGTTGCGTGCCGAAATCCGACTCGGCCTTGCGGCCGCGCCGGCGCCCGTAATTCTCTGACATAAGACCCTCCTCTGACGGGGGAAGTGTCGCCTCGAAAGCCGTGCGAGAGTTTTTCGGAGACCTTGTGGCCCGTCCCGCACTATAACAAAAGCGCGCAAAGCGGCGCAACGAAGAAGGAAGTAGGCGGTAGTCAGTAGACGGTAGACGGTAGACGGTAGCGCCCCGCGTCGCGGTTGTTGAGACTGATTCTCTGGAATCATCGGCGCTTGTATTTCTACCGACTACCGTCTACTGGCTATCGTCCACTTCCTCCCCTTCGTACTGTCGGAGCTTGCGGTAAAGGGTCTTGCGGCCGATGCCGAGTGAGCGTGCGGCGCGCGTCTTGTCGCCGCCGGTGTAGTCGAGCGTGGCCTCGATGGCGCGTCGCTCTATCTCGTCGAGCGTGGCGGGCACGTCGAGTTCCAGCGTGACGGTGCGCCCCTCGGAGGCGGCGCGCTCGCGCTCGCCGCGCGCGCGCGAACGCTCCTCGCGCGCGACCCGCGCGATCTGCTCGGGCAGGTCGTCCACCTCTATCTGCCGCCCCGAGGCGATGATGACCGCGCGCTCGACAGCGTTCTCAAGCTCGCGGACGTTCCCGGGCCAGTCGTAAGAGACGAGCGCGCGCACGGCCGCCGCCGAGATGCCCGAGATGAAGCGCCCCGTCTTCTGCTTGTAGTGTTCGAGGAAGTGTATGACGAGCGTGTGCACGTCCTCGCGCCGCTCGCGCAAGGGGGGGAGCTGGATGGGGAAGACCGAGAGGCGGTAGTAGAGGTCGCGGCGGAAGGTGCCCTGCTCGACCGCGCGCTCAAGGTCGACGTTCGTCGCGGCGATGACGCGCGCGTCCGAGCGCAGCACCTCGTTCGCGCCCACGCGCGCGAACTCGCCGTCCTGAAGAACTCGCAGCAGACGCACCTGCGCCGACGGGCTCATCTCGCCGATCTCGTCGAGAAAGAGGGTGCCACCGTCGGCCTCCTCGAAACGTCCGCGCCGGCGCTGCCGCGCGTCCGTGAACGCGCCGCGCTCGTGGCCGAAGAGCTCGGATTCGAGGAGCGACTCGGGTATCGCGCCGCAGTTGAGCTTGACGTACGGGCCCTCCTTGCGCCGCGAGTTGTAGTGGATGAGGTTGGCGAGCAGCTCCTTGCCCGTCCCCGACTCGCCCTGGATGAGCACGGAGGTCTGCGTGTCGGCGACGTTTAAGGCCAGCTCGCGCGCGCGGAGTATCGTGGGCGACTGCCCGATGATGCGGTCTTCGGCGTGGCGCTCGTGGAGCGCGCTCCGCAGTCTCATCACCTCGGCCGAGAGCTGGTCGCGCTCAAGGGCCGTCCCTATCTGCCGCGCGATGCCTTCGACCAGGGCGACCTCGTGTCCGTCGAACGCCTCGCGCGGCTCGCCCCAGACGAAGCCGAGCAGGCCGAAGGTCTGGCTGCGAATGGTGACGGGCGCGACGAGCGCCGCGCGACCGCCGAGCGTCGCGTTGAAGGCGAACCGGACGGGCTCGGGCAGGTCGGCGTCGATGACGCGCAGCGTCCTCGGCTCGGCCAGCAGATCGACGACGGCGGAGAAGGCCGAGATGTCTATGGACTTGCCGTGCGACTCGATCAGCTCGCGCACGCGCAGCGTCGTCGCGTGCGGCGCGGCCTTGAACGCGGCGAGGCTGATGGACTTGCCCGACGGCTCGACGACGCCGAGCGCGCAGTAGTCCGCGCCGACCATCTCGTTCGCGCGCTCAAGGACGTGCGAGGTCAGCTCGCCGAAGTCCGAGCGCGAGTTGAGAAGGTTGGCGATCTCCAAGAGCGCGCGCGTGCGGCTCGCCTCGCGCTGCTTGTCCGTGTAGAGGCGCGCGTACTGGTAGCCGACCGCGATCTGTCGCGCGATGGACTGGATGAGCGCGACCTCCTCGTCGTCCCAGCGGCGCGAGCCCCGCGTCATGTGGAGGCCGAGGAGCCCGAGCACGTTACCGTCGAGCACGACGGGGACGATGAGGAGCGAGCGCGTGCCGAGGCTCGGCGGGAGCAGCGACGCACGCGGGTCGAGCCCGGCGGCGGCCGTGTCGTCGAGCCGTATGGGGCGCGCGAAGTCGAAGCGCTCGGCGAGCTGGCCGAAGTCCACCGGGAAGTGCGTGCCCAGGGACGAGGGCACGTCGGCGGCCGCGCACCACTCGTGGCTGATGCGCAGCTCGCCGCCGCGCGCGAGCTGCACGAGGTCGCAGCGGTCGACCTCCATCATGCGGCCCAGCTCGGCGACGACGGCGTGTAGAAACTTGTCGAGGTCGATCTCGGAGTGGATGTTGGGCGCGAGGCGGTCGATGATGGCCTCGCGCGCCGCGTGCATGCGCGCCTTGCGCTCGCGCGTGAGCGTCTGCACGTTAGGGCCCGGAATCGGTCTTTGGGCGGACAACTGCTTAGGCGTGCTCCTTCGGCCTAGATTAAGTCTGTTGCGGCCGTCGGGCGGCGCGGCGAATACGAATGAGGGGAGAGTCCGCGCGCGCAACCTTCAGCCAATCGACCCGGGAATTTTGTCGGGCGCAAATGATAACAAGGCGGGTGTGTGAAGGCAAAAGGCGAAGGGCAAAAGTAAAGGGGGACGAGAGGCGGCCTGGCCTCTCGTCCCCCACTTCGGCGTTCGGCTTAGCGGGCGGCGGGCAGGAGGCTGAAGTGAGAGGCCGACTCTTCGGGGGTGAGCACCGGGTGGTGGTTCTTGCCGTAGCGCCCGGTGATGATGCGGACGTAAGCCTGCGTCTCGGCGAAGGGCGGCACGCCGTCGTGCTTGTCGACGTTGCCCTCGCCGGCGTTGTAGGCCGCGAGCGCCAGCGTGACGTTGCCGTCGAAGCGCTTGATGAGCCAGCGCAGGTACTTCGTGCCGGCCTTGACGTTCTGCTCGGCGTCGTTGCGGTCGTCGCAGCCGAAGCGCGCGGCCGCCGCGGGCATCAACTGCATCAGCCCCTGCGCGCCGGCGTGCGAGACGGCCGTGGGCTTGTACTTCGACTCCTGCCAGATGACGGCGTGGATGAGGCGCGGGTCGACGCCGAGGTTGCGCCCCGTGCGCGTGATGACGAGGTCGAGGTTCGGGTCGCCCGAAGAGGGCACGTCCGAGGGGATGTAGTCTTCGACGGAGAGGACGGCGGCACCGACGCCCATCGCCGAGACGGGCGCGAGCACGCGGGTAAAGGGGCTGTCTACAAAATTCGAGACGACGAAGATGGCGATGATGGCAAAGACGACGTTCTTAAAAGAGCGAAGAGGCTTACGAGGGGTAAAGTGCATTCTCGGTCGTTCTCCATGTGAGCTAGTGACCTCTGCATTTCGCTTAACGGCCAGCGAGGTCGGGCGATTCCTACTTGCACATCGCCTGCGATGCACGGGGTTTGGGGGCTACGCATGGTGGAAGCGATCGGGCTTGCAACTCTCAAATGAGCACAGCCTGTCGAAACCGTAAACTTAGATGAGTAGATTGCATTCCAGTTGCACCGGGCGCACTAAAGCTTTACATCTAACTGCTTGAACTGTATGGCTTTGCGTCAAGCGGCCTTAAGTGACTGAGGGCTTGTGAGTTGCGCCCGGCGGGTCTCGACCCGAATGCACTCTTGGTACCATCAGAACAAATTTCACGTACCGAAGGCGGACAAAGTGTCTCAATTTTTCATCGACAATTTTTCGCGTCAGGTTGGTGTAGTAGACGCGAACGCACGAACGCGCATCGAAGGTTGAAAGACGTTTGCAACAGAAACGTTTGTCCGTATAATTTTAAACGGAACGTCTAACGAACAACGCTTCTATATAAGGTCAGAAACGGAGGGCTTGAGATAAGGTGCCCATATACGAATACTCCTGTCAGAAGTGCGGCGCGCACATGGAGGTCATGCAGAAGATTTCGGACAAGCCGCTGGCGCGCCACGCCAAGTGCGGCGGCAAGCTCACGAAGGAGTGGTCGCGCACGGGCTTTCAGTTCAAGGGGTCGGGCTGGTACGTGACCGACTACGCGGGCAAGAAGTCGGACTCTAAAGAAGGCGGCGAGCCCAAGGAGTCCGGGGAGTCGAAGTCCGACGCGGCATCCGAGACGAAGCCGGCGTCCGATGCGAAGGCGGCGTCCGAGTCGAAGACAGAGTCTAAGACCGAGTCGAAGGCGAAGGGCGGGAAGAAGACGGCGGGCGCGCCCTCACAGGGTGGCGACTGAGCAAGGTTTAAGTAGATGCGCGCAACAACAAAGGCGGCCACGGCGCTGCTCGTCATCTGCCTACTGCTCGCGGGTCTCGCGGCGGGGCAGGTGGGACGCCGCACGGGCGGCGAGTCGGACATCAACAAAGAGCGCGGGATGTTCGTCAACGTCACGGCGCTGCGCGAGGACGGCTCGGACGAGCGCGTCACCGCGAAGGACATCGCGCTCTACGACGCGGGCGTCGAGCAGTCCATACAGAGCTTCTCGCCCGACCCGACGCCGGCGCGCATCGTCATCCTCGTGGACAACTCTCTGGGGCTGCGCGCCGACGTGGAGAAGTTGCAGAAGGCGACGCGCGAGTTCGCGTACGAGATTTACGAGGGCGACCAGGTGATGGTCGTCGGCTTCGACCAGCAGCCGGAGATCATCTCGGACTGGACGGACGACGCGAAGAAGATCGAGGCGGCGCTCCCGCTCTTCCGCAAGCGCGGCGAGCCGCACCTGTTCGACGCGCTCTCGGCGGTCATCGAAGACGCCTTCGGCCCGTTCGTCGGGCGCACGCGCAAGCGCGTCATCGTGCTCGTCGCCGACGGGCTCGACCGCGGCAGCCGGACGCACTTCCAGAAGGTCTACGACGACCTGCTCCGGCAGGACATCACGGTCTACGCGCTCCAGATCCCCGACCGCACGGGCGGGGCGCTCCGCCGCGACCGCCTGAAGCCCGCGCAGGCCATCAAGAAGCTCACCGACGACACGGGCGGGCGCGTGCTCTCGGTCAACGACTCGCGCGACGCGGCGAAGTCCATCTGCGACGAGCTGCGCAGGAACCGCTACGTGCTGGCCTACACGCCGACGAGCCTCCCGCTCTACGACGCGCGCCGCATCCTCGTCGTCCCCAACGAAGGCGTCGCCGTCCGCCACAAGCTGCAACAGCCGGGACAGTAGGAAGTAGACAGTAGACGGTAGGAAAACCGAAGGCGGGGCGTCCCGGCTGATGGCCGAAGACACGCCGCCCTTTTCTTACATACTGTCTACTTCCTACCGTCTACTTCTTCCTGCTGTAGACGTAGAACATGACGCAGACGACGATGACGAGGAGCACTTCGAGCTGGACGAAGTATTGGGGGTCGAAGCGGCCGGCGTCGTCGTGCGCGACGGGGTAGAGCGAGAAGGTGCCGAAGAGGAGGCCGGCCCCGAGCCAGATGATTTGTCGCTTCCTGTCCCACATCGCGCGTCGGCCTCAGAAACTTTGCAGCTTGCGCAGGCGGTCGGCGGCGGCTTCCAGCGTCTCGTCCTTCTTGCAGAAGCAGAAGCGCACCTGCCGCGCGCCGAGTTCCGGCCGGCTGTAGAAGCTTGAGCCGGGGACGCAGGCGACGCCGATCTCCTGTATGAGGTGGCGCGTGAACTCCACGTCGTCGCGGAAGCCGAAGCGGCCGATGTCGGTCATCACGTAGTACGCGCCGTCGGGGCGGAAGACCTTGAAGCCCACCTCTTCGAGCGCGGGCAGGAGCATGTCGCGCCGCCGCTCGTACTCCCTTTGCAGCTCCTCGTAATACTCGGGCGGCATGCGCAGGGCGTAGGCCCCCGCGCGCTGCAAGGGCGCCGCCGCGCCGACCGTCAGGAAGTCGTGAACTTTGCGGACGGCGTTCGTGATGTCGGGCGGCGCGAGCACGTAGCCGACGCGCCAGCCCGTGACCGAGTAGGTCTTCGACATCGAGTTGACGACCACCGTCCGCTCCCTCATCCCCTCCAACTGCGCCATCGAGATGTGCTCGACCTCGCGGTCTTCGCGCGGGTAGACGATGTGCTCGTAAATCTCGTCGGTGAAGCAGAGCGCGTCGAACTCGCGGCAGAGAGAGGCGACGGACTCAAGCTCCTCGCGCGTGAAGACCTTGCCCGTCGGGTTGTTCGGGTTGCAGATGATGACGGCCTTGGTGCGCTCGTTGAAGGCGGCGCGCAGCTCTTCGGGGTCGAACGTCCAGTCGGGCGCGCGTAAGGGGACGTAGCGCGGCGTCGCGCCCGAGAGCACGGCGTCGGGCGCGTAGTTCTCGTAGAAGGGCTCGAAGACGACGACCTCCTCGCCGGGGTCTACGGTCGCCATCATCGCGGCGATCATCCCCTCGGTCGAGCCGCAGGTGACGGTTATCTCGCGCTCGGGGTCGTATTCGAGCCCGAGGAACCAGCGCGTCTTGTCGCTGATGGCCTCGCGAAAGTCCTTCGCGCCCCACGTGACCGCGTACTGGTTAACGTCGTCGTTGATGGCGGCGGCGGCCGCGCGCTTGAGGTCTTCGGGCGCGGGGAAGTCCGGGAAGCCCTGCGAGAGGTTGACGGCGCCGTGCTTGAGCGCCTCGCGCGTCATCTCGCGGATGACGGACTCCGTGAAGCGGCCCGCCTTCTGCGAGACGCGGCTGCGCTTACCTGCTTGGGGTGTTACCATGCGCTCCATCTTCCTTTGCCTGACGGTTCGCGGCGATGCTCTCACAGAGTCGTCCGGCGGGCAAACCGGCCGGCGCCCGGCGCGCGCCGACGTTGACGCGCGGCGGCGCGGCGGTGTAGAAACTTCCCGCCCCGTTCCCCTTTGAATCCCGTACACGCAAGCCGCGCGGACGAAACCCGACAGGAGGTCTCCGAAAGACATGAGTTCAACCAGCGAAGCCTCGGCAATCAACCCCGAGAAGCTTGAGGCGTTCTTAGGCAAGGTGGTCACTGACTTCGGCGCGGCGCTCAGCTCGTCGCTCGTCTACGTCGGGCAGCGGCTCGGGCTCTACAAGGCCCTGGCCGAGGGCGGGGCGGCGACGCCCTCGGAGCTTGCCGCGCGGACGGGGACGCAGGAGCGTTACGTGCGCGAGTGGCTCGTCAACCAGACCGCGGGCGGCTACGTCGAGTACGACGCGGGGGGCGGCAAGTTCTCGCTCTCGCCCGAGCAGGCCGCCGCGCTCGCCGACGAGGAGAGCCCCGCGTTCGTCGGCGGCGGGTTCTACCTCGTCAAGGCGATGACGAACGCGGTGCCGCGCATCATCGAGTCGTTCCAGCATGGCGGCGGCATCCTCTGGGGCGACCACGACCCCGACCTCTTCGTCGGAGTCGAGCGGTTCTTCCGCCCCGGCTACCGGACGCATCTGGTCAACGACTGGATTCCGGCGCTGACCGGCGCGGACGAGAAACTGAAGGCGGGCGGGAAGGTGGCCGACGTCGGCTGCGGCCACGGCGCTTCGACCATCATCATGGCGCAGGCCTATCCCAATTCGCGCTTCACCGGCTTCGACAACCACGCGCCTTCAATCGAGCACGCGCGGCGCGCGGCGGAAGAGGCGGGCGTCGCCGACCGCGTCACGTTCGAAGTCGCCTCGGCGGAGGCGATACCCGAAGGCCCCTACGACCTCGTCTGCTTCTTCGACTGCCTGCACGACATGGGCGACCCCCTGGGCGCGGCGCGGCGCGCGTCGGAGGTGCTGGCCGAGGGCGGGAGCGCGCTCATCGTCGAGCCGATGGCGGGCAACACCGTCGAGGAGAACATCAACATCATCGGGCGGACGTTCTCGGCGGCCTCGACGCTCTGCTGCACGTCGAACTCGCTCGCGCTCGGCGGCCCGGCGCTCGGCGCGGTCGCCACCGAAGACGCGCTCCGCGAGGTCGTCACGCGGGCCGGCTTCAAAGAGTTCCGCCGCGCCACGCAGACTCCCTTCAACCGCGTCTTCGAGGCGCGCAATTAAGTAAAAAGGAGAAGGGGGACGTGAGCACGGCCCCCGTCCCCCTTCCGAACTTTCGAGGCCGCGCCGCGCGGCGCGCGCGCATCGAAGCTGAGTTATGAGCGAGAACGGCAAGTGCCCGATGGGCAAACACCCCTGGCTGGCGACCTTCTTCGTCCTCACCTTCCTGATGGTCTTCCTGGCTCACAAGCTCGGGCTCCTCTGACGCGACCGGCGGCGACGCCTCGCCTTACGACTTCAGTCGAGCGGCGGCTGTTGCCCGTCGGCCTCGGCGGCCTGCTTGCGTAGCTGGTCGATGATGGAGTTGATGGCCGAGGCGTGCGCGCCCTGCGGCGCCAGCTCAAGATATTTTTCGTAGGCGGCGACCGCCTCCTTCCAGCGTTCGAGCTTTTCGAGGTTGCGCGCCAGCAGCTCGTAGAGCACGGGCTCGGTGTCGGAGAGCTGCGCGATGGCCTTGCGGAAGGCGTCGGCGGCCTCCTCGTGGCGGCCCTTGTCCTCGTGGACTATGCCGATGCCGGCGTGCGCCTCGGGCTGGAAGCCGCCGGACTCGCGCAGAGCGCGCCGGTAGGCGGCGAGCGCCGCGTCGTGGTCGGCGAGCGAGCGCTGGATGCGACCCTCGACTGCCCAGGACTCCGGGTAGACGGGGCGGTCGCGCCGCGCCGCCGCGAGTTCTTCCAGAGCCTCGTCGAAGTTGTCCTGCGATTCGAGCGAGCGCGCGAGCCCGAGGTGCGCGGCCGCGAAGCGCGCGCGCCTGGCGAGCGCCTGCCGGTAAAGCCCGACCGCGTCCGCGTTCTTCCCCTTCTCGCGCGCCTCCTCCGCCTGTTGAAACAGAAGCTCTGCCTCGTCGGCCGTCTGCGTCAGCGCGACCGAGAGAGCGCCGCGCTGCGCGGCCGCGAGCGTGACCGACTTCTCTGCGAACCCCTTAGCGCGCACGCGCAGCGTGTGACGGCCGGGCGCGAGCTTGAGCGACAACTTCCCCTCGGCGTCCGCCGCGCCGCGCCGCACCTCGTCCACCCACACGACCGCGCCGGGCTGCGTGCTGATGTTGACGGCGCCCGCCGACTTCGACGAAGCGTTGGGCGTCGCCCGTGCGGCCGTCTTCGTCGCGGTCTTCTTCGCGGCGGGGCCCGTCGCCGCGTTCTTGCGCGTCTTCTGCGCCGACGCGCCGTGCGCGCAGACCGCGACGGCGCAGAGCGCCAGCGCGAGCGCGAGCGGCGCGACGCCTTCGCCCCCGCCTCCCCTTCCGAATGTCACTTCCCTCTTCACTTCAGACACACCTCACTCTTCCTCCTGGTTCGAGACGCGGCGCGGGCGCGTGCCGGCGTCGGCGGGCTGCGGCGGCGCGGCCTGCCGGATGTCGCGGCGCGCGGCGCGCGTGCCGACCTCGGGGCGGAAGCGCCCCTGCTCGTCGTAGAGCCGACGGTACTGGAGCATGTTGCGCACGACGCCCTGCACGTACCCGCGCGTCTCGCGGAACGGGATGGCCTCGGCCCACTCGTCCATCTGTAGCGGGAGCGACGCGCGCCACTGGACGACGCGCCCCGGCCCCGCGTTGTACGCCGCCGCGAGGTATTCGAGCCGCCCGTACTTGTCGAGCTGTTCTTTCATGTAGCTCGTCCCGAGACGTATGTTCAGGCGCGGGTCGCTCAGAAGCGTCTCGGCCGTGACCGGCCCGTCTACGCCCCTGAGCCTCGCCATCATCCGAGCGGTCGGGACGAGCAACTGCATCAGCCCGTAGGCGTCGGCGTGCGAGACGGCACGCGGGTTGAAGACCGACTCCTGCCGGATAAGCCCGGCGACCGTGTAGGGGTCGAGGTCGCGCGCGGACGCCTCCTGCTTGATCGCGTCCCAGAAGGCGAGCGGGTAGAAGACGTCCCACTCCTCGCGCGTCAGCTCCTCGGGCTCCATCTGCGAGTAGTCTGGGAAGCTGCGGCGCAGGACGTTGAAAGCCTGCACGTTGTCGCTGCGGGCGCGGTAGAGCTGCGCCTTTGCGAGGTTGAGGCGCGGGCTCGTCGGGTGGCTTTTGAGCGCCTCGTCCAGCTCGGCGTGCGCCGCCTCGTCCCACGCGACCGCCGCCAACTGCTCCGCCTTCGAGACCCGCTCGGCCTCTGCCGGCCCGGCGGTCTCTTCGGCGACGGTGACGGGCTTCAGGTTCTCGACCGCGCGGGCGAGCGTCGCGGCGTCGATCTTGACGGCCCGGCTTCCGAGCTGGCCGGCGTTCTTCAAAGCTTCGAGCCGCAGCTTCGAGAGGTGGCCGTACCAGTTGGCCTCGTAGCGGACGAGCATCGCCTCGTAGAGCGCCTGCGCCTCGCCCAAAAGCCCGGCGCGCTCTGAGTCGCGCGCGGCCCAGTAGCCGGCCTTGCCTCGGTTGTCCGTGTTGCGGTCGGCGTAGTTCGCCAGGTGTTCCGTGAGCAGCCGCGCCGACTCGGCGAAGTTCTTCGCGTCGTGCGCCGCCCACGCCAGCTCGAACTGCGCGCCCGCGACCTCTGGCTCCCCGGGGAACTGCTGGACGGCCGCGCGCTGGAAGTAGAGCGCGTCCGCCGTGTTCTTCGCTTCCTTCGCCGCCGCGGCCGCCGCGGCGAGCGCGCGCATGGTGAAGGGGCTGCGCGCGAAGTCGCGCCGCATCTCTTCGGCGGTCGCGCGCGCCTGCGGCCACTGCTTCGCGCGCGCGTAGTGCTGCGCGAGATAGTTCAACCCTTCGGCGCGCGTCTCGCCGGCCGAGGCCGGGACGGCGCTCAGAGACTCCACCGTCTCGGGCGCGCGGCGCGCGTTGAAGGCGGCCGTGCCCCGACGTAGCAAAGCCTGCGGCGTGCGCGTCTCGGGGAAGCGCGCAAAGGCTTCGCCGTAGGCGCCCGCGGCCTCCGCGTGGCGCTTCGCCTTCGAGAGCCGCTCGGCGCGCGCGGTCGCCTCTTCGGCCGAGCCGGGCGCGGCGTTCGAGCCGAGGCGCATGAGGGCGGCCGTCGCTTCGGCCTCCTTGTCGGCGGAAGTGGGCGCGTAGAAGTAGAGACGCCTGTACGCGGCGAGCGCCTTGAGCCGGTCGCCCGACTGTTCGTAAGCCTTCGCGGTCAGGAGCAGCGCGTCGGGGTCGTCGGCGTCGGCCAGCCGCTTGACCGCGACGGGGACGCCCGCCGCCTGCCCGTCCTGCATGAGCACGCTTGCGGCGCGCACCGACGCATCGCGCGCGCGCAGGGCCTCGGGGTAGTCGCGCGCGAGCTCCTCGATGGCGGCGCGCGCCTCCGCGCGGCGGCCGGCCTTCTCCAGCGCGTCGCCGCGCAGCCACAGCGCGTAGTCGCCCACGCCCGTCTGGCCTTTGAAGTCAATCGAGCGCAGCAGCTCGGCCGCGCCCGCGTAGTCGCGCGCCTCGTAACGTATGCGCGCGCGGACGAGCTGCGCGAGCGCGCCCGTCCGCGTGCCGGCGTGTGCGGCGGCGAGCTGCGCCGCCGCCGGCTCGGCGGGAAGGTTGCCCCCGCGGGTGAGCTGACGCAGGCGCTCGTAGGCGGCGGGGTCGTCGGCGCGCGCCGTCTGCGTGCGGCAGCTAGCGACCGTCAGCGGCAGCGCCGAGGCGAGCAGCAGCGCGGCGCAGACCGCGAGCGAGAAGGTCGCGCGGTGACTCAGGAGCGTGTTCGTGGTCGGGGTCATACTTCCTCGTTTGATGACGCGGGGCGCGCGCCCGGTTCACAAAAACAGCGCGCCGGTGTTTTAAGGGGAGGGCGTGCGGATTATAACCGGTGGGGCGAGGCAAAAGGCAAAAGGGGGACGGGAAGCAGGCCGCCTCCCGTCCCCCTTTATTTTCGCCTTCGCCTTTTCTCAGGCGCTCACGGTCGCGCCGGGGTAGTCGGCGCCGAGCTTGTCGCGGTCGCCACCCGCGAGCATGTTGACGAGCTCGTGGTCGAAGTAGTCGTAGCGGCCCGACACTTCGGGGCGGACGCGCTTGTCGTACATCTGGCGCGAGCGGTCGATGTCTTCGCGCAGACGCTCGTAGAGGTCTGAGGCGTCGCGCCCCTCGCGCACCTTCTGCTCGTTGTAGAGCTTTATCTCGGAGACGAGCAGACGCGCGAAGCGTCGCGCCTCGTTGTGGAAGCGCTTCTCGTCCTCGGCCACCTCGACGGGGAAGTCCATGTCCGCCGCGCCGTAGCGGCGCGAGCTGCCCAAAGGCGAGATGGGCTGCGCCGCGGACTCCGCCGTGGGCTGGACTTCGGCAGGGGCCGGGGGGGCCGCGTGCGCCGCCTCCGGGCTCGCGCCGAACAGCGCGGGCGGCTCGGGCTCGGGCGCGAACGCCGACGCGTGCTCGGGCTGGGTCGTGAAGTTGTACGCGGGCTCCGGCGCGGGCGGCTCGGGCTCGCGCCCCGACGGCTCCGCCGTGAAGGCGTGCGCGGGCTCGCGCCGCGCCTCGGCCGAGATGGGCTGCGGCTCGAAGCCGAAGACGGCCGGCTGCGCCTCGGCCGCCGGCGCTTGCGCGCGCGCGGACTCTTCGCGCCGCGGCTCCTCTTCCCTGCGCGGCGGCTCTTCCTCAAAGCGCGGCGGCTCGGCGGGTCTCTGTGCCGGCTGCGGCGCGGCGGCGGGGCGCGCGGGCGCGGCCTCGCCCGGCGGCTGGCGTCGCGAGCCCTGTAGCTCGACCGCCATCCCCGCGACGCGCACGAGCGTCTCGATGGCTTCGAGGTTGACGGCGTCGGCGTCCTGCCCCGCGCTGTCGGCGTAGAGCACGGCCACGGCCCTTTCGCGCGCGACGAGCGGGACGGCGACCATGCGGTGCGGCGGGTCGCCCCCGAAGTGCTGGTAGATGGTGTGGTCTTCGGCGTGCGAGCCGGGCTCGCCGGCCCACGTCGAGCGCGTCCGCGCGGCCTCGCCCAGAAGCGTGTCGGAGTGGACGGACAGGGAGAGTTCGCGCACGGCGTCGTCGCCCACGGTGCCGGCCAGGCCCCGCGCACGCCATCCCGTCGCGCGCTCATTCTTCAGGACGAAGAAGGCGACGCGCGGCGCGAAGGCGGCGACGCGGTTGACGAGCGCGTTGAGAATTTCGGCCTGCGTGTGCTGGCCGTCCAGCTCGTCCACGGCGGCCTTGATGAGCGCGATGTCGGAGGAGGCGCGGGCGCGCGAAGACTCCGCGGCGGCGGCCTCGATGCCGCGGTTGCGCGCGTTGCGCAGGTGCTCGGCGACCGCGACGGCGAGCGGGGCGTCCGGCGAGGCGGCCGGCGCCTCCAGCCGCTCGTCCATCCGCGAGAGCGCCTCGTTGAGCTGCGCGCGCAGGCGCCCCAGCTCCTCCTTCAAACCGCTCGTGCGCTGGCTCACGTAGGATTCGACATCCGCGCGCAAGCTCTTTTCCAAGTCAACGCTGGACACGTTCACCCTCTCCTTCTATGGGGCGTGGTTGGGTTCGGCGCGGGGTTCGAGGCGCCGCGGGACCGGCTTTCTGTGGGGGCGGGCCTTGCGGCGAGCGCCTGCCGGGTTCTCTCTCTAACGACGCCCGCGCCCGCCGGAAACAGCCGGGCCGCGGGCACTCCGGATTATGGACGCCGGGGACAAACAGTGTCAAGAGACTCGTTTTTTGACGGTTTCGGATTTGCGATTTTCGTTTTTCGATTTATCATCTGAGGCCGTACACGGGCGGCCGAGGCGAGGGGCACGGCCGGCCCTCCCCGCGAACAAACCCCAGGTGGATTCCCGACCATGCCTGAGAGCATTCTCATCGCCGACGACTACGACGACAACCGGGAACTCCTGCGCCTGATGCTGGAGGGCGAGGGCTACCTCATCCGCGAGGCGCGCAACGGCCGCGAGGCGCTGGACTCGGCGCTGGCGGAGGCCCCGACCGTCGCGCTCATAGACCTCTCGATGCCCGCGCTCGACGGCTGGGGGCTCCTGCGCGAGATGCGCGCCGACGAGCGGACGCGCGCCGTCCCCTGCGTCGCCGTCACGGCGTTCGCCGCCAACCAGGATCGCCTGCGCGCGCTCGAAGCCGGCTTCGACGCCTACATCTCGAAGCCCTTCCGCGCCAAGGAACTCATCGAGCTGGTCAACAGCTTCGCGCGCGGCGGCGGCCCGGGCGGCAGCCCCACGGGCGCGGGCCAGCCCTCCTGAAACTTCCCAGACCTTTCAGACACGATGGCCGAGGACGAGAGACACGATGAAGAACTGCCGGCGGCGGGCGTCATCCTCGTCGCCTTCGAGAAGCTCTTCTCGGGCGGGCGCGGCGTCCGCCGCTTCCGGCAGTCGGGGCTGCGCCACGTCGAGCTGCCGCACGACTGCGTCCTCATCGAGCAGAACCCGAAGAAGTCGAGCGAGTGGGCCGAACTCGCGCGCTCGGGCCGCCGCGTCGCGTGGGTCATGCGCGACGGCCGCTTCCTCGCGCGCGTCGTGGACGGCGAAGTCACCTTCGTCTGAGTGATGAGTGGTAAGAGAAAGACGAGGCTCGATTTTTCTTTCTTATCACTCATCACTCATCACTTATCACTTCTTCGCCGTCGTGCTAAACTCCCGCCCATGAAAGTCCCTTCAGACACCTGTCGCGTCGGTTAGCGCCTCGCTCTGGATTTCCGTCTCCCGTCAAAGCAAGCTAATCCGTAAAGCGACCCGTTCAAAGACGGGGGGCTGCCGCGACGCTTGAAGAAGCGTTTGTGGCGGCGGCCGCCTCCCACTCGCCGCCCACGACCCGGCGCGCCAGCGCGGGCCGAGGGCCGAAAGGAGCCACATGAACATTCTGGAAAGCTTCGTCGAAAATTTATACACGGGCGAGCCCGTCCTGGTCGGACAGCTCAAGGTCACGCCGGTCTTCATACGAGGCGAGACCGCGCCCCTGACTCTGCTCGAATTCGAGCAGGCGCTCGCGCGCGGGCTGGTCGAAGTCACAGAGGTCTCCGAGGGCGGCAGCGTCCCCAGCCTCTTCGTCAAAAACTCGGCCGACCGCGACGTGATCATCATCGACGGCGAGATGCTCGTCGGCGCGAAGCAGAACCGCGTCGTCAACACGACCATCATCGTGCCGGCCGGCGCGTCGGTCGAGATACCCGTCACCTGCGTCGAGCAGGGGCGCTGGCGTTACAGCTCGCGCAACTTTTCGAGCGGCCGCAGCCACTCTTCGTCCTCGCTGCGCTCGCTCAAGCACCGCACGGTGACCGACAGCCTGCGCGAGTCTGGGCGCTACACGTCCGACCAGGGCTCGGTCTGGGGCGACATCCGCGCCAAGATGGGGAGGATGGGGAGTTCGAGCCCGACGATGTCGCTGACGGACGTTTACGAGTCGAGCGTGAGCGACGCAGACGAGGCGCGGCTGGCCGAGGAGGTCGGGGCGCGCCCCGGGCAAATCGGCTACGTCGCGCACGTCCGCGAGGGGTTCGCGGGCGGCGACGTGTTCGGCTCCGAGGAGCTGTGCCGCGCGAAGCTCGCGAAGCTCCTGCGCGGCCACTACCTCGACTCGCTCGACGCGCAACTGGAGTTCCCGCGCCTCTCGTTCGAGCAGGTCCTGGGCCAGGTGCGCGCGGCACGCCCCGAGCAGTTCGCCGCCGTCGGCAAGGGCGCGGAGCTGCGCTTCGAGACGGCCGCCGTCCAGGGCACGTGCAGGCTCATAGACGACGCCATCCCGCACCTCGCCGTCTTCCCCAGGCTGAACTGAGACACGGGCGTAGGTAGTTGGCGTTAACCACAGAGACGCGGGGGCACGGCTTAATTCGACAAGCCGTGCCCCCGC
>DASWNR010000266.1:0-5310 GCA_036399155.1 Pyrinomonadaceae bacterium
CACCTCATCACCGACGCGAAGATTCCGCAGGTCGGGCAGGAGCCCTCGCGCAGCTACGAGGGCGAGGGCTACATCATCGTCCGACACCCCGAGACGGAGGTGGTCGAGGAGGCGCTGCTCCGCCTCGTCGGCCTCGTCCACGTCGAACTCGGCTGAGCAAAGTTAGGGAGTAACACCCGGCCGCAAAGTCGCCCGTAAACGACTCGGACACGAGAGACACGGCTTGAAGACATAAACCTTCAAGCCGTGTCTCTCGTGTCTACGGTGGTTAATTCATCTCAGCCGCGCCTAGCGGAGCGGCAGGATGGAGACGGTCTTCGTCAGCGGGTTGACCGTGAACCTGAGCAGCTTCGCGCCGCCCGTGCCGTTAGTGCCCGAGCCGATGGTGCCGCCGCCGCCGGTCGTGCCGGAGGTCGTGCCGCCCGCCGTGCCGGTCGCGCCGGTCGAAGTCGTCGCGGCGCCGCCGCCCGCCACCGGCACGTTGGCGATGACGCGCGCCGTGAAGGTGAAGAGCACCGTGTTCGGGTTGTTGAACCGGAGGCCCCGCGTCGCGGTCTCCTCGTTCGGCTGGAAGTCCGTGCCGACGAACTGCGAGTAGTCGTAGACGGCCGGCTTCGTCACGCCGTCGCCGCCGTTGTCGGCGTTGGCGACGCGCACGGAGTTGCCGCTTGATTCGATTGAGACTATCTCAAGCCGCGTCGTCGGGTAGAAGACCGTCGAGGACTGGTTCCTGAGCGCCGTCGCCACGTCGGTCACGCCGGCGCCGAAGACGATGGTCTTATTCACCGGCGAGACGGAGGCGCTCGCGTCCGTCTCGGCGCGGCGCGCGACAATCACGGATTCGGCGTTGCTCGGGTCGGTGACGTACTTGCCGATGAGCCCGGCCGTGACGGAGCGGACGCGGTAGCTGTGCGCGCCCTCGGAGACGCCCGATATCTCCGCGCTCGTCACGTTGCCGGGGACGGTGCGGACGACCGAGTAGCTCACGCCGTCGGCGGACTCCTCGACCTCGTAAGCCTCGACGCTCCCCTGCGGGGCCCAGCTCAGCGTCACGTTGCCGTCGAAGTCGTAGCGTTCCGCGCCGAGCGTGAAGTCCGAGGCGAAGGGCTGGACGACCGGCGCGGCGCCGCCCTTGAGCTTGGTGCTCTCGATGGCGAAATCGGTCGGCCCGTTGGCCCAGCCGTAGACGCGGTACGTGTACGTCCCCGGGATGGTCGTGTCGGCCGAGACGTGCTCGGGGCCGCTGCTGTTGCCCGAGTCGTCAATGACGTTGCCGTTCGGGTCGAGAAGGATGAAGTCGAGGTCGGGGAGTCCGACGCCCGCCTCCGGCACGTCCGTGTAGTCCCACGAGAGCGTCCCGTCGAGCTTCAGCGTCGCCGCGTCGGCCTCGACGGGCACGTCCACGTAGGTCACGCCCGAGCCGACGTACAACTCGTTGTCGCGCTGCACGCCCGCGTCGCCCGCCGTCACGGTGCCCGTCAGGGTCTCGGTCTCGGAGCCGGAGATTTCGTTCGACGGGAGGCTCTGCGTCGCCTTCAGGTACATCGGCATCCGGATGCGCTCGCCGGAGCCGGCGTGCTGCGCGACGACGTACCACTGAAGCTGCTTCGTCGCCGTGTCGCGCGCGACCGCGCCGTCGATCAAAACGTCGGCGGTGAACGTCGTCTCGCCGCCCCCGGGCACGGTGACGGTCGAAGGGCTGACCGCGGCCTTGAAGCCCGGCAGGTCGAGCGCGCGGTTGTTCGCCGTCGAGAGGCTGTACGTCCCGCCCTGGCCGGAGAGGTCGCGGATGGTGACGGTCACCGCGCGCGAGTTCACGACGCGGTTGTTGAGCACCGCCCACTCGCCGAAACTGTGGCTGCCGAGGATGCCGGGGGCTTCGATGCCGTCGCCGGCTATGCCCATCAGCGCCTTCGTATTCACGGCCGCCTTCACGTCCACGAGGCCGCCGCCCTGGTCGATGATGGAGTCGGACTGTGCGCCGTCGGCGCGCGGCGTGCCCGACGCGGTGCGCATGTTCGTCGCGGTGTTAATCATCGCGGTGCGAATCATGTCGGGCGTCCAGTCGGGGTGCGCCTGCTTCAGCAGCGCCGCCACGCCCGCGACGTGCGGGCCGGAGAAGCTCGTCCCCGTCGCGAGCGTGTAGCCCGTCGGGTCGAACATCGTCCCGCCGCCGGTTGTCGCCAGGCCGACGCGGACGGTCGCGCTCAGGACGTTGATGCCGGGCGCGGTCACGTCGGGCTTAATCTGCCCGAGCCCTTCGACGGGGCCGCGCGAGCTGAACGCGGTGGTCGTGCCGTAGAACACGTCGTCGAGGTACGGGTTCAGGCGAATCGGGAGTTCAGAGACCGCGCCGTTCGCCGGATCGACGGCGTTGTCGTCCGTGGAAGAGATGGCGTCGACCAGAACCTCGCCGTCCGACGGCGAGACGATGGCGCACGGGATGAGACCCTTGACGGCCGTCGGGTTGGTCGTCTCGCTGATGAGGATGCAGCCGACCGCGCCGGCCGCGGCCGAGTTGGCGGCCATGTCCAAGAAGGTGGCAGAGGTCAGGCCCGGCTCCTTGATGAGCGCGATGCGGCCGCCGACCGACGCGGGGTATGGGCCGGTCGGGTTGTTGACGAGCGTGTAACGCTGCGCGACGGAGCCGGCCGCCGGGTCGGGCGTGCCCGCCATCGGGTAGAGCTTGATGCGGCCGAAGCCTTCGGCGGCGGGCAAACCCTTCGCGGGCGTGACCGCGCCGACCACGCCCGTCGGGACGGCCGAAGCCTTGAGCACGTCAGCCGACCAGTTGGCGTTGGCCGCCGCCGGGTGCGTCGTCGCCGCGACCGAGATGACGTGGCGGCCGGCCGCCGGGGAGCCGACGGTTCCCTCGCCCGGGCCTTCGTTGCCGGCCGAGGCGACGACCGTCGTGCCGAGCAGCGCTGCGTTCGAGGCCGCGACGGCCGTCGCGTCGTCGGGGCCGCCCGCGCCGCCCAGGGAAAGGTTGATGACGTGCGCGACCGGCTTGGGCTGCAACGCCACCGAGTAGGGCGAGACCGCGTCCTCGATGCCGAGGATGGTCGAGGAGCTGACGCAGTTGCCGGTGCCTGTGCAGACCTTGTAGCCCATCAGCCGTGCCTGCGGCGCGACGCCGTGGACGCGCAGGTCGTCGGCCGTGCCCGGCAGGCCGTCCGCGCCGGGCGCCATCGCCAGATAGCCCGCGATGTTCGACGAGGCCGCCGACCCGTGGCCGAAGTCGTCAATCAGCCCGCCCGAGAAGGACATGTAGTAGACGACCTTCTGGTTGGTGTTCAGGGCGGCGATTGGCGGCGCGGTGCCGAGGCGCGGCGGGGTCGGGTCGCCGCCGAACATCGGGTGCGTCCAGTCGATGCCCGTGTCGAGCACGGCGACGTACATGCCCTGCCCCTCGAAGCCCTCGCGCTGCTGGTCGAACGGCGTCAGCTCGGGCACCTGCCCGTAGACGGCGGGCGCGTTGATGTACTTGACGCTGCTGTTGAGGTTCAGACGCAGCACGGCGTTGTTGACGACGCGCTTGACCTGCGGCATCGCCTCGATCACCTTGATGGCCGCGCCGGGGACGTTCAAGGTGACGGCGTTCATCACGAGGTTGAAGCGGTGGTCGGCGCGGCCTGCGACGCCCCCGGCGAAGTCTTTGAGGTCTGTGCCGACGACCGAGAACTGGATGCCGCGCGACTTCAGCTCTTCGAGGAACCTGTCCTGCGCGGACGTGATGGAGGCGCGGTACTGCCGGAGCTGCTCGTCGGAGACGCGCCGCCCGGACTTCTCTATTTTGGCCTTCCAGACCGCGCCGGGGTCGGCCTTGAACTCGACGATGACCGAGCGCGCGAGGCCGGCGGCCTGCGCCCTGAAGAGACCGCCGAAGGCCGAGCCGACGAACGAGGCCGCCAGCGCCAGCGCCAGCGCCGCGTTCAGCAGGCGGCGGACGCGACGGGGCGAGGCGGAAATCTTTACTCCGGGGTTATTCATTCTCATCTCTCATCTCCGTTTTTTAATATTTTCGCGACGGGTCGTGGCTTGACGAGGGCGGCCGGGCTTTCCAGTCCTGAGCGCTAAACCTGCGCCACTGTCGCATCCTCGGTGGGAGATTAGGCGCGGGCGGTTGAGAATTACTTGAGGCGCGGTTGAGCCGTGCGCTCAAGTGACTTGAGGCGGGGGCGCGGGCGGGACTTGAGCGGGGGCCGGGGCGCAAAAAGCCGCCGAAAACAGCGTTTCGGCGGCTCCGTGGGAAATTATCGGGCGCGCTGGAATTTTGCCCCGCCGGCGGCCCGCGGCGGCCCGCAGGCGGTAGATTTTCGGCCCAATTAGATGTAAGGTCTACCCGTCAACTTCTTCCCGAAGCGGCGCCCGGCGCGGGCGCGGCCAGAGATTTTCCAGAGAGAGTGAGACCCCTCATGTCCAAATTCATCACACGCGGCGGCGTGCTCCTTTTCGCGGCCGCAGTGGCGGGCTGTGTTGTAGCTATGAGCGTGAACGCCGAGAGAGCCGACGACGAAGGTCGTGCCGCGCAGACCAGCACCGCCGGCGGCGGCGGCGCGCAGGTGAAACCGAATCCTCTCCTCGCACAGTGGGTGGGGCCGCACGGCGGCGTCCCGCCCTTCGACCGCGTCGAGGTCGCGCACTTCAAGCCGGCGCTCGAAGCGGGCATGGCCGAGCAGCTCGCCGAGACCGACAAGATCGCCGCCGACGCGGCCGCCCCGACCTTCGAGAACACCATCGCCGCGATGGAGCGCGCCGGGCAGACGCTCGACCGCGTGACGACCGTCTACGGCGTCTGGGGCTCGACGATGAACACGCCCGACTTCCAGGCCGTGCAGCGCGAGATGGCGCCGCGCCTCGCCGCCTTCAACGACAAGATCACGCAGAACGAGGCGCTCTTCCGGCGCATCGAGGCCGTCTACAACTCGCCCGCGAAGGCGAAGCTCACGCCCGAGCAGCAGCGCCTCGCGTGGCTCTACCACACCAACTTCGTCCGCGCGGGCGCGAAGCTCGACGCCGCGAAGAAGGCGCGACTCTCCGAGATTAACCAGAAGCTCGCCGGGCTCTACACGCGCTTCAGCCAGAACCTGCTCTCCGACGAGAACGACCAGTTCCTCGCCATCAAGAGCGAGGGGGAGCTGGCCGGGCTCCCGCAGTCGTTGCGCGACGCGGCGGCGGCCGCGGCCGTCTCGAAGAAGTTGCCGGGGCAGTGGGTCATCACGAACACGCGCTCGTCCGTTGACCCGTTCCTGACCTACTCCGACCGCCGCGAGCTGCGCGAGAAGGCGTGGCGCATGTTCGTCAACCGCG
>DASWNR010000267.1:0-3510 GCA_036399155.1 Pyrinomonadaceae bacterium
AGGCGCGAGTATAGCACGCGTCGGCGCGCGCGCGCCGACGCTTCAGTGGAGCGCGGCCTTCTTGATGACGCCGCCGTGGACGTCGGAGAGGGGGTAGATGACGACGAAGGCGGCGGGGTCGTACTCGGCGACTAGGCCGCGGACGCGGCCTATCTCAAGGCGCGTGACGACGCAGAAGAGGATGTCCTGCTCGGCGTCCGTCCAGCCGCGCCGCCCCTTGTAGAGCGTCACGCCGCGCGCGAGGTCGCGGATGATGGCCTGCCGAATCTGCTCGCTGTGCTCGGAGACGATGACCATCGCCGTGTACTGCTCGATGCCGTGGAGCAGGAAGTCCACGGTCTTCGACGCGGCGACGTAGGTGAGGATGGAGTAGAGCGCCGTCTCGACCCCGAGGAAGAAGGCGGCGGCCGAGAAGATGAAGACGTTGAGGATGAGTATCACGTCGCCGACGCGGAGCAGGCTGCTGCGCTTGCTCACCAGGAGCGCGGCGACCTCCGTGCCGTCGAGCACCGCGCCGCCGCGCATGGCGAGCCCTATCCCCGCGCCGATGAAGAAGCCGCCGAAGACGGCCGTCAGCAGCTTGTCCTGCGTCACGTCGGGAAAGCTGACGAGCGCGAGGCAGGCCGAGAGCCCCGCGATGGCCACCGCGCTCTTGGCGGCGAAGCGGCCCCCGATCTGGCTGTAGCCGAGCGCGATGAACGGGAGGTTGATGAGCGGAATGAAGAGGGCGAGCGGCTGCCCCGTCAGGTTCGAGACGAGCATCGAGACGCCCGTCACGCCGCCGTCGATGAAGTGGCTCGACAGCAGAAAGCCCTTGAGGCCGAAGGCGGCCGACAGTATCCCGAGCCCGACGAGCGCTACGTCGATGGCCGCGTGTGTGGGGCGCTTCATCAGTCGAGGATAGACGCGGTCGTCCGGGTCAGGCAAACGCGCGCGCGGCCGCCCCTTAATCTCTTACCCCGCGCGTCCCCGTTAATTCCGGGCGAAGAAGCGGCGGAGGGTTTCGACGACGTACTCCTGCTGCGCGTTCGTCAGCTCGGGGAACATCGGGAGCGCGAGCGTCTCGCGCGCGGCGCGCTCGGACTCGGGGAAGTCGCCCTCGCGGTGGCCGAGGTAGGCGAAGCAGGGTTGCAGGTGGAGCGGGACGGGGTAGTAGATTTTGGTGCCGACGCCGCTCGCCTTGAGGTGTTCGACGAGCGCGTCGCGCCGCGCGCCGTGGACGCGTATGACGTACTGGTGGAAGATGTGGCGCGCGCCGGGGCGGACGTGCGGCGCGGCGACGAACTCGGCGAGCCCCGCCTCTTCGATGAGTCGAGTGTAAGTCGCGGCGCGCTCGCGGCGCGCGTCCGACCATGCGTCGAGGTGCGGGAGCTTGACGCGCAGCACGGCCGCCTGGAGCGTGTCGAGACGGCTGTTAAAGCCTATCTCGTCGTGGTGGTACTCGGTCGCGCCGCCGTGGACGCGCAGCCGCCGCAGCCGTTCGGCCAGCGCCGGGTCGTTCGCCGTCACGAGCCCCGCCTCGCCGGCCGCGCCGAGGTTCTTCGTCGGGTAGAAGCTGAAGCACCCGAGAGCGCCGACCGCGCCCGCGCGCCCGGCCGCGTCCGACGCGCCGATGGCCTGCGCGGCGTCCTCTATGACGGGCAGCCCGCGCCCGGACGCGACGCGCATCACCTCCGTCATCTCGGCGCACTGTCCGTAGAGGTGTACGGGCATCAGGGCGCGCGTGCGCGCGTTGACGGCCGCGTCCATCCGCGCGGGGTCGATGTTGTAGGTGGCGGGGTCGATGTCGGCGAAGACGGGGCGCGCGCCCGCGCGGGCGATGGCGCCGGCCGTGGCGAAGAAGGTGAAGGGCGTGGTGACGACCTCCGCGCCCTCGCGCGCGTCGAGCGCGAGCAGCGCGAGCAGCAGCGCGTCCGAGCCCGACCCGCACCCGACCGCGTGCGCCGCGCCGGTGTAGGCGGCGAGCTCCCCCTCCAGCAGCCGCACGTCCTCGCCGAGGATGAACTGCTGCGAGTCGAGCACGCGCTCGACCGCCGCGCGCAGCTCCCCGCGCAGCTCCGCGTGCTGCCGCTTCAGGTCGAGCAGTGGGACTTGCATCTTAGGTGCGGTCGTAGACATCTTCGGTTAGTGATGAGTGACGGGTGACGAGTGATAAGAAAGAGATAAAGATGAAAGGGGACACCCTCTCATCACTCATCACCCCTAAAGTTTTATCCAGCGCCCGCCTTCGTTGATGGACGCCTGCGCGGCTTCGAGCAGGCGGACGACGCGCAGACCCGCCGCGCCGTCCGAGACCGAGGGGCGCGAATGCTTTATCGAGTCGAGGAACTCGGCGCAGACGTAGCGGAGCGCCTCGGTCGGGTCGAGCTTCGGGGCCCACACGTCGCCCGAGCGGTAGCTGACCAGCGTCTTGTACGCCTCCTCCTCGTCGGCCGCGTCCGCGTTGCGCGTGACGCCGCTGTCGTAGACCTTCACCTTCTCGGTCGGCTCGATGTCGTCGTAGACGATCATGCGGCGGCTGCCGGCGATGAGCGTGCGTCGAATCTTGACCGGCGAGAGCCAGTTGAAGTGGAAGTTGGCGATGAGCGAGTCGCCGAAGCGGAGCTGGACGTAGGCGATGTTCTCGATGCCGGGCTCGATGTGGCAGCTCCCCGTGGCCATCACCTCGGTCGCGCCGCGCCCGACCACGTAGTCCATGATGGAGAAGTCGTGCGGGGCCAGGTCCCAAACGACGTTGATGTCGCGCTGGAAGAGGCCGAGGTTGATGCGCACCGAGTCGAAGTAGAGCAGGTCGCCCAGCTCGCCGGCCGCGACCATCTCCTTAATCTTCCTGACCGCGCCCGTGTAGATGAAGGTGTGGTCGACCATCAGCGCGAGCCCGCGCCGCCCGGCGAGCGCGATGAGTTCTTCCGCCTCGCGCGAGGTCGCGGTGAAGGGCTTTTCGACGAGGACGTGCTTGCCGGCTTCCAGGGCGCGGCGCGCGAAGTCGAAGTGCGTGGAGACGGGCGTGGCGATGGCGACGGCGTCGAGCCGCGGGTCGGCCAGCATCTCGCCGAAGTCGGAGGCCGGGCGCGCGGCCGGGTAGCGGCGCGCGACCTTCGAGAGGTGCCGCTCGTCCTTGTCGCAGACCCAGCGCAGCTCCGCCGCCTCGTTCTCGGCGAAGTTGCGAATCAGGTTCGGCCCCCAGTAGCCGCAGCCGACGACACCGACCGTGATGCTCATGGCGTTTGTGCGCGCCCCGGCGGGCGTGCGCGCGTCGGACACAATATCATTTACCGGCGGCGGCCGCGCCCCCCGCGCGGAAGTCCTCAAGCGCGTGCGCGACGTAGCGCAACTGCCGCTCGGTCAGCTCGGCGAACATCGGGAGCGAGAGCACGCGCCGCGCCTGCCGCTCGGCCTCGGGGAAGTCGCCCGCGGCGTGCCCCAGCGCGGCGTAGGCCGGCTGGAGGTGCGCGGGCGTGGGGTAGTGGATGCCCGTGTGGACGCCCGCGGCCGAGAGGTAGCGTTGCA
>DASWNR010000268.1:0-6617 GCA_036399155.1 Pyrinomonadaceae bacterium
GCGCGCGCGCGCGGCCGCCTCTTCGCAGGCCGCGACGAAGTCCGGGTCGCGCCGCCGCAGGCTCTCCGCATCGACCCGGCGGCTGCGCGTCATCAGGCTGTAGGCGAAGGGGAGCGGGTCGAGCCGCGCGTAGTGCTCGCCCGCGCGCTCGAACCAGACGCGGCTCTCGTCGGCCGCCTGCTGGTACTCCTCTATGACGGGCCGCCTCAAGCGCTCGAACTCGGCGAGCGCGTCGCGAACGTCCGCCCCCCCGGCGAACAGGCGGAAGAGCGCGATGGAGTCCTCGATGGCGAGCTTCGTCCCAGAGCCGATGGAGAAGTGCGCGGTGTGCAGCGCGTCGCCGAGCAGCACGACGCCCGCGCGGCTCCAACGGGCGTTCCTCACCAGCAGGAAGTTTATCCAGCGCGAGTTGTTCGACAGAAGCTCCTCGCCTTCGAGGTCGCGCCCGAAGACGCGCGCGAGGTAGCCGCGCGCCTCCGCGTCCGGCATCCGGTCGAGCCCCGCGCGCGCCCACGTCTCCCCGTCGCACTCGACGATGAAGGTGCTCAACTCCTTGCCGAACTTGTAAGAGTGCGCGGCGAAGACGCCCGCCTCCGACTCGCGGAAGGTGAGCGTCAGGCCGTGGAAAAGTTTGCGCGTGCCGTACCAGATGTACTTGTTGCGCCCGCTCGCGAGTGCGGGGCGGAACTCGCTCGCGTAGCGCTCGCGGACGAGGCTCCCGACGCCGTCCGCGCCGACGAGCAGGTCGCAGTCGGAGGCGAGCGCGTCCACGTCTTCGGCCGGCGTGTCGAAGAGGAGCCGGACGCCCAGCTCGCGGCAGCGCTCGTGCAGGATGTTCAGCAGCGCGAGCCGCGAGACGCCGGAGAAGTCGTTGCCGCGCACGCTGATCTTCGCGTCGCGCAGGACGACATCGACGTTGTCCCACGTCTCGAAGCTCTCCGTGATGCGCCGGTGCGACTCCGGGTCGGCCTCGCGCAGGTTCCTGAGCGTGCGCCCCGAGAAGACCACGCCCCACCCGAACGTCGCGCCGGGCGGGTTGCGCTCGTACACCGTCACCTCGCACGACGCGTCGTGCCGCCTCATCAGAAGCGCGAAGTACAGCCCCGCCGGCCCCCCGCCGATGATGTTGATTCGCATAGACTCAAAGTTCAAAGTTACAAGTTCAAGGTTCAAAGTTGAAGTTGTCTTAACTTTGAACCTTGAACTTGTAACTTTGAACTACTCTTTCAGCAGCTCGCGGGCGATGATGAGCTTCTGGATTTCGGTGGTGCCCTCGTAGATGCGCAGGGCGCGCACGTCGCGGTAGAGGCGCTCGACGACGCTGCCGCGCACGAGCCCCGAGCCGCCGTGTATCTGGACGGCCTCGTCGACGATACGCTGCGCGGCCTCGGTGGCGTAGAACTTGGCCTCGCTCGCCGCGCGCGTGAGCGTGGAAGGGGGGGCGCCCGCGTCCTTGAGGTGCGCGGCGCGGTAGACGAGCAGGCGCGCGGCGTCTAGCTCGGTCTGCATCACGGCCAGCTTCTCCTGTATGAGCTGGTGCATGGCGAGCGTGACGCCGAACTGGCGGCGCGTGCGCGCGCGGCGCACCGCCTCGTCGAGTGCGCGCCGCGCCATCCCGCAGGCGGCCGCGCCCACCGAAGCGCGGAACATGTCCATCGTCTGCATCGCGAGCCGGAAGCCCTCGCCCTCTTCGCCGACGCGGTCTTCCGCCGGCACGCGCACGCCGTCGAACTCGACCTCGCCGATGGGGTGCGCGGCCACAAGCTCCGTCCTCTGGGTGACGCGGAAGCCGGGCATCCGCGCGCCGACGACGAAGGCCGAAAGCTCCGCACGCCCGTCGGCGCGCGTCCCCGTGCGCGCGAAGACCGTGTAGAAGTCGGCGAGCCCCGCGTTCGAGATGAAGCACTTGCGCCCGCGTATGACGTACGAGTCGCCGTCGCGCGCGGCCGAGGTCTGGACGGCCGAAACGTCAGAGCCGGCCTCCGCCTCGGTGAGCGCGAAGGCGGCGATTGAGCGCCCCGAGCGGGCGCGCGAGAGCCAGAACTCGCGGACGTGCTCGGGCGCGGCGAGCGAGACGGCGTAGGTGCCGAGCCCCTGCATGACGAAGGCGAGGTCGGCGAGCGGCGAGTGGTAGGCCAGAGACTCCCGCACGAGGCAGAGCGCGCGCGCGTCGAGCGGCGTGCCGTCGCCGCGCGCCACCGCGTAGCTCAAAAGGTCTGCCTGCGCCAGCAGCCCGAGCAGGGCGCGGAAGTGCTCGTCCGCGCCGGGGCCTTCATCGTGCGCGGCCAGCGGCTCGACCTCGCGCGCGGCGAAGTCGGCCACTCCGGCCGCGAGCCGCGCGTGCCCGTCGGTGAAGAAAGGCGTCTCCTCGATGAATCGGTCGCGCTGCATTCCGGGTTCTTCCCTCAGTCGATGCGGATGATGTCGCCGGTCTTTCGGTTTACGACCAGCGTCCTCGGCGGATTGTAAACCGGCCGCTCGCGGAACAGAACCGCGTCGCGCTCAAGCTCCGGCGTCTCGAAGGAGTTGAAGGGGCGCGCGGCTTGCGTGCCCGCGCCCGAGGCTTCCCGGCCGACGACCGCGCCGCCGAGTCCCTCGTGCCGCCAGACGTACTCGCCAGTGCGCAGGTCGAGGCGCGCGACGAAGCCGAAGGCGGTCAGGTAGAGGCTGCGGCCGTCGCGCAGCGGCTCGCCGACTTCGGCGGCCGGGACGGGGCGACGCCAGAGCGCGCGCATCGAGGGCTGTTCCAGAAGCGTGACGAGCCCCGCCCGCGTCTCGCCGTCGTAGAGTTCGCAGACGAGCAGCAGGTCGCCCTCGTAGACGGCGAAGCGCAGCCCCTCGACGTAGTCGCGGCCGTCGAGGCGCAGGTTGAAGCGGCGCGTCTTATCACCCTTCGTCCGGCGGCCGTTGCCGTTGGCGACGACGTGGTACTTGAAGCCGCCGTCCTCGAACTCGAAGGCCGCCGTGTCCCCGGGCGAGTCGGCGCTCGACTTCGACGCGCGGCGGAACTCGGCCGCGTGCGCGCGCGCGTCGTCCGCGACAGTCGCGCCCGCCGCCGCGCGGGGCGCGAAGGTGAGGGCGAGCGCGAAGAGTGTGGCCGCGAGCGTCGTGCGCTTCATCCTTCCGCGGGCGGCGCGCCGCCGAAGCGCGGCTCGCGCTTCTCCGTGAAGGCGCGGAACGCCTCGCCGTAGTCGGGGTGCTGCATGCAGACCGCCTGCGCCTGCGCTTCGAGTTCGAGCGCGGTGTCGAGCGTCACGTCCATCTCGCGCTCAAGCATCTCCTTCGTCACCGCCAGCGCGAACGAAGGCCCGCGCGCCAGCCGCCCGGCCCACGCGCGCGTCTCCGACTCAAGCTCCGAAGGGGGCACGACGCGGTTGTAGAGCCCGCAGGCCAGCGCCTCTTCGGCCGTCATGAAGTCGCCCGTGTAGAGCAGCTCGGTCGCCTTCGAGAGCCCGACGACGCGCGGCAGCAGGTGCGCCGCGCCCATGTCCGCGCCCGACAGCCCGACCTTCACGAAGAGGAACGCGATGCGCGCCTCCGTGGAGGCTATGCGCAGGTCTGCGGCGAGCGCGATGCACGCGCCCGCGCCGGCCGTCGTGCCGTTCAAGCTGGCGACGACGGGCTTGCGTAGGTGGCGTATGTTGCGCACCAGCTCGCAGGTCAGACGCGTGAACTCAAGCAGCCCCGCCGCGTCGCGCGACTGAAGCTCGCCGATGATGTCGCGCACGTCGCCGCCCGAGCAGAAGGCGCGCCCCGCGCCCGTGATGACGACGGCGCGCACCGCGCCCTCGTCGCGCAGCGCGGCGAACGCGTCGGTCAATTCGCGGTAGACCTCGAAGGTCAGCGCGTTCAGGCGCTCCGGCCGGTTGAGCGTGATCCACGCCACGCCGTCGCGCACGTCGTAGAGAAAACTTTTCGGTTCGATCATGGTTCGACGGGTGATTGCCTGACTTTGAGTGAGCACGCGCGGAAGCGCCGAGGCGTGTGCGCCCCGACGCCCGGCGCGCCTGCGGAAACCGGGGAGGCTTCACAGAACGGCCGTGGCCTCTATCTCGACCTTCGCGCCGTCTTCCAGAAGACCCTTGACCTCGACGAGCGCCATCGCCGGGTAGTGCCGCCCCATCAGAGCGCGCCAGCGCTCGCCTATCTCTGCGGTGCGCGCGGCGTACTCGCGCTTGTCCGTGACGTAGACGACCATGCGCGCCACGCCGCCCGGCGCGCCGCCCGCCTCGATGACGACCGCCAGCACGTTCCGAAGCGCGCGGTCGAACTGCTCGACGAAGTCGTCGCTCACGAGCCGCTGCTCTTCGTCCCAGCCGATCTGACCGGCGACGAACAGCAGGCGCGGGCCCGGCGCGGTCAACTGCCCGTTCGCGTACCCGCGCGGCCGCCCCAGCGATTTAGGGTTGATCGTCTTCATTCAGAATCATTCAGAAAAGGACGGCCCCGCCGTCCACGTTGATGGCCTGGCCCGTGATGCCGCGCCCGTCTTCGGAGGCGAGGAGCAGCGCGAGCGCGGCGACCTCTTCGGGCGTGACGAGGCGGCGCTGCGGGCTCATGGCCTTGACGGCTTCCAGCGCCTCTTCCGTACCGCGCCCGGTCTTGGCCCGGATGTTCTCGACCGCGCGCGTCGTCATGTCCGTGTCAACGTAGCCGGGGCAGACGGCGTTGACGGTGACGCCCTTCGCGGCCGTCTCCATCGCCACCGAGCGCGTCAGCCCCAGCACGCCGTGCTTCGACGCGGCGTAGGCGGCGATGTACGGCGCGCCGGTCTTGCCCGCGATCGAGGCGACGTTGACGACGCGCCCCCACCCGCGCGCGACCATCGAAGGCAGCGCCTCCCTCATGCAGTGGAACGTGCCCGAGAGGTTGATGTCGAGGTGTCGGCGCCAGAACTCGTCGGTCGTCTCGGCGAACTTCGAGCTTTCGGCGACGCCCGCGTTGTTGACGAGGATGTCCGCGCCGCGCCCGAAGAACTCGGCCGCCGCCGCGAAGGCCCGCCCGACCGAGGTGGGGTCGGCCACGTCGCAGGCGTAGTGTGCCGCCGCGCCGCCCGCGACGTGTCCGCGCTCGGCGCGCACCTCGGCCGCGACGCGCTCGACCTCCGAGGCCGTGCGCGAGACGACGAAGACGCGCGCGCCCTCTCGCGCGAACGCGTGCGCCACCGCGCGCCCGATGCCGCGCCCGCCGCCCGTGATGAAAGCCGTCCTGTCAGCGAGTCTCATAAGCGAGCCCAGAGTGTATCTCAATTCCCGCCCGGGAGTGGAGCGGTGAGCGGTTCGGCGCCGCGGCCCGGGGCGGCGAAGCGGGGCGGCGAAAAAAGTTTCCCGCCGTGATCCTTTTCGCCCGCGCTTTCCGCCTTAGTGGGCAGAGGTCATCCGACGGAGCACGAAGCCCGGCACGAGTGCCCACAGCCCATCATCGACAGCCATTGAAAGGTGCTTGAAAATGAAACTGCCCAGAATCGCCTGCGCCGCCGTACTCGCCGTGACGGCCGCCTCATCATCGCTTCTCACTTCGGTCGGCGCGAAGTCCCCGCACGCGCGCCCCTTCGGCGACGCCCAGGTTCTGGCCACGTTCCCGACCCCGCCCGGCTTCCCCGAAGGCATCGCCGTCAAGGGCAACAAGGTTTACGTCTCCGGCCCCGCGCGCTTCGGCACCGCCGGCACGGGCCCCTCGACGGTCGTCGCCTTCAACCGCGACTCGGGCGCCCTGGAAGCCACCTACGCGACGCAGGGCGAGGCGCTTGAGTTCGAGCACGCCAACTCCTGCATCGCCTTCGACGGCGCGGGCAGGCTCTACGTGCTGAACACGCAGCTCGGCATCTACCGCATCGACACCGGCTCGGGCCAGCAGGAGTCCTACTCGGCGCCTTTCCCCGACCTGCCCGCGTGCGACGGCACCAACGCGCCCTGCTCGCCGACCATCTTCGACGCCCCCTCGCTCCCGAACGACATCGCGTTCGACGAGGACGGCAGCGCCTACGTGACCGACTCGATGCAGGCGACCATCTGGCGCGTCGCGCCGGGCGGCGGCACGCCGCAGGTCTGGTTTCAGGACGCGCGCCTCGGCACCGTCCCGGGCGGCATCGGCGCCAACGGCATCCGCCTGAGCCCCGACCGCTCGAAGGCTTACGTGGTCGTCTCCGTCGGCCCGACGGGTCAGGGCTTCATCTACACGCTGCCGCTCGTCGCCGCGCCGCAGGCGTCCGACCTCGCGGTCTTCAAGGCGTTCGCGCCGACCGACCTGCCCGACGGCATCGCCTTCGGCAAGTCGGGCAAGCTCTACGTCGCCATCGCCACGCCGGGGCTGTCGGGCGTCGTCATCCTCGACGCGTCCGGCTCGGAAGTCGGGAGGCTTCAGAACGCCGCGCCGGGCGCCGTCTTCCCGTACGACTCGCCCGCCAACATCGCCTTCGACGGCCACGGCTCGCTGCTCGTGGTCAACCACGCCTTCGCCACGATGATCCCGTCGAACTTCACCGTGCTCAACGTGTACGTCGGCGACAAGGGCTCGCCGCTGTCGAAGCCCGACCTGCCGTAGCCTGAGCGGCGCATGAGCTTAGCCGACGGCGCCTCAGCGAGGGGGGTTGCCGTGGCGAGCGCGGAGGGGGGGGG
>DASWNR010000269.1:0-6534 GCA_036399155.1 Pyrinomonadaceae bacterium
GACCTCGGGGGTAGTCTCGGGCGCGGGCTCGGCTTCAACCTTCGGCTGTAGAGGCGGCACGCTGGACACGCCCGCGCCGCCGCCCAGCAGGTAGAGGACGGCCATGCGGACGGCGAGCCCGTTGGCGACCTGGCCGAGGATGAGCGAGCGCGCGCCGTCGGCCACGTCCGAGGCGATCTCGATGCCGCGGTTCATGGGCCCCGGGTGCATGACGATGGCGTCGGGCTTTGCCAACGCCAGACGCTTCGAGTTGAGCCCGTAGTGCACGGCGTACTCGCGCATGGAAGGCAGGAAAGCCTTGTCCTGCCGCTCGCGCTGGATGCGCAGAACCATCACCACGTCCGCGCCCTCGACGGCCTCCTCGACGCGGCGCGCGACGCTCAGCTTCCCTCCCCCGGCGAGACCGGCGAACTCGGGCGGCGCGAGCGTCCCCGGCCCGGCGACCGTCACCTCCGCGCCGAGCGTCGTCAGAAGGTGCGCGTTCGAGCGCGCGACGCGCGAGTGGAGGATGTCGCCGAGGATGGCGACGCGCAGGCCGCCGAAGCCGCCCTTGTGCTGTCGGATGGTGAGCGCGTCGAGGAGCGCCTGCGTCGGGTGCTCGTGCGAGCCGTCGCCGGCGTTGACCACGGAGGCGCGGCAGACGCGCGCGAGCTGGTGCGGCGCGCCGGCCGACGGGTGGCGGATGACGATGAGGTCGGGCGACATCGCTTCGAGGTTGCGGGCGGTGTCCAGAAGCGTCTCGCCCTTAGTCACCGAAGACGACGAGGAGCTGATGTTGATGACATCCGCCGAGAGGCGCTTGCCGGCTATCTCGAACGAGGTGCGCGTGCGGGTCGAGGGCTCGAAGAAGAGGTTGATGACGGTGCGGCCGCGGAGCGTCGGGACTTTCTTGATCTCGCGCTCGGAGACCTCGCGGAACGTCTCGGCCGTGTCGAGGAAGTGTGTGATCTCTTCGGCCGGGAGGCCGCGTATGCCGAGCAGGTGCCTGTTGGTGAGCTGTGCCTTCATCCGGCCGAACTAGAAGAAAAGCGTCTTGACGCCCGAGTCGCGCTAAAGAAAAAGGCGGCCACGGCGGCCGCCCCGTTTAACCCTCCTCCTGCCCCGGGGGTCGCTCGACGATGGCGACCGCCTCCTCGCCGTCGAAGTCTTCGAGCATGACCTTGATGATCTCGCTCTTCTTCGTCGGCACGAACTTCCCGACGAAGTCGGCCTGGATGGGAAGCTCCCGGTGCTCCTTCCCGCGGTCGACGAGGACGGCGAGCTGGACGCGGCGCGGGCGGCCGAAGTCTATCAACTGGTCGAGCGCGGCGCGGATGGTGCGCCCCGTGTAGAGCACGTCGTCGATGAGCAGGACGTTTTTGCCTTCGACATCGATCGGCAGGTCGGTGCGGTTGATGATGGGGTTGGCGCCGACGGTCGAGAGGTCGTCGCGGTAGAGCGTGATGTCCACGACGCCGACCGGCGGGCGCTCGCCCTCGATGTCGGCGATCTTGTCGGCGAGGCGGTGCGCCAAAGGCACGCCGCGCCGCTGGATGCCGATCAGGTAGAGGTGCCCCGCGCCGTGGTTCTCTTCCACTATCTCGGACGCGAGCCGGGCCAGCGCACGGTTGATGCGCATGCCGTCCATGATGCGAGCTTTCTCGACGAATTCCATCGGCGCGGATACTACCACACGGAAACGCGCCGATGGAAGGTTCCGGGAAACAGCGCGCACGGCGCGGCACTCTGCAATTATTCTTGACAACGCGGAGTTATGAGAATAATCTGCGCCAGTTTATGACAGAAGGATGCCTCCCAACCTCGCGGGACAAGCGTTTCCATTCCGCTAGCCGGGCCTTTCGTGAACTCATTGTCACGGGGGCAGCGCTTACCACTTACAAACTCCGCGACGTGAATTTACTTTCGGCCTCCCGCGGTCGGCGGACCGAGGACGGGCAGCCCTTCGGGGCTGGCGGTAGCGCCACCGGCAAGGAAAGTCTATCGTTGATCAAGACGCTCACGCTCACCGCCGTCACGGCGTTTCTGCTGCTCTCATGCGTTGCCGGCGTCGCCGGTCAAGACACCCAACCGACCCCAGCCAGCTCACCCGCAGCCGCCGACCCGATCATCGAAACGGGCGTCACCAACCCGAGCCCGAAAGCAGAGGGCGGTGGCGACTTGATGCCGGTGGTGCTGTCGGCCGCGGTGACTTGCATCATCACCATGCTTTGCACCTGGTGGATAGCCAAGGGGTCACAGTCCACCGAGATTCAGTTACTAACGTCTCAACTGAGTCAGGCGAACAAGGAGACGAAAAACTCCCAGGACGAGACTAAGAGGCAGGCGGTGGTGCTGAACGAGGAGAAGAACGCCCTGACGGTGAAGCTGGCGGCCGCCGAGAAGGAGAAGGCGGACTTAAAGGCGAAGGCACAGAAGCTCGAAAGCATACGCAAGGAGCTACGCAAGGGGACCCTCGTCAGGACATACCGGCAGCCGGTAATCCTAGTCGGCCCCCGTTTCGTGGGGAAGACCTCCCTACTCATGCAGTGGCACGCTCCCTGGAACACTTCCAGACTCGACCGCACCCACACGCACTACACCAGCGACGTGCCGGTCTACGACTTCACCCGGAAGGAAGACAGGACGCCTCACTACGCCGACCCCGATATCACCGTCCCCTTCCACACGCACCTGATCCTCAAAGTGCACGACTTCCCCGGGGAGACCGAGGCGCAGAAGTCCGTGTGTCAGATGATCGTTCATGAAACCCACAACCTGCACCGGGAGAGCGGGAAAAATTTAGGCCTCGTCCTGGTCTGCATGTTCGACGCCGAGGAGGCGGCCACTGGGATAAGCCAGGACACAAAGAAATACTACAACGGCGAGCTCTTCAGGGAGCTGCGGTCACTGGTCGCGCACAACCAAGTGGAGATAGAGCGCCTGATTCTCGTCTTCAACAAGTACGACCAACTGAAGGCACTGCAACCCGGGCTGGACGACCGGGAGTTGCTGCGGCTCTGCGTCAACAAGTTCGACCCGACCTACGACCTTCTGCACAACATCGTCAACCCCGAGAAGGTGTGCGAAGTCTTCACAGTCTTAAGCCGCGAGGAGATGCACCTGAAGAACCGCGGCGCGCCGATAGTTCTGGGCGAGGCCGCAAGGTCGTTCGTTAGGGCCTTCGCGGGCCGGGAGGCCGAAACAAAGGTCATCGAGCAGTCCGCCTCCACCTACGCGGCCGAAAAATTTCTGTGACACCCCGCATCAGAAAACACTGGATACGCATCTACGAACGGCGCACGGGCTATGGCCTTTACGTGGGTACGCCGTCGGCGGGGCTGACGAGGCAGCCCCTTGACCACGAGTCGCGGCTGGTCTCGCGCAGCTACATTGCGGCCCAGAGGAGGCTGGACAAGGTGCTGGGCACGAAGCGCGTGCCTTGGTCGATGACCTTCCGGCTTGACGACCCCAGGTCTTCGCCGGTCGTCGCCTACGGCAGTCACATGGAGCTGACCGCCGAGCAGGGGCAGTCCGGAATCATCTTTCTCCACGCCGTCGAGTTAAGCCACCCCGACTTGCTGCACGCGTGCGTGGACGGGATGGTAACGTTTCTCTCCAATGCAGGTATCCGCGAGTTGAGGCGTGTCGTGTTGGACGCGGCCACGGACAAGACAGACGGGGGCTCCGCGGCGGCGCTGATCGCGAGCCAGCTCGAAGACTTGGTCGCCGAATGTCCCGCCGACGAGGGCTGGCGGCCCGGCGGACGACTCAGCATCAAGTCCATTGAGCAGGACTGCGCGGGTGCCGCCTCTTTGGCCTGGCTCACATTCGCACTCCAACAGACTCGTGTGATGGCACCGTGGGAGGTTTATGACCTGCTCCGCGACGGCAGCAACGTCATCACGGCAACGAGCAGCCCCTACGCCGACCACCTCCGCGCGTCCGACATCCAGCGTGAGAGTCTCTGGCATTATCTGGGCGAAGCGGCCGGGGCGGAAACGCCGATTTCGCCCCCACCCGAGCAAGAGAATCCTCCCCCTGCCGGCCCGGCCGACGTCTTGGTGGAGTTCCCTTCCGGACCGGCCAGCGAACCCGATAAACCGGCCCGCGCGGCCGAAGAACCGAAACCAAGGAGGGCCGCCCGTGCGACATTTAAGGCGCTCGCCCCGTTCGCGCCGTGGATTTTAATGGGCTGCCTCGTACTGTTATTTATCTACACCTCCAACCGCCAGCACGAGCGGCTCTTGAAGGCCCTCAATCAACTCACCGTGGGCATCGCGCCGAGCCCGACGGTCGCCTCTACCCCATCCGGCGGGGGGACAAGTTCGTCACAGTCCGGTCAGCAAAGTCGTCCGGAATCTCAGACAAACCCACAACTCCTCCTGTTAATTGCCGAACTGTTCTCACCCGACAGGGGCGTGCGTTACGCCGCCATCGGCCGGCTACGACTTGATAAGGCGTCGCATGGAGAATTGATCCTCCCCGCCATTGAATACGCGAGACAACGTCAGGACAACCTCGATGGCCTGGAGAATACGTTGATAGTCTTCGAGGCAATCGACCCGGTCATCCTCCGAAACCACAGGGATTTGATTCTCGCTTTCACCTCGGACATACAGGGCAGGCATCCGCGAATAGACTATATGGCGACGCGGCTGGCGTCGTCGTTGAACGCGCCGTAACGAGATTCGTCCTCTCCTCTCTAACCAAACAGATTAGAAAGTGTCACAGTGGGGGGCCGCGCGGGCTCGTGCCGCCTCGACAATGGGGTGCGCGGGCCGGAAAATTTATGCGTGAGCCCGCGTTTAAATTCATAGGGCGTGGCTCTCATCGACAAGGGGTTTATGCGTTCCAACATCAACAGCTATCTCGGGGATTACCTGAGGCGGGGCGGGGCGACCGCCTTCGCTTACAGGCGTGGTTTGCGGCTCGTGCGCTGGTCGTACGGGCGGGTGGCCGAAAACGCTTTCCGGTTCGCGCGCGAGCTTGAGGGCAGGGGCGTCGGGAAGGGCGAGCGCGTGCTCGTGTGGGCGGCGAACGGGCCGGAGTGGGTCGCGGCCTTCTTCGGCTGCGCGCTCCGTGGCGCGGTGCTCGTCCCGCTCGACGTTGAGAGCGCGCCCGACTTCGTCTCGCGCGTGCAGGCGCAGACCGAGGCGCGGCTCCTCGTCACGAGCGCCGAGACGAAGGGCCGCGCCCGCGCGCTCGGGCTCCCGACGCTCGCGCTCGAAGAGTTGGAAGAGGCTCTCGCGCGCCACTCGCCCGAGCCCTTCGAGCCGTGCGAGGTCGGGCCGGACGACCTTCTGGAAATCATCTACACGTCGGGGACGACGGCCGAGCCGCGCGGCGTCTGCCTGACGCACGGCAACGTGCTCGCCAACCTCGCGCCGCTCGAAGAGGAGATGCGGAAGTACATGCGCTGGGTGCGGCTCGTCAGCCCGCTGCGCTTCCTCTGTCTGCTGCCGCTCAGCCACGTCTTCGGGCAGTTCATGGGCGTCCTCATCCCGCAACTGCTCGGCGGCGAGGTCATCTTTCAGGACGCGCTCAACCCTTCGGAGATTGTCACGACGGTTAAGACGCGCCGCGTCTCGGTCGTCGTCGCCGTCCCGCGCATGCTCGACACGCTGCGCGAGCACGTCGAGCGGCGCGAGGAGGCGCGCGGCCGTCTCGCCGAGCTTCGCCGTCGCGTCGAGCGCGCGGAGGGCGCGCACCCGCTCAAGCGGCTCTGGATGTTCCGGCGGCTGCACGGCTACTTCGGCTGGAAGTGCTGGGCGTTCGTGACGGGCGGCGCGACGCTCGGCGAGGGGACGGAGACTTTCTGGCGGCGGCTCGGGTTCGCGGTCGTGCAGGGGTACGGGATGACCGAGACGGCGTCGCTCGTCACGGTCAACCACCCTTTCAAGACCGGGCGCGGCTCAATCGGGAAGACGCTGAAAGGGCAGGAGGTGAAGCTCGACGAGTCGGGCGAGATTCTGGTGCGCGGCGCGAACGTCTCGCCGGGCTACTGGCGCGGCGGCGCGCCTCACGTAGACGTGCCGCCGGGCGAGGAGGGCGGCTGGCTCCGCACGGGCGACCTCGGCGCGATGGACGAGTCGGGCAACATCTACTTCCGCGGGCGCAAGAAGGATGTCATCGTCACCGCCGCCGGCCTCAACGTCTACCCCGAAGACATCGAGGCGGCGCTCGAACGCCAGCCCGGGGTGAGGCTCGCGGCCGTCGTCGGCGTCGAAGGCCCGCGCGGGCCGGAGCCTCTGGCCGTGCTCATCATGCGCGAGGCGGGGGCTGACCCCGCGCCGGCAATCGAGCGCGCCAACCAGACGCTCGCGCGACACCAGCACGTACGCCGCTGGGCGGTCTGGCCCGAGGCGGACTTCCCGCGCACCCCGACGCAGAAGGTTCGCAAGCGCGACATCCTCGAACGGCTCGGCGCGGCGCAGGCGGTGAACGGCGCGACAACGAACGGGGCGACCAACGGCGCGGGGACGGCGAACGGGTCGAAGTCTAACGGCGCGACGAATCTTGAGAGCGTCGCCCACGGACATTCTTCCCCCGGCCCAC
>DASWNR010000270.1:0-2256 GCA_036399155.1 Pyrinomonadaceae bacterium
GGGGCGGGCCGGCTCGACTTTTGCCGGGACTTAAAATTTAAGCGAACCCTTGGCGAACTCCGGTGTCTAAATAATTGAACGCGTAGATGACGGGGGCCGCGGCGACCCATTTTGCGCTTGACTTCGCCGCGGATTGCGACATAGACTGAGCGCGTTGCTGGCCAATCGAATATTTTAAGAACGCGCCCGTCTCGCCGGCAGTGTGAGGCGGACGTTTGATTCTGGCGTACGTGTCCGAGGGGCCGGCCCGGTTCCGTTCATTCCCCGTTTGGCAGGTGCTTGGAAGGTATAGGCGGCGCGCGAATAGCGGGCCGACCGCAAGCCCGGCCAGTCCCCGTCCCCTAAGGAAAAAGCGTTTAATCAAGCGGGAGCGTTTTGAAAGAAAACGTCTTGGAATCACAACTCTATATTGAGTGTGATGTGGTTAAATCAATCTCAAACCCCTGATCCACCTGGCACCGGAAGAGGGAGGAGACGAGAGATGTTCGACACGCTGGTTGAGTCCGGCTCGCACTCAGACGACCTCGCGAGGAAGGGCTCTTTTTTCCTGGGCACGCTGGTGCTCTACTCGATTGTGCTGGTGGCGGTGGCTGTCCTCAGCATCTACCTTTACAACGACTCGATCCCGGACCCGAGCCTAGAGCTGCTGACGCTGGTCGCCCCCGTCCCGATGGCGCAGGAGGAAGCGCCGAAGGCGGCGGAGGAGCCCAAGCCCGCGGCCAAGGCCGAGCCGACCGTCGCGATGGTCAAGGACATGGCCGTCATCGCGCCCGTCACCAAGACCAACGAGGTGGCGCCGCCCACGGCCAAGGTCGTCCCGACCAACAGGACGCTTAGCGTAATGATCGGCGACCGCAACGTCGGCGACGTCAACGCCGTGCCCACGGGCCCGGTCGGCGTGGTCGGCGGCACCGGCGGCGGTGGCGGCGGGGGCGGCGGCGGCGGCGCGCCCAAGGTCGAGGTGAGTGACGATCCGCCCCCTCCGCCCCCGCCGGCGCCCACGCCCCCGCCCAAGCCGAAGACCGTCGTTTCGGGCGGCGTGCTGAACGGCAAGGCCATCTCGAAGCCGCAGCCGGCCTACCCGCCGATCGCGAAGGCGGCGCGCGCCTCCGGGACGGTGACCGTGCAGATTCTGGTTGACGAGTCGGGGCGCGTCGTCTCGGCCAACGCCGTGAGCGGCCACCCGCTGCTCCAGCAGGCCGCCGTGTCGGCCGCGCGCAACGCGAGGTTCTCGCCGACGCTGCTCTCGGGGCAGCCGGTGAAGGTCTCGGGCGTCATCACGTACAACTTCGTGCTTCAGTAAGACCGGGCGCGGGGCGCGAACCGCGCGGGCGCCGCCGGACGTTGAGCCGGGGGCGGCGCCCGGCGGGTCGCTCGCGCCCTTCCGACGCGGAAGCGCACCCGCCATCAAAAACGAAAACCTTGGAGGATTTCCACCGTGACTATTCTGTTGAGCATTCTCGGGAGCAAGAGTCTCGCCTTCTTCGCCTTCCTGTTCCAGGAGGCCCACAAGGGCGGTGAAGACATCCAGAGCGCCTTCACCATGACTGAGATGGTGAAGAACCTCGGCTGGGTGGCGCTGGCCGTCATCGTCATCCTGCTCATCATGTCGATGTACTCGATCGCGATCATGGTCGAGCGCTTCCTGACCTACTCGGCCGCCAAGAAGCAGTCGCGCGAGTTCGCGCCGCGCGTCGCGCAGGCGCTCAAGAACGACCGCATCGAAGAGGCCATCAACATCAGCGACAAGCACAAGAAGTCGCACCTCGCGATGGTCGTCAACGCCGGCCTCCAGGAGTTCCGCGCGCACGACGGTTCGAGCGACATCTCGGGCGACGAGGTCGAGGCGTCGAAGCGCGCCCTCCAGCGCGCCATCGCCATCAAGTCGGCCGAGTTCAAGCGCGGGCTCTCGGGTCTCGCCACCATCGGCTCGACCGCCCCGTTCGTGGGACTCTTCGGCACGGTGTTCGGCATCATCAACGCGTTCACCGGCATGAAGTCGGCCGAGTCGGCCGGCATCGGCGCGGTCGCGGGCGGCATCGCCGAGGCGCTGCTCACCACGGCGCTCGGGCTGGCGGTGGCGGTGCCCGCCGTGTGGCTCTTCAACTACTTCACGGGCAAGGTCGACGGCTTCATCATCGAGATGGACAACTCGGCCTCCGAGCTGATCGACTACTTCCTGAAGAACCGCACGCGGCAGATCAGGTCGTAAAGGTTTTCTAAAGAGTCACGGGCGCCTCCCGGCGCGGGGGGGGG
>DASWNR010000271.1:0-19084 GCA_036399155.1 Pyrinomonadaceae bacterium
CGCGAGGCTCGGAACCTTTCGAGCGCGAAGACCGTCCCCAAAAGGAGCGAGACGAAGACGAAGGCGCTCGCGGTCGCCAGCGCCACGTCGCGCTGCGAGAAGAAGGCGCGCCCCGCGCGTCCGTAGGCCCCGACCGAACGCGCCGCGAAGCCTACGGGGTCGCGCTTGAACTCGGGCCACGTCAGCCCCGCCGCCGCGCCCGACGCGCGCAGCTCGCGCGTGAGCCGTCGCACGAGCCCCTCGTCCTCGACGAACGTCAGGCGGTACTCGCCGCGCGCGAAAGCGTCCGCGGGACGCCCCCAGAAGTCTGTCCGAATCTCTTGTGCCATACGCCCTTTCAGCCTTTCTTCGTAGCCGTCCCAGAAACTTTCCGCCGGGAGAGACGTTTCGGCGGCCTCGTCGAAGACGCGCAGCGTCTCGGCCATCGAGCGATACCGGCCGGCACACGCCGCGCAGCGCAGAACCTCTTCGAGCAGAGAACTCTTCCGCCCGCCCTCGACTTCGTCGAAGAGCAGGTCGACGAGCCTCTCCTCCGTCGCCTGACAATCGTGTCTCATCGCAAACGCCGCAGAATCCCTTTTCTCAACTCTTCTCAACCCTTCTCAACTCTTCCCCGAAGCGCCGAGCGGCACGCGCTCGCCTTCTTGCGCGCCCAGACCCAGCGACGAGCGCAGCTTCTCAATCGAGCGGAACAGAGACTTCTTCACCGTCCCGGCCGAGCAGCCGAGCGAGTCGGCAATCTCACGGCTCGTCATCCCCTCGCGGTGCCTGAGCAGGAAGATGAGGCGCTGCTGTTCGGTCAGCCCGCCGAGCGCCTGCATGACGCGCCCGGCCATGATGCGCCTGTGGTAGTCGTCCTCCGCGCCCGCGTCGGCGAGCCGCCACGCGAGCCCCTGTTCGTCCAACATCTCTTCCAGACTGTCGTGCCTGACGTGCGTCTTCACGTCGTCGCGCGTCACGGTCTCGGAGCGCCGGTGGTTGAGAAAAGTGTTGACCATGATCCGCCGGAGCCAAGTGTGGAAGCTCGACTCGAAGCGGAACCCGCGGAGCGAGCGGAATGCCTTCAGCCAGACCTCCTGCGAGAGGTCTTCGGCGTCTTCGGGGCGGCGACAGTAGTGGAGCGCGAGCGCGTAGACGCGCCGCTCGTACTCTCGCGCCAGCCGGCAGAAGGCTTCAAGGTCTCCGCCCTGCGCCCGCCGGATCAGTTCGTTCTCGCTGGTCAACTCAAGTCGGTTCCCGGGGCAAGCTCACTACGACAGACACGGCGGCGCGGAAAAGGTTGGCGCGCCGCCGGAATATTTTGTGCTCAGATGTGGGTCGGGAGCGTGAGGGTTGGACGGGGGTGACGGCGAAGCGGGCGAACCCGTTCGTCCGCCCGCTTCGCGGCGCACGAACGCAAGAGCGAGGCTCTCGTATGGGTGCTCGGGGCGGCGGCGCGGGCCGCCGCCCCCGAACGGTTTACTCCGCGCCTTTGGGCTTCGTCTCCTCCTGCCCGAGCTTGGAGGAGACGGCCGTCAGCATGCGGGGGAAGGTGCCGAGCGGGGTGCGGCTCTCGACGTAGAAGCCGTCCTCGCGCGTCATGCCGAACGCGAAGCTCGGGCGGAGGTTCGCGCGCTGCCCCTCGGTCTTGAACTCCTGCTCGCCGCCCTGAAGCGAGCGCCCGAGGCCGTTCAGGTAGTCCGCGTTCGAGTTGAAGTAGACGAACTGCGGCTGTCCGGGCAACTGCGCCGCCGCCGACTGGTAGGCCGCGCCGGCTTTGAGCGAGCGCCCGCCCTGCGCCGTGTCGATGACGCGCTCGACCGCCTCGGCCTTGCCGCTCGCCACGAGGTTGCCGCCCACGAAAGCGTACTCAAGCCCGCGACCCTTCTCGCCCGCGATGCGGCGGACGGTCACGCCCTTGTAGTCGCGCTGGGTCGTCTCGCGCTTGTTCCGCTCGGCGAACTTCGTGAGCGTCTGCGCGAACGACTGCTCGTCCTTCAGGTTGAGGATGAGGACGCCGCTCGCCCCCTCCTCCGAGGACTTCGACGTGAGCTGCGCCACGCAGAACTCGTTGCCGACCGCGCCGACTATCTCCGCGCGGAAGTCGACGCCGGTCTTCTCGGCGAACTCGGTGAGTCCGGCCTCCGGCCCCTTGCGGCCGGGGCCCGCGCCGAGCTGGGAGGCGAGCGCGAGCATCTGTTCAAAAGTCTGCGGGGCGTTGGCGACCGAGGCGTCGAACGCCTGCACCGCGTCCTCGGGGACGAGCGCGAGCAGCGCGCCCTGCGTCGGCGGGTTGGCGGCGACCGTGGCCAGCACGCCCTCGCGGTTCGGCGCGATCAGTTGGAAGCGCTCCGCGACGCGGCCGTCCTCGAAGTTGCTCGTGAAGGAGGCCGACTGGACGCTCGCCGCGCCCACGCCGTGGAAGAGCTGTCGGAAGGCCGCGACGCGCTCGGCCGCCTTCTCGTCTGCGCCCACGGGAGCGGTGTCGATGATGCGGGTCAGCGCCGCGCCGTCGAGGAATCCGAACATGCCGTCAACCGCCTTGGAGCCCGCGCGCGCGCGGGCGAACGTCGGGTTGGTTTCGAGCGACGGGGTCTTGCCCGAGCGCACGTCGAGCACGCGCCTCACCGCGTCGGCCGAGTTCGAGACGACCAGCAGGTTGTCCGCCCTCGCGTAGGTGAAGCGGTGGACGCCCATGCGGCTGACGGTGCTGAGCGTCGTCTTGTCGTCGAGCTTCTCGGACTTGGTCTCGACGCCCTTCGACTGGCCGTCGCGCACGAAGCGCAGCACGCGGTTCTCGAAGGTGTAGCGCGCCTCCCAGTCGCTGAACTTCGCGACGATGACGAACTGCGGCTCGGGACTGCCCGCGTCGTTATTGCCGACGCCGAGCAGCGCCATGGCGTAGCTGGCGTCGAGCGCGCCCGCGTGGTTGGCGCCGATCATGAAGAGCGAGCTGGCCGCCGAGTTCTCCTTCGTGAACTCGCGCCACGCCTCGCTCTCGATGACCTTGAGCGCCTGCGCGCGCAGGTCGTTGACCTCGACGAAGCCGACGGTGTCGGCCGGGAGCAGCCGCTCCAGACGCGGGTTCTCCGCCTTCGTCGGCTGCGCGAGCTGCGCCGCCGCGACCCCGGCGAGCACGAGCACGGCCGCCGCGAACAGGATGAAACTTTTGCTTTTCAGTCTTTCCACGATGAACCTCCGTTGGAACGAATGCGGGTCTTACTTCATCTCCTTGCGCGCGAAGACGTACTGCGACGCGAAGTAGAGTCCGGCCGAGACGAGCAGCATGCCGAGGATCGGCACGGGTTCGAGCTGGCCGTATAATTCGAGGTTGACGGTGTCGTCGCTGGGCGTCGCCCTACTGATGACCCAGTCGATGAGCTTTTCGCCGAAGTAGAAGAACATCAGGACGAGCGAGACCGCGCCGGCGATGACCGCGATCCACCACTTCTCGAACCAGACCGAGAAGAGGAAAGTCCCCGAGTAGACCATCAGCGCGACGACCGTCGTCCAGACGGCCCCGCGCAGGCCGTTCGACGCCACCAGCACGAAAGAGTCCCACGCCCCGGCGAGCGAGACGTACGGCGCGAACGCGGCCGTCACGAGGTAGATGGCGGTGAGCGTCGTCAGAATCGAGAGGCCCACGCAGGTCGTCGTCTGCACCGCGCCGACCGCGTACTTGAAGAGCAGCACGTGCCAGCGCCGGACGGGGCGCTCGAAGAGGAAGAACATGCTCTGGTTGTCCAGCTCCGCCCCGATGGAGCCGACCGCGAAGAAGGCCAGCAGGAACAGCCCCGCCGTGATGAGGAACCCCGACTGGAAGACGAGCGCGAACCCGAAGAGCTGCGCCGCCACCGGGTCCGAGAGCGCGTAGAGGTCGAAGCGCGCGCTCTCCCTGAAGGCCACGACCAGCACCGAGATGAAGAGCGGGATGTGGAACGCCGCCGCGAAGGCCAGCCACTTCAAGCGCGTCTCGCGCCACTCCTTCCAGAGCATCGCCTTCAGGATGTTCGTCGTCACTGGCTCGCCCTCCGCTCGCGCTCCGCGCGCACCGAGTTCACGAAAATGTCTTCGAGCGAGATGGGCAGAACCTCCGGGTTCTTCACCCCGCGCTCGCCGAGCGCGCCGAGCGTCTCGTCGCCCCACGACTTGACGGTCAGGATCTGCTCGTGCCGCCCGTTCTCGACCATCACGACGCCGGGCACGCCCGCGACCTCCGGCCTCGTCCCGTTCGTCGCGTAGCGGACGCGCTTGTAGGAAGCCTTGATGTCGTCGAGCGTCGAGACCAGAAGCAGCTCACCCTCGTCCATGATGGCGACGTAGTCCGCCACGCGCTCGACCTCGTCGACGATGTGCGACGAGAAGAGGACGGTCTTCCCCTCGTCGGCGATCTCGGCGACGATGTTCTCGATGAAGTCTCGGCGGACGATGGGGTCGAGCCCCGAGGTCGGCTCGTCGAGGACGATGAGTTCGGGGTTGAACGAGAGCGCGAGCAGCAGGCAGAGCCGCGCGCGGTTGCCGCGCGAGAGCTGCCGCACCTTCTTCCCCGGCGGCAGGCTGAAGCGCTTCAGCAGGTCGGCGGCCTTCTTGTCGTCCCAGGTCTCGTGGAACGAGCGCGTGAACCGCACGCTCTCCTCGACGGTCATCCACTCGTAGAGGTATCGGTTCTCGGAGACGTAGGCGACGCGCTTGCGTATCTCGACGAGGTCGTCGCCGAGCGCGCGGCCGAGGATGCTCACCTCGCCGCGCGTCGGGCGCAGGTGCCCCATGATCATCTTGATGACCGTGGACTTCCCCGCCCCGTTCACGCCGAGCAGCCCGAAGACCGTCCCCTTCGGCACGCGGAGGCTGACGCCCTTCACCGCCTCGAACTTCCCGAACGTGCGCCACAGCTCGCGCGTCTCGATGGCGTAATCCCCAAGGATGTTTGCGAAGTCTGGATTCATGGACTCTACTCTTGTTCCGGCCTCGTTAAGATTTACACGTCCCGGCTCGCTCACCCGCCGACCGCCTCGGGCGCGCGCGCCAGCAGAATCTTCTCCAGCACGCGCTCGAACGACTCGCGCATCTCGCGCTCGTCGAGGCCCAGGTTCACGGCCTCGACCAGAGCCCTCTCCATCAGCTCGCCCAAGACCCTGCGGCGCTCGGCCTTCGACATCTCGACGCCCTGTGCGGAGACGAACGTGCCCGCCCCCTGCCGCTTGTAGATGACGCCCTCGATTTCGAGGTCGAGGTAGGCGCGCGCCACCGTGTTCGGGTTGACCGCCAGCTCTACCGCGAGCTGGCGCACCGACGGCAGGGGTTCCTCCTGCTGGAGCCGCCCCATCGCCACCGCGGTCTTAATCTGCTGCGCGATCTGTATGTAAATCGGCAGCCCGCTCGACGGGTCAATGCTTATGAACAACTCGTTCCCCCGGGCGCCACTGTATCAGTCAACTAATACAGTGACACAGAGTACGGGACGCGTCAAGACGAAGTTTCAAAAAAATTCGGCCGCCCGTTCCCGAGCGGCCGAAGGCTGTTACGCGATAATTTGGCGGCCTACTTGACCGTTTTGACGCCGTTGCCCGGCGCTCCGTTCCCGGAGGCGGACGTGCCGTCGATCCCCAGCCGGTCCTTGAAGAGGCTGAGCAGGAGGAGCGTGCCGATGCCGCCGCCGCTGTCGGTTCCGCCGCCGGAGGCGAGGATGTCGGGGGTGATGCGGACGCCCTTCTCGCCGATGACCCTGAGCGTCTCGACGAGCGCGACGCCCTGCTGCCCGAGCGCGTTGACCTGCTCGTGATAGGCGACGCCCTGCGCCTCGCCCATCAAGCGCACCTTCTCAGCCTCGGCCTTGCCGGTGGCGAGGATGTAGTGCGCCTCGCCGTCGGCCTCGGCCTTGCGCTGCTCGGAGCGGCGCGTGGAGATTTCGACGCCGACGGTCGCCGCCATCAGGTCCTTCTGGTTGTCGGCGTGCGCGCGGGTCTTCTCAAGCTGGATGCGCTTCTCCTCGGCCTCGCGCTGCGCGTTGTACATGTTCTGGCGCTGCTCGGCGAGGATCTTCTCGGTCTGCGTCTTCATCAGCTCCTCGGGGAGGTGGATGTGGCAGATGAGGACGTTGACGACATCGACGTGGTACTTCAGCAGGTGCATCCTGACGCGCGCCTCGGCCCTCTCCTGCTCCTCGTGGCGGTTCTGGAGGTAGGCCATCGCCGACGACTCGGACGCCTGGTTGCGGAAGATGGAGTCGATGAGCGGGTGCATCACGTTCTGGATGAGCTTGTCGGTGTTGCCGATCTTGGCGACCATGAAGGGCGCGTCCTCGGGCTTGACGCGGAAGACGACGCGGACTTCGAGCTTCATCGTGAAGCCGTCTTTGGAGATGACCTCGAAGGGGTCGAAGGTGTTGTCCACGTCCTCGGCCGTCCACTCGACCGTCATGTTCGTGGTCGGGATGACGATGGGCGACATGGCCAGCGTGTTGATGTAGTACTTGCCGGGGCCGACGACCGTCTCCTGGATGCCCCGGTAGCCCTCGGGGACGACGTAAGCCTCGTGCGCGCCCTGGTCGAGCCGCTGGTCGGCCGGGTCGTTGGCGATGAGTTCTTCCTGAATCTCGTTGAGGCGGCGGTTCTCGCCTTCGAGCTTGTCGAGGCGCGCGGCGGCCTTCGAGACCTGGTCGCGCTCCTCCTGTTCGAGCCGCTCGCGCACCTTGTTGGCCATCTCGCGTCGGATGTCCTCGCCGGGGTCTTTGCCCACGTTCGAGACGATGACGGCCACCTCGCCCGGCTTCACCTCCTTCGCCGACTCGGGGATGAGCTTGAAGACGAGCGGGTTGATGTAGTAGGTGCCGGGCAGGAGGATGTCCTTCTGGGGTCCGCGCTGGCCGCCCTGACTGATGAACTCGTTGCAGTCCTGGAAATTGTCGTGCCCCTCGACGGGGGTGGCGACGTAGTCGCGCGGGTCGAGCGGCGCGCCGTCGAGCGCCTCGACGAGGCCGATCTGGTTCTCGTTGATGACGGTCGCGTCGAAGAGCCGGATGAAGAAGAGGCCGGGCTTGGGGTCGCCGCCCTCGATGGGCATCGACTGCGTGTGGATGCGGTAGGTGCCCGGCGTCAGGATTTCGACCTGCGGGCCCTTCTGCCCCTTGTTGGCGATGAACTGTTCGGCGTCCTGGTAGTTGCGGTGGCCCTGGACGGCCTTGCCGTGCAGGCGGCCGGAGTCGAGCTGGTCGCCGTCGGAGGCGGTGACGATGCCGACCTTGCCCGGGGGGATGACCGTCATCTTCGAGATGGAGACGCGGAAGAGGTATGGGTGGATCGGCCACAGCCCCGGCGGGAGCGTGCGGAGCTGGATGCTCTTGACGCCGCCCTGCTTGATGAAGGCGATGGGGTCCTGGAAATTGTTGTGCGCGTTCTGCGCGCGGTCGGGCGCGAAGTTTCTTCCCGGGGGCATCGGCTCGCCGTCGACGGCCTCGACGATGCCCAGCTCGTCCGCGCCGATCTCGACGAGCGGCACCTTGCGCACCACCTTCTCGAAGGGCCACTTGATGAGGTGGAGGCCGGGCTTGAGCACGTCGGCCTGGATGCCGACCTCGCCCTCGGTGGCGACGACGCGGCCGGGGGGCATCTTGGCGCCGAGGTAGCGGCGCTCCTTGATGGCGATCTCGCGCGCGCCGACGTTGACGAGCCAGCGCCGAATCAGCACCACGACGGCGATCAGCGCGATCAGGAGGATCACGGCAATCGGCAGCAACTCGGACAGTTTGTCGTTCATTGGGTCTCTTCCTGTGCGGGGCCGTCGAGGGGCGGCGCCGCGTCTGTGTTTGCCCGCCCGCCGCGCGCGCGCGTCGCCAGTCGGCGACGCGCGTCGGCGAGTTTCTGCTTGAGGACGAAGCCCCCGCCGGAGCGCTTGGCCTCCGACGAGAGCAGCCAGTACTCGGCCTCGAAGAGCGAGCGGAGCGTCTCCGCCCCGACGCCTTCGAGCCCGCCGTCCTCCCAGAGCTGTAGAACTTCCTCGACCGCGCGCCCGAACGTGCCGGCGTCGTCCGAGAGCGCCGAGACGCGCAGAAGGTCGGCGGTCGAATCCGGCGCGGGGCCGCGCCTCCACTCGCCGAGCAGCATCTCGGCCAGCTCGGGCGAGGAGCGCAGCCCCGTGCCGCGCGCGATATATGTGGCGAGCCTGCGCAGCTCGGCGGCGTCGCCCGCAGAGCGCCCGACCAGCCCGTCGAGCACGAAGCGGTAGAGCGTGGGGTCGCCCGACCCGGACGCCTCGCCGAGCGCCCCGAGGTCGCCGCCGGCGGCGCGCTCGCGCAGCTCGCCGGCGCTTATTTCTTCCGCCTTCTCGCGGGCGTCGGCGCCGTCCGACGGCTCGGCGTCGTCGAAGAGTCCGCGCGGTGTGAAGCCCGGCGGGAGCCGTTCGGCTTCCGTGGTGGACTGCGAGCGTCGCGTGCGTAGGATTGCGAAGGAGGCTGCGAAGATCAGCAAGACTGAGATGATGAGAATGGCGCTCACTTTTAACGCCTACAGCCCACGACCGGGGAGCCCGTCCCCGCCTGTCACCGTCATCCGTGGCGCTGTCCGATGTAGATATACGAAAGGGCGGGGCGAAGGTTTACGAAATCGGCGAGGCCGCCGCCCCCGAAAAGTCGGGCGACGCATCATACAACGGGAAGGCGAAAGTAGGAAGTAGACAGTAGACAGTAGACAGTAGACAGGAGGGATACAAAGCGGCGCGCCGGGCCCGATGGCCGAGGCGCGCCGCCTGTCTTTCTACTGACTACTGACTACCGTCTACCGTCTACTCCCCTCCTCAGAAGCTGCGGCGGAAGAGGTAGGAGGCTTTGATGAAGAAGTTGCGGTTGTTGCGGCGGAAGCCCTGGTCGGGCTGGCCGTCGAACGGGTTGAAGTAGCCGCGGTTGAGGTCGTCGTTGTAGCCGACGTAGAAGGCCGTGCCCGGGCTCGGCGTCCAGCCGAAGAGGAACTGCCCGCGGTAGCTCGACCTCAGCGAGCTGTAGTCGAGGCGCGCGCGCGCGAAGGCGAAGCGCGTGAACTGGTAGGTCGTCCTCGCGCTCCAGATGTCCGAGTTGAAGGCGACCAGCCCCGTGTCGTCGCGCGTCAGGCGGTTCCTCGACCAGCTCAGAGACATGTTGAGCGCGTTGGAAGCCTTGTAGGTGATGCCACCGTTGGTGTAGAGGAGGTCGCCCTTGCCGGGGTCGAGCGTGCCCCCGCACTCGGACGGCGCGACGAAGCTCTCCTCCTCGCTCTCGCAGCGCCCGGCCGCGGCCGCCGCGCGCGCCGCCACCGCCGAGGCGCTCGCGCGCGGGTAGCGTCGGCCGTTCCCGAAGTCGTAGTCGAGCTGCCCCCAGCGGTAGCCGAAGAAGTAGTTCAGGGTGATGCGCTTGGTCGGCGACGAGCCCATGTAGGCGAAGTAGTTCTTCGAGTGCGCCGACATTTCGGGGAGCAGGTTGGCGAAGACGGGCTCGCCGAACTCCGAGGCGAAGACGCGCTCGTAGCCCGTGTTGTAGCCCGTGCGGATGTAGCTCTGGCGCTGGAGGTTCGGGCCGATTTGCCCCTCGTACGTCCAGTTCTGCAAACGCCCCTGCCAGTCGTGGTTGCCGCCGAGGTAGTTGTAAATCTCCCACGAGACGATCTTCTTCTTCGGCTTCGGCTCGGAGGTGTAGCCGACGTTGAGGTTGTGGTTGTTGGTGTTGACGCGGCGCGTGAAGCCGAGGTCGGCGACGAAGCCGGAGGTGCGCGCCGCGCCGTTGACGTTCCACCACCAGTGTCGCTTGGTCTGGCTGAGGAGATACGAGTAGGCGAAGCCGTTCCGTGTGAGGCAGTCGTCGCGCGCCGGGTCGGCCGCGAGCCGGCAGCGGCTCGCGTTCGTGCCGAGCACCTGGAACTCCAGAGTCGTCTGCTTGTTGAAGCGGAAGCGCCCGTCGAAGCCGCCGACGTAGTTGCTGCGGTCGGCGAAGTTGTAGGACGTGCCGAGGAAGCCGATGCTGTTCTCCTTGCCCAGGTCGCGCTTGACGCGGAGGATGCCGACGGTCGCGTTCCTGTCCAGGAGCCTCATCAGCGAGCCGCGCCGCTCGGCCAGCGCGTCGGCGAACCTGGGGTCGTCGGGCCCGGCCTGCTCGTCGCGCCTCCTCACGGCCGAGAGGTCTTCGGCGGCGCGGACGAAGTCGCGGTCGTCGTCGCCGAGGTTGCCGGGCGCGTTGTCCGACGCGTAGAGGAAGCCGTAGGTCGTCCGGCCGCGCTTGCCCGTCAGCTTGGCCGCGACGTCCGGGTCGACGATGGTGCGCGTGTGGACGGCCGAGAGCTGCGTGCGGAAGATTTCGATGCCTTCGAGGAAGAAGGGGCGCTTCTCCTCGAAGAAGATGGGGAACCGCTGGTTGGCGGTGTTGACCGTCGCGTCGGCCTCGACCTGCGCGAAGTCTGGGTTGATGGCGAGGTCTAAAGTCGTGTTGGGGTTGATGCTGAACTTGGCGGTCAGGCCGGGATCCATGCCCGGGGGGCGGTTGACGAAGCGGCCGCCGTCGGCCGGCACCGCCAGCCCGTGCGCCTCCATCAGCGCGCGCTGCCCCGAGAGGAAGACGGGCGCGCTCACGCCGTTCTGCGAGAAGGTGATGCTCGGGATGAATTCGAGCGTGCGCTCGGTCGAGATGCCTTCGAGCCCCGTGATGTGCCCCGCCTGGTTGAGCGTCCCCGAGGCGTCGCGCGCAATCGGCATCCACGAGACCAGCTCGTCGTTGTTGCGGTCGATGTTGCGCCAGACGTGGATGCCCCACTGCTTACCCTTGCCCGCCTCGTAGCGCAGCGACTTGAACGGGACGGCGACCTCGACGACGTAGCCGTCCGACGTGAGCGCGCCCTTCGACTCCATCACGATGTCCACGCTCAGGTCGAGCCCCTGGTTCTCTGTGTGGATGCCGTCGGCCTGTACGCCGAGCGGGTTGAAGCCGAGGACGTAGGCGCGGCGCTGGTCGTTGAAGGTGTCGAGGAAGACGCGGACGTTGTCCTCGCCGAAGATGTTGTCGCGCTTCGGGATGGTCGCGCGCACCTTCGTCGGGTCGTCGAAGCAGCGGAAGGCAATGTAGAGCGTCTTCGAGTCGAAGCCGATGTAGACCTCGGTCGGCTGCGACGGCGCGATGTTGTCGCCCGGGTGGAACTGGTAGAAGTCCTTGAAGACCGCGCCCGTCTTCCAGACCTCCTCGTCCATCTTGCCGTCGATGACGGGGGCGGTGTCGAAGCGCGTGATGCGGACGGGCTGAGCCTTCTCGGGCGGGAGCGGCGGGGCGCCCTTCGGCGCGGCCTTCGCCGCCTTCGCGGGCGCGGCGGCGTTGGCGGCCGGCGAGGCGGCCGGCGACGCGGAGGGGGCGGCGGCGACCGTCGCGGGCGTCGGAGTCGGCGACGCGGCCTTCGCCAACTGGGGCGTCGGGTCGGCGGCGGGCGTCTGCGCGCTCGTCAAGGTTGTGCAGGCCGCGACAAAAAGACAGAGCAGCGCGACTCTCCTGATGATGTTCATTGGGCTCTCTTCCGATTCGGCAGGCCGCGCGGGGCGTGACACACACGCGGGCGCAGGTTGAGGGTCTACGCGCCCCCGCGCGCCGACGCCGGGGCACCGTCAAAAGGTATTCGTTTGTAAGTTCCGCGACCGATTCGGAGGGGTGAATGTAGTCTCGGCTCGTGCGCGGCGCGGCGCGGCCTTTTGTCAGACGCGCCTCGGCGGATTGGCTCTGCGGCAAGCGAGGCGGGCGACCGCCTCAATGAAAGGTTAGCTACTCGCTGACGAACGTCGCGTGCGCGACGGCCGCCGAGACGGGCAGCGTGGCGTCGTCGGCCGCCGCTTCACCGCCCGCCGGGCGCGGGGCGCGGGGCGCGGGAGTTCTCGGGCAGCACGGCGAGGGGCCGCGCCTGACCTTCAGCAGCTTCGTCTTCGCCCCGTCGAGGTCGAGGCGGAACTCGTATGTCCCGGGGAGCGACCCTTCGATGTTGCGCAGCGCATCCTCGACCTTGCGCCACTCGCCGCCCTTCGCCTCGAAGCGTGCGGCGACGAAGCTCACTCTGACCTTCTCGGCCGTCCTCAGATTCTCGGCCACCTCGACGCGCGCCGCGACGCGCGGGTCGATGCCGCTGTCGGGCGGGATGATCATCGCGACCTCGCGGGCAGACTCGTGCGGCGGCGGCTCCAGCATGGGCGGCTCTATCATGGCCAGCTCGTCGCCCGCGACTTCGGCGACGCGGACGGCGGCGCGCGACGGCTCGGCCTTCCTCTGCTTCGCGGCCGGCCCCTGCTTCGGGCACGAGGCGAGCCGCGTCTCGACGGGGAGCGGAGCGCCGACGCGCGCGGCCGCGTCCCCGGCCGAGGGCAGACTCAGGAACGTCCGCATGAGCCCGACGCTGACGCGCGAGCCGAGTGCGCTCCTCAAAGTCTGTAGGTCGTGCGAGAGTTGTGGCGCGGCAAACAGCGCCGCGGCGACGATGACGTACGCGATGACTGATCTGTGCTTCATAACCTTGAACCCACCTTTTACAGGACGCCCTCGTGGGCCTCCGACTTACCGGTCCAGCCAATCACTTCCGGCTCGTTCTACCCGCAAAACACCACCCGCTCGTGTTTCGTGGCAACTTTTTTTCGCTTACAATGAAGCCCGGCGTTCCCCTTGTTCACGGCCTTACACGCGCGGGCGGCCCCTCGGTTTTGTTTTTGCGCCGGGAGGCGCGGGGCGTTCAGTCTCGCCCTGTTAGTGTCGCGACCCGGCGCTTGGTTTCAAAAAAACTTCGCCGCCGGTTCCTTTTTTTAAAGGCGCACGGCCGACACCTTTTAACGCGTAAGAATGGGGCCGCGCGGGTCGGCGCTCAATTCAAATGTGACGAAACGGGGTGCGCTGTGACGGGACGCGCCGGGGCCGTGACGAACGGGACTGTGGCGGGGACGAAATTGACCGAAGGGTCGGATGCGGAGGGACGATGAGGTACAGAAGGTTCGGGCGCGCGGGCTGGGACGTGAGCGAGATCGGCTACGGGATGTGGGGCATGGGCGGGTGGAGCGGGTCGGACGACGAGGAGTCTCTCGGGTCGCTCCAGCGCGCGGTAGACCTCGGCTGCAACTTCTTCGACACGGCGTGGGCCTACGGCGAGGGTCATAGCGAGGGGCTGCTCGGCCGTCTCGTCCGCGCGAACCCGGACAAACGGCTCTACACCGCCTCGAAGATACCGCCGAAGAATCGCAAGTGGCCGAGCCGCCGCGAGTACACGCTCGACGAGACGTTCCCGCCCGACCACATCGAAGAGTACGTCCACTCAAGCCTCCGCAACTCCGGACTTGAAAGCATCGACCTCATGCAGTTCCACGTCTGGGAGGACGCGTGGGTCGAGGACGAACGCTGGGCGAAGAAGATGGACGAGCTGCGCGCGCAGCGGCTCGTCGGCGCGGTCGGCATCAGCATCAACCGCTGGGAGCCCTCGAACGGCGTCCGCGCCGTGCGCGGCGGACTCGTGGATGCCGTGCAGGTCATCTACAACATCTTCGACCAGAACCCGGAGGACGAGCTGTTCCCCGCCTGCCGCGAGATGGACGTGGCGGTCATCGCGCGCGTCCCCTTCGACGAGGGGACGCTGACGGGGACGCTCACGAAGGAGAGCCGCTGGCCCGAGGGCGACTGGCGCAACACGTACTTCGTCCCCGAGAACCTCGTCCCGAGCGTCGAGCGCGCCGACGCCTTGAAGCCCGTGGCCCTGCGCGCCCGCGTGGGGATGCCCGAGATGGCGCTGCGCTTCATCCTCTCCGACCCGACGGTCTCGACCATCATCCCGGGCATGCGCAAGACGCGCCATGTCGAATCGAACATCGCCGCCAGCGACGCCGGCCCGCTCCCGGCCGACCTGCTCGCGGAGCTGCGCGCGCACCGCTGGGAGCGCTCGCCGAAATCATGGTCGCAGTAAGACGTTTGAGCCCCGACCCGCGTCGAGCAGCTTGATGAGAGTCATGCCCAACTCCGTCCGCGCACGCGCCGTCGCGCTCGCGCTGCTGTGTACGCTCTCGCTCCTGTCGTTGCCCTCGACGGCCGGCGCGTGGCCGACCCAAGCCGGCTCACCCAAAGAGGTCGGCCCTCCCAAAGAGGCGGGCACGTTCCGCGAGCCCGACCTCGTCGAGCTTCGCAAGCTCGACCGCTCGATAAAGCTCGACGTGCGCTACGCGACGCCGAACAACTTCACGGGCCGCGCCGTCTACACGGAGGCGCGCGCCTTCCTACAGCGCCCCGCCGCCGAGGCCCTCGTGCGCGCGGGCCGCGCCCTCAAAAAGCACGGCTACGGCTTCGCGGTCTTCGACGGCTACCGCCCCTGGTCGGTCACCAAAATCTTCTGGGACATCACGCCCGCCGACAAGAAGCAGTTCGTCGCAGACCCCGCGAAGGGCTCGCGCCACAACCGCGGCTGCGCCGTCGACCTGACGCTCTACAACCTCAAGACCGGCCGACAGGTCTCGATGCCCGGCGAGTACGACGAGATGTCGGAGCGCTCACACATCAACTACGCGGGCGGCTCGCCCGAGCAGCGCCGCCTCCGCGACCTGCTCCGCTCCGCGATGGAGGCCGAAGGCTTCGCGCCCTACGAACCCGAGTGGTGGCACTACGACTACAAAGACTGGCGCCAGTACCCGATCCTCAACCTCAGCTTCTCCGAGATAGGAAAGCCCAAATCAAAAGCCGCCGGCGCGGCTCACACCAAATAGTGCCGGGGCTGCACCATCTGGCATAAGCGCGGGTGCGACGGACTTCAATTTCCCTTAAAAATCGCCCGAACAAGCTCTCCGACTTCAAGTCCCCGAGCCACGGGCACGGGCTTTGCACCGGCGGGCGTCAAAGGACGAAAGCCCCCAAGAGCTTTTAAGCCTTTCGATAAGGCACGGCTTCGTCCGCCCAAATCTGCCCCCAAAGCAGAGCCCGTCAGAACCGTTAACGAAGGAGCGTACCCGTATGCGTTCTCGTCTCTCCGCGCCCGCAGCTCTCCTTTTTCTGCTCTCCACAATCCTTCTCTCGAACACTGCCGCGCTCGCCGACGACACGTACGACGACGAGTACGAGGAGCGCGCACGCGTCCTGCGCATCAGCCTTCTCAAGGGCGAGGTCAGCGTCAAGCGCGTCGGCGAAGACGAGTGGGACGAGGCGCGTCTTAACTCCCCGCTCGTCGAGGGCGACCTGCTCGCGACGGGTCGCAACTCGCGCGTCGAGATACAGGCGGACGCGCGCAACTTCGTACGCCTCGGCCCCGACTCTGTGCTGAAGGTCGTCACGCTGCGCGACGAGGGAATCGCGCTCAGCCTCTCCGAAGGCACGGCCACCGTCCGGCTCGCGCGCTTCGACAAGGACAAAGAGTATTTCGAGCTGGACGCCCCGGCGACGACCGTCGCCGCCGAGAAGACGGGTCAGTACCGTCTCGACGTTGACCGCGACGGGGCCGTGCGCGTCACCGTCCGCGACGACGGCCGCGCGCGCCTCTACTCGCAGGATTCCGGCTTCGTGCTGCGCAACGGCCGCACGGCTCGCCTCGCCGCCGGCGTCGCCGAGCGCGAGTGGGAGCTCTCCGCCGCCACGGGGCTCGACGAGTGGGACTCGTGGAACGACGAGCGCGAACGCTACCTCGCCTCGCGCCTGCGCCACGAGGGGCGCGAACGCTACTACGACTCGGACGTGTACGGCGCGGAGGAGTTGGACGCTTACGGCGACTGGGTTCACACGAACGAGTACGGCTACATCTGGCGTCCGCACGCGACCGCCGTCAACGTCTACAACGACTGGGCGCCCTACCGGTACGGCCGTTGGGTCTGGTGCCCGCCTTACGGCTGGACGTGGGTGGCGGACGAGCCGTGGGGCTGGGCCCCTTACCACTACGGCCGCTGGGTCTACGTCAGCGGCCGGTGGTGCTGGGCCCCGCGCGGCTACGGTTACCGCTACCGCCGCGCGTGGTGGCGGCCCGCGCTCGTCGTCTTCGTCACGGTCGATTACGGGCGCGACCGGCACGTCTGCTGGTACCCGCTCACGCACGGCCAGCGCGACCCGCGCGGACGCTGGTGGTCGCGCCGCTTCGACCCCGTCACGCCGCTGCGCGGGCGCGACCTCGAAAGGCTGCACCGCGCAAACCCTGCGATGCTGCGGGCCGTGACGACCTTGCCCGCGCGCGACTTCGGGGCCGCAACCCCGCGCGCGCGCCCGGCCGCCGGAGACATCGCGCAGCGCGCACTCTCGGGCGAGCCCGTGCGCGGGCAGTTGCCCATCGCGCGCGCCGGCTCGACGCGCGGCGTGCCCCGCGCCGACGGCGCGAACGGCGGCGCGCGCCCGACCGGCGCGAACGGACGCGACACGCTGACCATCAACCGCCCGTCGCCCGGCATGCCGCCGCGCGTCGTGCCCGACCGCCCGACCGGCGCTGCCGCGCGCACGCCCGGCGTCCCGCTCGACGGCGAACTGCGCCGCACGCGTGTCTTCAACAACCGCGAGCCGCGCGTGCCGGGCGTCTACGCCCCGGGCGGCGACTCGACCGGCTCCGGCTCGACCGGACGCGCGCCGGGGACGGACACGGGCACGGGCGCGTTCGAGCGTCCCCGTTCGACCGGCTCGTCGCCTTCAAGCCCGGGTGGCTTCGGCGGCGACGCGGCTCCGTCTTCCCGCGCGCGGCCTTCGCGGCCCACGGTGCCCGTCGAGCCCTCGGGCGGCAACCCGAACGACGACGGGGCGCCCGCGCGGCGTCGCGATTCGGACGACGACTCAACGCGGCGCGCGAGGCCGACGCGCCCGCCCGTCGGGCAGCCCCGCGACGACGGCTCGAACACTCAGCCCTTCCCGCGTCACGAGCCGCGCATACGTCCGCGCGAAGAGGGCGAGCGCCCGACGCCCCCGTCGCGCCGCGAGGAGCCGCGACGCGACGACACGCCGTCCCATCGCCCCGAGCCCTCCGCGCCGCGCGAGTCTCCTCGTAGCGAGCCACGACGTGAAGAGCCGCGACGTGAAGAGCCGCGACGCGAAACGCCGAGGCCGGAACCCCGGCAAGAGTCGCCGAGGTCGGAGCCGCGACAGGAAACGCCCCGCTCCGACCCGCCGCCACGGCAGGAGGCGCCGCGACAGGAGATCCAGAGGGAGACTCCACGGCACGAGACGCCGCGCCCCGAAGCCCCTCGGCGCGGCGACCGCCCGTAGCCGTTCGCACGCCGCGCGGCCTTTGAGCGTCGGGAGCGCGAGACGGGGCCTTGCACTCCCGCTGGCGACGGCGGAAAGCTGAGCGATCACGACCGACGCAACTCGTCGCTCAGCTTTCCGCCGCCGCGAACTTCGAGAATCAGGTCAGAACCGCCCGCGGTAGCGGGTGGGCCGTCGTTTCCCGACGGTGCCGAATACCGACGGCCCGCCCGCTACCGCGGGCGATTCTGACCCGGTCGCAAACGCTTATCTGCCCCGGCACGCGCTCTCCGCCGACGCAGCCGAAAGGATTCAAGATGCGCGCCCGCTCACACCTCGTCGCACTCGTCTTCGCACTGTCGCTCGCCCTTCTCTCGCTCGGCGCTCCGCTCTGGCGGGTCGCCTCCGCGCAGACGCCGTCACGCAAGAACTACAGACCGGACGCCGTCCGCTCACGCGACATGCGCGCTGACGCCGCCGCGCGCCCCGCGCGCCCCGGCGCCTACACGCCGCAACGCAAACGCCTCGACAAGACGGCGCACTCGCGCCCGCTCGCCTCGAACGCTGTGGCGCAGAGGAGACACCCGGCCGCGCGCGCCACGCGCCCCGCTCGAAACTCCACGCGGCCCGCGCGGAAGTCAGCACCCGCCTCCCCTTCCCGGACGGCTAAGCCGCTCATGCCCGCCGCCGCCATCGCGCCCGGCACGCCGCTCGGCCGCGTGCTCCACGTCTCGCAGCTCAGCCTCGTCAGCACCGCCGGCACGCACGAAGAGTTCGTAGACCGCGACGGCGACCTGCTCGCCGACGACCGCTCGACCTTCGACGCCTCGGGCGGCTCCTACGACATCGCCGTCGGCCGCACCGGCGCGCGCTACGAGGTCTTCACAGCCACCGACGACCGCGGCACCGCGCCGACCTCCGACGACGTTTCGACTGGCGTCCTCGTCCTCGCCACCGACAACAACGGCGACTACGTGCGCGACGCCTCGTCCACCTTCGACCTCGGCCGCGACTTCGGGCTGCCCTCGGCCGTCTCGGTCGTCGCTGGCACGTCGCGCGAGGGGCGCGAGTTCGTCGTCGTCTCTTCGAGCGGCTACTACAACAGCGAAGACCCCGCGGACCCGAACAACGAGGAGTCGCCCGGCGTCGTCCTGCTGGTGCGCGACCCCTTGACCGGCGGCTTCGACGCCGCGCGCTCGCGCGAGCTGGTCGAGGTCGGCGACGACCGAATCTTTAACGCCAATGCGCTCGCGCTCCTGCCCGGCGGCCACCTCCTCGTCGCCGACTTTCAATCCGTCGAGCTGCGCATCGTCCGCGACACCAACGACGACGGCATGCCCGACACGCTCGACGCGACGCCCTACTACTCGTTCCCCTTCGGCACGGACGCGCCGCTCGACGTGGCGGCCAACTCGCGCGGCGTCGTCTTCACGCACTCGGTCGGCAACGACACGTACATGCTCGCCGTCCGCGACTCGAACGGCGACGGGCGCGGCGACGCGGACGAAGTCGTCGCCGAAGGGCTGTCCGTCGACAACAACCTCGTGCTCCACGGGCTGACGGTGGCGCGCGACGGCACGGTCTACGTCATACTGGACGCGACGGGCGAGAGCGACCTCGCGGCCGACGGCGGCAACGGCGGCATCCCGCACGTCTACGCCTTCCCCGACCCGGCGCTAAACGGCGTGCTGCGCGACGGCGCGGCCTTCGTCCTCGCCGACGACGAGTTCACGCAGGCCTACTCGGGGCTCGCGTTCGGGGCCGAGACCGCCCTCGGCCCCGTCGCGCGCCTCTCCGTCACCAACAGCGCGAGCCGGCAGGGCGACGCGCCCTCGGGCGGGCTCGCGACCATCAGGGGCGCGGGGCTGACGCGCGGCTTCGGCGGCGCGACGCAGGCCGAGGCCGCCGCGCGCGGCGTCAGCGTCATCATCGAAGGAACGCCCGCGCCCG
>DASWNR010000272.1:0-14057 GCA_036399155.1 Pyrinomonadaceae bacterium
GGCGGCGGGAGAGATGAAACCCTGCTTGTCACGGTCGAACGCCTCGAAGCCTTCAAAGGTCTTGTTCCGGGGTTGCGGAATGATAGACGCGCCCCCCGGCCTTGTCAATTTTTTTCATTTTAGAACCGGAAGGTCTGGCCCTTGTGGCAGCGCTTGCAGTCGGCGAAGTCGTCGCCGCCGAAGGCGCGGCGGTTGTTGTGGCAGGTCATGCAGGTCTGCGCGCGCCCCGAGCCGAAGTGCTGTGTCGGGCGCGGCGCCGTCACCTGGCGGCCCTGCCCCGCGCCGGCGCGCACCTGATGGCACTCGTCGCAGCGTAGGCCCTGACGCGGGCCGTGCGTGGCGTGGCCGAAGCTGACCGAGTAGGCGCGCGACCCCGCCGGCGTGCGGCGGTAGCCGCCCTGCGCGTGACAGGTCGAGCAGGTCGAGATGTCGCCGGCCGGGCCGCGCGCGCCCGGCGTGTGGCACGAATAGCAGTTCTCGTGCGCCGACGCCCCGGCCGGGATGGTGAGCGCGACGCCGCGCCGCGCGGGGCGGTGGCACGAGGCGCAGCCCTGCTCGGGTCGCGCGCCGCCGGCCGTGTGTCTCGCGTGGTCGAAGCGCATGTTGAAGCTCGCCAGCCCGGGGAAGGCTTTGAGCGGCGCGCCGCCGCCCTCAAGGCTCGTGTGGCAGTTCATGCAGAGTTCGCCGCTGCGGGTGACGAACTGCGGCGTGTGGCACTCCATGCAGGAGTCGTGGCCGGGCCAGCGCGGGCGCGGCGAGTTGTCCTCGCGCTTGTGGCAGGAGGCGCACGCGAGCGACGAGTGTCGCGGCAGCGAGTGCGAGAACTTCGAGGCGCCGCCCCCCTGCGGGGGGACGGGACTCACGCGCGCGAAGGCCGCGGGGATGAGCGTCGTCTGCGCGAAGGCGGGCGCGGCGGGCGCGGGACGGCCGAAGGCGAAGACGCACGTCGCGGCGGCGAGGCACAGCGGGAGCAGCACGCGCGCCTTCCTGTTTTGACTTCCCTGTTTGTCGGGCACGTCTCTCACAGCCTCTTTACGAACGCATTATTTTCCGACCGCGTCGAGGTGCGACCTGGGCGGCTTCTCGCCGCCGAGGTTGACGTGGCACTTGGCGCACTTGAAGTCGGCGTCGGCCAGCTTCTTGTCGACCTCCTGGTTGAGCCACTTCTTCGTCCGCGCGTCTATGTGACAGCCGGAGCCGCCGCAGGTGAGGATGGGGACTTTGAGCATCTTCTCGTCCAGCACCTCGAACGAAGTGATGCGGACGTGGCAGGCCATGCAGTCGAGCGCGGCGTGGCTCCCTTCGTCGTGCGAGAAGATGACCGACTCCCTGCGCAGGAGCTTCCTGACGAGGGACGGCTCCGTAAACCCCGCGCGCGAGACGAACTGCGCGTCGGCGTCGCGCCCCGCGGGCGGCGCGGGCAGAGAGCCCTTCGGCAGAAGTCTGTGACAGCCGGCGCAGTCGCTTGAGAAGGGCTTCTCGCCCCCGTCCTGCCAGTGGCAGTTGAAGCAGGAGCCGTGGCCCGTGGGAGTCGTCTTCAGAAGTCCGTCGGACAGCACCGGCGTCGCGCCCGCCGTCGCATTCGCCGCGCCGGCCGCCGCGGCTGCCGGGGCCGGCGTTGAGGCCGTAGCGCCCGGCCGTCGATAAGTCTGGTGACAGATGGCGCAACTGTTCGGCTTCGGCTTCGGCGGCGCGTCCTGCGCGAACGCCGCGCGGACGAAGCGCGCCGCCCCGTCTTCGACTCCCGAAGGCGCGCGCGCCATCACGTCCTGATGAACGTCGTGCGGGAAGACGAGGGCGAACTCGTGGAGACTCCGCTTCGCCTTCGCCGAGCGCGCGAAGGCGTCGGAGGGGTTGGCGAAGGGGTGCCGGTCGCCCGCGCGCGGCGAGACGACCGTGTGGCAGACGGAGCAGATCGGGGGGCGCGCGCCGTTGAAGAACTGCTGGCGGTGGCAGCCCAGACACGAGGCGTGCTCGGGGTAGTCTGTGATGTCGGGGAAGGCCGCGTCGCGCGCGCGCACCCTCGCCCAGTTGTCGCTCGGGCTCTTGTGGCAAGAGGCGCAGGAGTTTTTGCGGTGAGCGGCCGTCGTGTGCGTGAACTTCGTGTAGTCGACCCTCGGGCGCGCGGGCGCGCGGCGCTGCACACGGGCGCGACGCCTCTGCGGCTCGGGCGCGGCGGAACCCCGCGCCGGGCGCGGCCAGAAGAAGGCCGACGCGGCAGCGAGTGTCAGGAGTGCGAGCGAAAGTTTTCGGTGCTTCATCCGTCAGCCGAAAAGTCGGCCGCATCAGCCGTTCGGGTTCGCGGCCGAAAGAGCACCCGAGCGGGTGAGGGTTGGTACTACTGAAAGGTAAAGCGTCGGAAAAGAATTAAAGCCTGATGCGGGGTTGTAGCACAGACGCCGAAAGTCTGACAACAGAAATCTGTCAGGGCGCGGAGGCCGACCCGCGCGCGGGCGCGGCCAGCACGTAGGTGAGCGCCCACATCTGCCTCGGGTGCGGCGGGAGCGTCGTCACCTTGCAGTCCCAGACGGCGCCGCCCTCTTCGAGCGGGAAGAGGTTCGAGATGTGGTACTCGCCCGGCGCGAAGCCGGTCAGCACCGCGCGCCCCTTCTCGTCGGTCATGAAGGAGACGACCTTCCCCGCCCGGCGCCCCGCCTCTTCGAGCCACGCGCGCTTGCGGCGGAAGTACTCGGTGCGGACGTTCCTGAGCGGGAAGTTGACGGGGAGCCACTTGAGCGCGAGCCGCTCGCTGCGGTACTTGCGCAGGCCGTCGTCGTAGGCGCGCTTGAACTCCGGGACGGTCTTGGCGGCCTCCGCGAACTCCGCCTCGGACTCGGGGCAGTAGAGCGAGTCGCAGTCGTGTCGCGCGAGCCACTCGCGCAACTGCGGGCTCGCGCCCTGTAGGTAGTCGGCGCGCTTCGGCATCGAGGCCCACTCGGGCCCGCCCGCGCCGAAGGGGCTGCGGCGGAGCAGGAAGAGGCGCTTGCGCGCGAGCGGCTTCTTTTCGGCGTCGTAGAGGAAGACGCGTATGCCGCCCGCCTCGGCCGGCGCGGACGGCGCGGGCGCAGCCACGGGAGCCGCGGCCGGCGCTTCGGCCTTGACGGCGACGGGCGTCGGGCTCGGCTGGCAGGCGGCCTGCGGCGGGGCCTGCGCGCGCGCGTCGGCGGCCGCGAGCAGACAGAGGCACGACAAAAACGCGGCCCTCTGAAGGAGTGTGCGCCGTTCGATCATCATCGCCTTCGTCTTCCGGGAATCAGTTCGGGGCGGGCGCGGACGTGCCGCGCCCCACGCGTTCTTTCAAACAAAAGAGACCGGACTCAGTCGGTCGGACTTCTCTTCTGCGCGCCGCCGCCGGCGCCCGGGGTCGAGACGCCCGCGCCGGAGCGCGCCTTCTCGACTTCGCCGCGCAGGCGCGGGAGCTGTTCGTAGGTCGGGTCGGCGCGCTCAAGCCGCGCGAGCGTCGTCTCGGACTCGGCGAACTGCTTCGTCTCAAGCAGCATGAGCGTGAGGTTGTGAAGGCTCGCGACGTGGTTGGGGTCGAACTCAAGCGCGCGCCGCAGCTCGGCGACGGCCTTCTCGGGCTGGCTCGGCTCGCGCATGAAGTAGGTGAGCGCCAGCTCGGAGCGCGTGTCGCAGTCGTCGGGCTTTTTGGCGAGCGCGGCCGTGTACCAGCGCGCCGCGTCGTCGAATCGCCGCGCCGACGAGTAGACGTTGCCGAGCTTGACGACGGTGTCGTAGTCGTCCGGCCGCAGCTTGTTGGCGCGCGTCATGAAGTCGATGGCGTCCTCGAAGCTGCCCGCGCGGAAGTAGCCCTCGGCCGCCCTCAACTGCGTCGAGAAGTCTTCGGGATTCTCGCGCGCCTCCCGCGCCGACTCTTCGGCCAGCGCGAGCATGCGCTGGCGTTCGGCGGCGTCCGCGCCGCCGTCGGGCGGGAGGTCGGCCGCCAGCCCCTCGGCCGCGCCGGCCGCGGACGCCGGACTCTGCGCGGCGTGGCCCTGGTTGACGTAGACGACGAGGTGGAAGGCGATGACGTAGCCGAGCAGCACGCCGACGACCGAGAAAAGAATGTTCTCTCTGGACATAAAAACGGTGACGGGTGACGGGTGACGGGTGATAAGTAAGAACAGCCGGCTTCTTACTTATCACCCGTCACCCGTCGCCCGTCACACCCCTCACGCGTAAGAGTGGAGCCCGGGCAGCAGGTAGCTGACGCCCAGGTACGTGAAGATGATGAGCAGGAACGCGACGATGGCGAAGTAGGCCGAGGCGCGCCCCGTCCAGCCGCGCGAGATGCGGACGTGGAGGAAGCCCCCGTAGGTGAGCCAAGCCACGAACGCGCCCGTCTCCTTCGAGTCCCACCCCCAGTAACGACCCCACGACTCGTTCGCCCAGACCGCGCCCGTCATCAGCAGCAAGGCGAGTCCGGCGAAGGTCACGCCGCCCGTCTTATACATCAGGCTGTCGATCTTCTCCTTCTCGGGTAGCGACTCGCGCAGTTGTTCGGTGCGGAAGCTGAAGAGGATGACGAAGAGCGTCCCGGCGAAGGCCGTGATGAGCGCGGCCAGCTCGACCGGGTTGGCGTTGAGGCTCAGGAAGAACTGCCCCTGTCGCTCGCGCACGAGCCGCTCGCCCTCGGCGCTGAGCACGTCGGCCGGGATGGCCGCGATCTGGTCGGGGCGCGCGCCCTGCTGCTCGGCGATGAAGGCGCCCGCGCGCTGGAACTGCGACGGCCGGATGCAGGCCGCGGACGCCGGCCGCGCCCCGCCGTCCTCGCAGACCGCCACGCTCTGAATCGTCTTCACCTGGTAGACGAGCACGCCGACGGCGAGCGCCTGCGCGACGAGCGCGGCCTTCAAAACGTGGTGCCCGAGGCGGCGCGAGCGCTCGTCGCCGCCGTAGAGGTAGCGCAGGAAGAGCGCGACCACGCCCACGAGCAGCAGCCCCGAGCCGAGGAGCAGCCAGCCGACGTAGGGAAGCTCGGCGCGCAGCGGAAGGGGAAAGCGCGGCGGCAGGAAGACGGCCGTGCCGTATGAGCCGACCGTGCCGCTCAGACCCCAGAAGACGCTCCCCAGGGCGAGCACGCTCCCCTTGCTGACGGTCGCGATGACCGCGAGCGCGAAGGCGCTCGACCAGACGGCCATCGACTCGGTCTTCACGCCGTCTTTGAGGAGGTAGACGACGGCGACGGCGAAGCAGACGAGCGCGATGCCGTAGGAGAGCGCGGCGATGCCGACGTGGATGGGCCGCCAGTAGGAGTCGAGCACGGGCTGCAAGCCCACGATGTCGTCGCCGATGAAGCGCGCCAGAATCAGGATGAGCGCCGCCAGCGGCAGGCTGACCGCGCCGAGGAAGCGGAAGTTCCGTCGGTGCGCGATGAGCAGCGTCGTGATGCCGGCGCCGAAGGCGAACGCGAGGCTCAGGTCGTAGAGGTTGGCGAACGGGATGTTGCGGAAGAGCCAAGGCCACTCCGCCACGGGCTTACCCTCCTGGAGCCAGATGGCCACGTCGTGCTCGCGGTACGCGACCCAGCGCACGAGCCAGCTCCCGAAGTTGAGCATCACGCCGAGCGTGGCGCTCGTGATGCCAATCTTCTCGAAGAGGCGCGCCGGCGCGTAGAGGTTCACAAGGTAGAAGACGGCCGCGATGAGGTAGGCGGCCAGCGCCCACAACATCAGCCCGCCGTCCGACCTGACGAGCGGCGTGGGGCCGGCCGTCATCCTCAGCAGGGCCAGCGCGCCCGCGCCGAGCAGGGCTATCGCGGCGGGCAGGTACGACGACAGCCGCCCCCCCTTCAGATTTATCTCCGGCGCGCCCATGACGGCCGGCTGCTTTAGAACTTCGCTCATCCTTATTCACCTCGAAGGCTTTTTGCCGACTTCACGTCGGACAGTTCGCCGCCGACGGCGGCCAGGAGCTTCCAGAAGCGGTCTTCAAAGCCCAGTTGGTTGCGGTTCGTGTTGCCGCCCGTGACGACCTCGAAGCGGCCGTCGCCCTTCTCCTCGACGAGCGCCCAGACGCGCTCGTGCGAGAAGAAGAAGACCGCGCACAGCGTCAGCCCGAGCAGCGTAAAGCCGACGTAGACGACCGTCGCGCCCGGGTCATTCTGGATGGCGAGGACGTGCGCCTGCGGCGCCTTCTCGAAATCGGCGAGCCGCCAGGTGTAGCCGGCGACCGGCTGGCGCGCGAACGGCGCGCGCTCGGCCATCTCGGGCGTGAAGGCGACGGCCTTGACGGCGCGCGCGCCCGGAGCCGTCACCGCGAGCGTCGCCGCCGGGTTTTCGTAGGTGCCCTCGCCCGACCCGCTCTGCCCCGCGCCGCCGACCGTGAAGTTCGCCGAAAAGTCTTTGAACTCGACGCGCGTCCCGTCGGGGAGCGTGGCCGCGCCGCCGCGCGGGATGGAGACGTCCTGCGGCTGGCCGCCGCCCTCGGGCGTCACGCGCAGGCGTATCTGCCGCGCCTTGCCGTTGGGGACGAAGCTGGCCTGGAAGAAGCGGTAGCCGCGGTAGTCGAAGGGCGAGTTGAGGTGGACGAGCGCCTCGGTCTCGCCGCGCTCGGGGTCTTTGATCTTGATGCGCGTCAGCCAGTCGAGCGTGTTGTCCGAGGTGATGGTGCCGTCCTTGCGGATGAGCTTCTGCTCGATGTCCGTGCACTCGACCTCGAACGGGAGGTGGAACGACCGGCGCGAGAGCTGGTCGATGTTGAAGACCGTCTCGGTCAGCTCGTTCGACGTGAGCCCGGGCTCGAGCGGCATCTGCCCGCCCACCGTGAACATCGAGGTCATGAAGCCGCCGAAGAAGATCGTCAGCAGCGCGACGTGGACGGCGTAGGCGCCGAGCCGGTTCCACGCGCCGCGCTCGCCGAAGACGTAGGTCTTCCCCTTCTTCTCCGTCACGACCGTCTTCAGACGCGAGGAGCGGAACGCGCCGGCCACCTGCGAGACGGCCGCTTCGAGGCTCGGCGCGCGCAGCGTCGTGGTCGCGCTCGGCTTCTGCCCCCTCAGCCAGTGCGCCGAGGCGTCGAGCTTCTTGCGCGAGATGAACGTCCACGCGCCGGGGATGCGGTCGATGGAGGCGAGCACGATGTTGAGCGAGAGGACGAGCAGCAGCGCGTTGAAGTACCAGGCGTGGTAGATGTCGAAGAAGCCGAGCTTGCCGTAGAGGAACTTCTGCGCCGGCGTCAGCCCCGAGAAGTACTTGTCGAACCCGTCCACGTTCTGCTGCACGATGAGCATGCCGACCATGCAGGCCGACGCGAGCAGCACGAGCAGCGAGACGCCGAAGCGCACGGAGCTTAAGAGGTCGAGCGTCCGCTTGGCGCCGGCGGCGCAGACGCCCGCCGTGACCAGCAGGACGACCACCGTGAAGACCGGGCTGTAGAAGCCCGACCCGGCGACGTTCACGCCGAAGATTTCCCTCATGCCGCTCTGCACGAGCCTGTCTAAGACCCAGGGCAGGAAGGCGACGGCCGCCCCTATCGAAGCGACGACGACGCGCTCGGTCGTCGAGGGGTTGTCGCCCGACGCGACGGCGCGGGCAGGCGGACTTACGTTTGTCTCTTGGATGGCTGACATGATTTATGAACGGTTGCGCCGAATCGAAAGCCGACGAATGCAAGGATAGCGCGGGACACTTTCGGACACCTTAGAAGCTGCGCCACGAATGATAACGAAACCGGGCGGCGGCGGCAACTGAATCGGAGGGAGAACTACAGCGCCGGCTCCGGCCCGAAAACCGCGGGCGGCGGACGGCCGGCGCGCGGCCGTGTTATTATCCCGTCGCGCTCGCCCGGCGGCCGGCCTTCAGCCGCCGAATCATGACCTCCCGGGTTCCGGCGCGCGGAGATTTTCCGGGGACTTACCTGCTGACATGCTTAAAAATCTTATCCTCTGCGCCGTCGGCGTCGTCGTCGGCTTCGTCGTCGGCTTCGTCATCATCGACAAGGTCACGCGCCCCTTCGCCGGCGGCGGCACGGCCGCGCGCGCGGCCCCGGCGGGCGGCGACGCGCGGCCTCTCAACCCGGACCAGATGGGCGACGAACTCCCGCCCGGCCACCCTTCGGTCGAAGGCGGCGCGGGCGGCGCCGGCGCGGGCACGGCCGCCTCGACCTCGCCCGCCGCGCAGGCGGCGATGGAGAAGGCCGACCGCAGCCCGAAGGAGTTCGCGGCGCAGGCCGAGGCCGCGCGCGTCTTCTACGGGCTGCACGACTACGACAAGGCCACGCTCTACGCCGACCGCGCGCTCAAGCTCAAGGGGACGGACTTCGACACGCTCGTCCTCGCGGGCAACGCCAGGTACGACGCGAAGGACTTCGCCGCGGCGGCCACGTTCTACGAGAGCGCGCTCGCCGTCAGGCCGGCCTCGCCCGACGTGCGCACAGACCTCGGCAACACGCACTTCAACCGGGGCGACTTCGACCGCGCGATGGCCGAGTACCGCAAGTCACTCGCCGTCGATTCCGACCACGTCAACAGTTGGCGCAACATCGCCGCCGCCGCGCTCCAGAAGGGCGACAGGAAGACCGCCGAAGAGGCCGTCGCGCAACTCTCCCGCCTCTCGCCGCAGAGCCCGGAGGTGGAAGCCTACCGCCAGCGCATCGCGCAGATGCCCTGACCACACGACCCGCGACATGAACACAAACAAAAGTGACGCGCGCCCGCCGAGAATCGGCCGGCGTCCGAGCGCCGCCGGCCTCGTCTCCTCCGCCGCGCTCCTCCTGCTGCTGCTGTCGTCGGCCGCCGCGGCGCAGTCGCAGTCGCCTCAGACGCGGTTGGCCGAAGACGCGACCCGACAGCTACGCGCGCAGGTCGAGGAATACAGCCGCGCCTTCATGGATGGGAAATACGAGCGGATGGCCGACCTCATGTACCCGAAGGCCGTGGAGATGGCGGGCGGGCGCGAAAAGATGATCGAAATCGTCCGCAATGGCATGGACGAGATGAAGACGCAGGGCTACGAGGCGCTGTCGTACGCGCCCGCCGCCGAGCCGACGCAGGTGTTGCGCGAAGGCCGACAGCTTTACGTCGTCCTCCCCACCAAACTCAGGATGAACACGCCCGACGGCATCCAGGTCGCCGAGTCCTTCATGATTGGCATCTCGGCCGACGACGGTAAGAACTGGCGGCTCTTCGGCAGCGGCAGCCTCGACGCGAAGGTGCTTAAGCTCCTGCTGCCCGAGGTGGCGGATAAGCTCAAGCTGCCGACCTTCCGCATCTTCCCCGAAGTCGAAAAGAAGCCCGAGCCGGAAAAGAAGCCCTAGCCGACCCTAGCCGAAAGACTCCATCCAACCCACGCACCTCTCAAGCTCGGCGCGCATACGCCCCGGCGTGTCGTGGTGTATGCGGCCGTGGCCGGGCAGAACCCACTCGAAGCGGTATTCGAGCAGGCGTCGCATCGAGCGCGTCTGCGCGGGCCACGAGTACCAGCAGGCGGTGCGGAAGGCGGTCAGCGTCTCGCGCGTCGGCGACCACGCGAGGTGGTCGCCCGTGAACAGGTACTTGTCTCGGTAGAGCAGGACGGCGTGGCCGCGCGTGTGGCCGGGCGTCGGGACGGCGACGAGGTCGCGGTCGAGCCGCGTCTCGCCCTCGCCTTCGAGGACGTGCTCGACGCCGTGGCGCGCGGCGCCGTCGTCCGCGTGCATGACGCGGCGCGCGCCGAAGTGTCGCGCGAACTTCTCCTGGTCGGCCACGTCGTCGCGGTGCGTGAGAAAGATCGTGCCGACGCCGCCCAGCTCCTCCATGCGGCGGACGAGCGGGCGCGTGAAGCGCGGCGAATCGACGAGGACGTTGCCCCCTTCATCTTCCGGCCGGACGACGAGGTAGCTCCACGCGCCGAAGCTCGACTCGGAGGTGAAGCCGCAGAAGTAGACGTTCTCGTCGAGGCGCTCGGGGAACGCCTCGACGCCCGCGCGCGCGTCGTGGTCGCGCGTCGTGCCGATGGAAGAGGTCGGGCAGGAGACGAGCGCCATCAGCGCGCGCCGCGCCTCTGCGGGCTCGGCGGGCTGCCGGAAGACGCTCGACTGGTCGCCGTGGTCGCGGAAGACGCCGGGCGCTATCTGCCGGCACGCGTCGCAGTCGATGCACGTGTCGTCAACGTAGAAGTCGCCCGGCGCGTTCTCCGTCAGACGCCTCGAAGGATTTGCCACGCATCAATTTTAAGACTTCGGGTCGGGAAAACCCAGTCGGGCGAGTCCCCTTCCGCGCCGTCGCCGGAAGTTTGACGCCCCCCGCGCCCCCGACTAAAGTATGCGAAACCGCTGTACGTTCGGAGAAGCCCTCGCTTGCAGAACAACTTTGCCGAAGACCTCGACGCCGTCGCCCGCATCGACGTGGTGCCCAAGATTCTTGAGGTCGTGTGCCGCACGACCGGCATGGGCTTCGCCGCCGTGGCGCGCGTGACCGAAGAACGCTGGGTGGCCTGCGCGGTGCGCGACGAGATAGCCTTCGGCCTCAGTCCCGGCGGCGAGCTTAAAGTGGCCACGACCATCTGCGACGAGATACGCGAGAGCGGCCAACACGTCGTCATCGACCACGTCGCCGAGGACGAGGGGTTCTGCCGACACCCGACGCCGCAGTTGTACGGCTTCCAGAGCTACATCTCGGTGCCCATCGTCCGCCCCGACGGCCGCTTCTTCGGCACGCTCTGCTCCATCGACCCCCGACCCGCGCGTCTGAACACGCCCGAGACCGTCGGCATGTTCAAGCTCTTCGCCGAACTCATCGCCTTCCACCTCGACGCGCAGGAGCGGCTGCGGCTGAGCGAGACGGCGCTCCTCGACGAGCGGGAGACGGCGCAGTTGCGCGAGCAGTTCATCGCCGTCCTCGGGCACGACCTTCGCAACCCCCTGAACGCGGTGCGCGGCGGGTCGGAACTGCTCCAGTTGATGCCGCTCGAAGAGAAGGCCGCGTCCGTCGTCTCGCTCATCCAGCGGAGCGCGGCGCGCATGGCCGGGCTCATCGACAACGTGCTCGACTTCGCCCGAGGCCGCCTCGGCGGCGGCCTCCCCGTTAACCGCATGGCCGACCCGGGGCTGGCGACGGTGCTCGAACAGGTCATCGCCGAAGTCCGCACGGCCTGGCCCGGCCGCGCCGTCGAGAGCGAGGTCGCGCTCGCGCGCCCCGTCCACTGCGACGGCGCGCGCGTCGCGCAGATGTTCTCGAACCTGCTCGCCAACGCGCTCACGCACGGCGACCCGGCGGGGACGGTCCGCGTCGGCGCGCGCAGCGACGAGGCGCGCTTCGAGCTGTGGGTCGCCAACCAGGGCGCGCCCATCCCGCCCGAGACGGTCGAGAGACTCTTCCGCCCCTTCTACCGCGCCTCCGACCGCCCCGGCCGGCAGGGGCTCGGGCTCGGGCTCTACATCTCCTCGGAGATAGCGCGCGCCCACGAAGGCGCGCTCGAAGTCGAGTCGTCCGACGCCGAGACGCGCTTCACCTTCCGCATGCCCAACCGCGCGGCCTGAGCGCGCGCCGCGCGCGACTCGCAACGCCCGAAGGGCCGCCCGGCCAACTCGCCTCCGAAGTCAAAACGGTTATAATGATTTCTCGTTCGACCGAGGGAAAAGTGTCGTCGGTGTAAATTTACTTATGAGCAAACAGATGTCTTCCGTATTTTCACAGGAAAAAAGAGGCGAGCTTGAGCGCATGCGCCACTCGGCCGCGCACCTGATGGCGGCGGCCGTGCACGCCATCTGGCCGGAGGCGAAGTTCGGCGTCGGCCCCGCCATCGAGAACGGCTTCTACTACGATTTGGACCTCCCCGAGTCCCTGACGCAGAGAGACCTTGAGCGCATCGAGAAGAAGATGCGCGAGCTTAAGAACAAAAATCTTAAGTACGAGCGCGTCGAGCTGCCCGTGGACGACGCCATCGCCGAGATGGAGCGGCTCGGGCAGACTTACAAGGTCGAGCTGCTGAAGCTGCTCAAGGAGAAGGGCAGCACGGCGGTCGCCAAAGAGACGGGCGACGACGACGCCGTCGGCGCGACCGAGGACGGCGGCGCGGTGACCATCTCGCTCTACAGGACCGGCGACTTCGTCGACCTGTGCCGCGGCCCGCACGTCGTCTCCACGTCCGAGATCGGCGTCTTCAAGCTGATGAACATCGCGGGCGCGTACTGGCGCGGCAACGAGAAGAACCAGCAGCTCCAGCGCGTCTACGGCGCGGCCTTCGCGACCAAAGAAGACCTCGAAAAGCACCTGTGGCGGCTTGAGGAGGCGAAGAAGCGCGACCACCGCAAGCTCGGGCAGGAGCTAGAAATCTTCACCTTCTCGGACGACGTGGGTCAGGGGCTCCCGCTGTGGCTGCCGAACGGCGCGGTCATCCGCGAGGAGCTTGAGAAGCTGGCCAAGGAGGAGGAGCGCAGGGACGGCTACGCGCGCGTCTTCACCCCGCACATCACCAAGGACAGTCTCTTCTACCGCTCGGGTCACCTCCCCTACTACAAGGAGGACATGTACGCGCCCATCGACATCGAGGGCGAGGCTTACTACCTCAAGCCGATGAACTGCCCGCACCACCACCAGATTTACGCGGCGCGCCCGCGCAGCTACCGCGAGCTGCCCTTCCGCATCGCCGAGTACGGGCAGGTCTACCGCTACGAGCAGAGCGGCGTGCTGACGGGGCTGATGCGCGTGCGCGGCTTCTCGCAGAACGACGCGCACCTCTACTGCCGCTACGACCAGGCCCGGGAAGAGTTCCTGAAGGTCATGCATATGCACGCGCGCTACTACGAGATGTTCGGCATCAGCGAGTATTACATGCGCTTCTCGAAGCCGGACTTGAACAAGCTCGACAAGTACGTGGACGCGCCCGACAAGTGGATCGCGGCCATGAACATCATCCAGGAGGCGATGGACGAGTCGGGCTACCCGTACGTCGAGGCCGAGGGCGAGGCCGCCTTCTACGGGCCCAAGATAGACTTCATGATTCGGAGCGCCATCGGCAACGAGTACGCCATCTCGACCAACCAGCTCGACTTCCTCGCCTCCGAGCGCTTCAACCTGACCTACAACGGCGACGACAACAAGGAGCACCCGGTCTACGTCATCCACCGCGCGCCGCTCGGCTCGCACGAGCGCTTCGTCGCCTTCCTCATCGAGCACTACGCGGGCGCTTTCCCGACGTGGCTCGCGCCCGTGCAGGCGGTCGTCATCCCCATCGCCGACCGGCACAACGAGTACGCGCGGAAGGTCTACGAGGAGATTTTCGGCACGCCCGTCTCCAACGCGCTCGGCGGAATCCGCGTCACGGTTGACGACTCGCGCGAGTCGATGCAGAAGAAGATTCGCAACGCGCAGTTGAAGAAGGTGCCCTACATGCTCGTGGCCGGCGACCGCGAGGCGGAGGAGGGCAAGGTCTCCGTCCGGCTCCGCAGCGGCGTAGACCTGAAGTCCATGCCAATTGCGGCCGTCATCGAACGGATAAAGACCGAGATAGAGGGGCGCCGCGACACGCCGGCCGGCGAGGCCGCCTAGCCACGCGCGGCGGCGGGAGGGCGTGCAGGGATTCGTGCGAGGGGGAACTCTAAGGCTTTGACATCTCCGTGACCGAGGAGGAAGTGGGATGGCGACGCAGAGGTTCGGCAACACTTCGCTTATGCTGTCGGTTGTCCTGTGGGGCACGCTGCTCGGCGGGATAGCCTATTCGCACCTCATCTTTTTTCCCGTCTACCTGTCGGCGCTGCCAGACTCGGCCGTGGTCGTCACCGGGACTTACGGCCTGCACGAGGCCAAGTTCTGGATGCTCATCCACCCGCTGCTCATCCTCTCGCTCGTCCTCACGCTGGTCACGAACTGGCGTTGGGGCGCCCGGCGCTATCTCATCCTCATCAGCTTCGTGGTGTACGTGGCGGTGATCGTCGTCTCCGCGATCTACTTCATCCCCGAGCTAATCGCCTTCGAGCGGAGCGCGGGGTCGGGCGTTGCGCCCTCGGAGTGGCTGGCGCGCGGCGGGCGCTGGCAGAGGTTGAGCTGGGTGCGCGGCGCGACCATGTACGCCGCGATCTTCCCGCTGCTGTTCGCTCTGACGAGGCAGCGGGCGTCGGCCCCTCCCCTACTTGCCGAG